>NZ_JBHVGL010000004.1:40965-429211 GCF_042800875.1 Kitasatospora sp. NPDC057595 | reverse complement strand
CACGCCCTCCCGGTCGGTGGTGTGATCGTCCGAGAAACGACGGTCACCCGTCGCGTCCGGCACGTACTTCACACAGACAACGATCCTCAAGCTCATGAGCGGTTCTCCTGGTACGGGTGCACTGGTCGGATGCACTGGTCCACGGCCTCGGCCACGGCGAGGGTACTGAGTGCCAGAACGGCCCTTGACCGGATCTGGCCCGTCGACTCTCCGCGACAGCCTGCGAGGCTCTCCCGAGAGAATACGGCACTCAGTACCCCTCGTAAAGGAACTCAGTACCCTTCTCGGCCGTCCGGGGCTCCGGGACGTGGGACGGGCAGTGGGGACGGGGGCGCCGCAAGGTTTGTGCAAGACCGGCCAGGACCCGTCATGGAACCGTCATGGAATCCGCCAGACCACCCGGGCACACACCCGCCGGGGCCGCCGAGACCCGGGGCCCCGGTCCGGGATCAAGGAGGGGGAACGACATGACCTTGGTGCACGGGGAAGTCGACGAAGTCAACCACGGGGAACGGTCCGACGGGGCCGTCGCGATCAACGGGAGCGACAGGACCGGCGGGGGCGCGGCGCGCCCGGGACGTCCGTGGGCCACGCTCACCGACTGCAAGGAGGTGCTGGTCGTCGTCCACTCGATGGTCTACGGCCAGCGGCTGCAGGACATCTATCCGCTGCTCGCCGCGGACCTGCGGGTGCACGTCCAGTTCACGGTGGCGCCGCACGCGTTCAACGGGGGCGCGGCGGCCCACCTCCGGCGGCTCGGGGGCACGGTGCTGCCCTGGGCGGAGGCCGTCCGGCGGGAGTTCGACCTGGTGCTGGCCGCCGGTTCGCAGGGCCTGGAGCGGCTGCGCGGACCGCTGGTCCGGCTGCCGCACGGGGCCGGGCACATCAAGCTGTCCCCGGCGGGGGCCGGGGCCGGACGCACGGTGGCCGGGCTGGGACCCGAGTACGTCACCTGGCACGGTCGCCTGGTGCCCGCCGCCTACGCGCTCGCCCACGAGGACGAGCGCGCCGAACTCGGCCGCGGCTGCCCCGAGGCGCTGCCGATCACCGAGGTGGTCGGCGACGGCTGCTACGACCGGATCGCCGCCGCGCTCCCCGACCGCGCGCGCTACCGCGCCGCGCTCGGACTGCGGCCCGGCGAACGGCTGGTGCTGGTCTGCTCCACCTGGGGCAGCGGCTCGCTGTTCACCCGGCTCGACGCCGTCCTGCCGCGGCTGGCCGCCGAACTGCCCCGGCACGGCTACCGCACCGCGCTGCTGGTCCACCCCAACGTGGCCGCCGCGCACGGCCCGTGGGCGGTCCGGTCGTGGGCGACGGCCACCGCGCGCGGGGCGGTCACGGTGCTCGCGCCCGAGGAGGACTGGCGCCCGCTGCTGGTCGCCGCCGACTTCGTCATCGGCGACCACGGCTCGGTCACCCTCTACGGCACCATGACCCGCGCGCCGATCCTGCTCGCCGAGTACCCGCACCGGGACGTCAACCCGCGCTCGCCCGGGGCGCTGCTGGCCCGCACCGCCCCGGCGCTCAGCCCCTCCCACCCGCTCACCGCCCAACTCGACTACGCCGCCGAGCAGTACCGGCGGGAGGAGTACGCGGCGATCGCGGCGCGGATCAGCTCCCAGCCGGGCTGCTTCGACCGGCGGATGCGGCGGCTGCTCTACCGCGTCCTCGGTCTGGGCGAACCCGCCCACCTGCCAGAGCCGCCCGCACTGCCGCTGCCCGCCCCGCTGTGGCCGGCGGGTGACGGGGTCGGGCGGGCCGGGTGGACCGGACACGCCGGGTGGGCCGACCGGGCCGGACGGGAGGACGGGTGACCGCGCTGCACACCGTGCGGCTCGCCCCGGCCGACGGCCCCGCGCCGTCGGCCGGGGCTCCCGGCACGCACTTCGAGGCCCGCATCCACTCCCCCGCCGGGGTCTGCCACGGACAGCTCGCCAGCCGGCTGCCGGCCGGCCGGTCCGGCGGGCCGCTGACCCGCGCGTTCGTCGACGAGCACCTGGCGCTCGACCTCGCCGACCCCGACGCCGCCCGCTGGCGCCACCACGCCGACGTGCTCCACCTCGGTGCCGCCGCCCCCGGACCGGCCCGCCTACGGCTCGCCGCCGTCCTGCGGGCCCACCCCGGCTGCGCGGTCGCCACCGCCGACGGCGAGGACGGCACGCTGCTCGTCCTCGCCCGGACGGGCGGACGCCTGGTGCTCCGGCCCCGACCGGGGAGCAGCGGCCCGCCCTCGGCCGCACAGCGGCTGGCCGTCGGCTCGCTCGCGCACACCTGGCTCGCCGCCGGCCGCACCCTCGCCGAGATCACCACCCTGACCGCCTCCGCCTACACCTCCCACCCCGCCTGCCCGGGCTGCCCCCTGGCCGGCTGAAGCGGCCCGCCGTCCCGCCCCCTCGGGGTGGGACGGCGGGACCGGCCGCCCATTGCCCCGAGCGTGCGGGCCGGGGGGACAGCGGCGCTTCGCCGGCGCCACGGCTGCCACCCGACAGCCCGTACGGAACCCCAGCCCCACACCGACCGGACCCGACAACCGGCCGCCGCCGTCCGATCGCCCGGCACCTCACCAGGTGCTGGCAGGGGCGAAACCGACCGAGCGGGCGGACATCACCCGACGGCCGTGGCGCGACGCCCCCGGCGACCGACCTCGACCGTGCCCTACGGCTCCCCCGGCGGGGTGCCGAGGGCGGCGAGGGCGGCGAGGGCGGCGGTGAGGCGGGTGGCGTCGGGGGCGGAGAGGGCCTCGTAACGGGCGAGGGACTCGCCGTAGCGGGCGGCCGCTCCGGTGAGGTCGCCGCGTGCGCGGGCGAGGTCGCCGGTGAGTTCGAGGACCCGGGCCTCCCAGTGGCGGGCGCGTCCGGTGCGGAACTCGGCGAGCGCCTCCGCGTAGCACCGATCGGCCTGGTCGTGGGCGCCGAGGGCCGCGTGGGCCTGGCCGAGGAAGGCGAGCGCCCGGGCCGCCTCGTACGCGGCGGGGACGGCGACCAGGTCGCGGTGGGCGTCGGTGATGACGGGGACGGCCTCGGCGGGGCGGCCGTCCGCGAGCAGGACGTCGCCGAGCGCCAGCCGGGCGAGCGCGGTGCCGCGCGGGTCGCCCCCGGCTTCCCTCAGATCGGCCGTGCGGCGCAGGCACTCGGCCGCCTCGGCGAGGCGTCCCGCCGGGCGGTGGGTCTGACTCAGGCCGTAGAGGGCGTCGGCCTCGGCGAGCGGCCGACCGGTGGCGCGGGCCAGTTGGAGGGCCTCGGCGAACCAGGTGGCGGCCTCCTCCCCCTGGCCCGCGTTGCGCAGGCCGGTGCCGCCGGAGGTGAGCATCCGCAGCAGGCCCTCGTGGTCGCCGGCCTCGCGGGCGGCGGTGCGGCCGATCCGGTGGGCGTCGATCCACAGCCGGGCCGGGCGCAGTCGCAGGAACAGCGGCCACATGGCGTCGACCAGTTGCCAGGCGGTGGCGGCCCGGCCGGTGGCGGCGGCCCAGCGGACGGCGTCGGCGAGTCGGCCGGTCTCCGCGTCCAGCCAGTGGACGGCCGCCGGCTCGTCCTCGAACTCCCGGACACTGGGCACCGGTTGGGCCGCGTAGTCGCGGCGCAGGGTGCGGTGGCTGGGGCTCAGCAGCGCCTCGGCGGCGGTGGCGGTGGCGAGGTACCAGTCGAGGACGCGGTCGACGGCGGCCCGCCCCTCCGACTGCTCGCGCACCTCGTCGGCGCGCGCCCGGGCGTGCAGCTTCACCAGGTCGTGGAAGCGGAAGCCGTTCTCCATCTCCTCCAGTAGGTGGACGTCGATGAGTCCGCCGAGCAGCCGGTCGGCCTCGGCCGCTTCCAGGGCGCCGACCGCGCAGACCACGTCGAGGGTGAAGACGGGGAACGGCAGCAGGCCGAGCAGCCGGTAGAGCCGGACCGTGTCCGCCCCGAGCACCTCGAAGGACGCGTCCAGGGCGTGTCGCACGGCTTCCCCTTCGATGTCGAGCGCGGCGAGACCCTCGGACTCCTGGTGGAGCGCCTCGGCGGTGGCGGCGAGCGGCTGGACGGGGCGGGCGGCGATCCGGGCGGCGGCCAGGCAGACGGCGAGCGGCAGCCGGCCGCAGCGCTCCACCACCTCGGTGGCGGCGTCCAGTTCGCGGTTCACCCGCTCGGCGCCGACCCGTTGGGCGAGCAGTTGCACCGAGGCGTCGTCGGACAGCACGTCGACCGGCCGGAACACGGCGCCGTCTATGCCGAGCCCGGTGAGCCGGCGGCGACTGGTGACCACGACCACGGCGTGCTCCGAGCCCGGCAGCAGCGGGCGGACCTGGGCGGCGGTGGAGGCGTTGTCGAGCAGGACGGCGATCCGGCGTTCGGCGGCGAGCGAGCGCCAGAGCGCGGCGCCCTCGGCGAGGCTGCGCGGCACGGGCGCGATGCCGAAGGCACGCAGGAAGCCGCCGAGCGTCTCGGCGGGGTCGGCGGGGCCGCCCGGGGCGTGACCGCGCAGGTCGGCGTAGAGCTGGCCGTCCGGGAAGCGGCCGGCGAGGCGGCGCAGCCACTGGGCGGCGAGGGCGGTCTTGCCCACCCCGGCCGGGCCGGTGACCACCACGGTGACGTCGGCCGCGCCGTCCGGGGCTTCCTCCAACTCGCGGTCCAGGGCGGCGAGATCGTCATCCCTGCCCACCAACCATCTTGGTGTCGGGGGAAGTTGGCGCGGGACGGGCAGTGCGGGTGGGGCGGGGGGCGCGGCGGCCTGGCCGTAGACGGTGAGGTGATGGATCTCCCCGGCCTGGACGACCGAGCCGCCGACCCGGGTGTCGGAGACCGAGTTGCTTGTCCCGGGCCCCGGTTGGTGCGGTCCTTGGGTGCCGTCCCCCTCCCTCATCGGCCGCTCCCGCCGGGCCGCCGTTGCCGAACTCCCGGTACTCCGAACCGATCCGGCTCCACTGGTTCCCCCTACCCGTAGAACGATGGACAGAAGTGACGGGAGCGGCCGGTGTGACCGGTCAATCGGCCGCACCCCCATATCACATGAGGCTCTTCCGGACTGAGTTATGTGTCAATAACGCCTTGCCGCACAGAAGGGTGCGGTATGGATGTCTCCCCCGGAATCGTGGGATGCTCCCTGCACGGCAAGCTGGTAGCCAACCGGCGGGGGGCGTCGCAATGGAGTTCCACCTTCTGGGTTCGGTTGAACTTTCGGTGAACGGCGAGTTGTCGGCAATACCCTCGGACCAGGGGCGACGGCTGCTGGCCGCCCTGGCACTGGACGTCGGCCGCCCGCTCAACCACGAGACGCTGGCCAACCGACTGTGGGACGAGGAGCCCCCGCCCAGCGCGGTGGCCAGCATCTACACCCTCGTCTCTCGCATGCGGAAACAGTTGCGAAAGGCCGTCGCCGACGAGGGTCTCGGCACGTCCCGCGACTCCCCGGACATCAAGGGCCGATCGCACACATATACGCTTCATGCCGATCGTCAATTGATCGACTATTGGCGCTTCGTCGACCTCTCCCGCCATGCCCGCCAACTCGCCGAGAACGGCGAGGACATCCAGGCCCGGACCGTCCTGGGCCGGGCGGAGGAAATCTGGCGCGGCGAACCGCTCGCGGGACTGCCCGGCAGCTGGGCCCAGTCCACCCGCGCCACGATGGCCGACCAGCGCCTCGCCACCACCCTGCTGCGGATCGAGATCGACCTCCGGCTCGGCCGCTTCGGCGAGACCGTCCCCGAACTCACCGCCCTGCGCGAGGAACGCCCCACCGACGAACGGGTCGCGGCCCACCTGCTGGTCGCCCTGCACGGCGCGGGCCGTCCGGCGGAGGCGCTCGCCGTCTACCCGATCATCGTCCGCCGGCTGCGCGCCGACCTCGGCACCGGGCCCGGCGAGGCCCTGACCCGGCTGCACGAGCGGGTGCTGGCCGGGGACCCGCTCACCGCGCCGGCCGGCCGCACGTCCGCCACCGTGCGCCCCTCCCCCGCCCCGCGCGCCGGCGCGACACCGCCCGCGTCCTCCGGGCGCCGCCTGATCGGCCGCCGGGACGACCTGCGGCGCCTGCTCGGGGGCTCCGAGGAGGCGGCCGAGCACGGCGGCGTGGTGACCGTCTCGGCGATCCTCGGCATGGCGGGGGTCGGCAAGACCACCCTCGCCCTGCACGCCGCCCACCTGATGCGCGGCCGCTTCCCCGAGGGGTACGTCCACCTCAACCTCGGCGCCCACACCGTGAATCAGAGCCCGCTCTCGCCACAGGCGGTCGCCACCGCGCTGCTGCGCCGGCTCGGGGTGCCGGCCACCACCATCCCGCTCGACAACGAGGAACTGTTCGCCCTCTGCGCCGAGGTGCTCGCCACCCGGCGCGCGGTCGTCGTCCTCGACGACGCCGCCGCCGCGGCCCAGCTGCGGCCGCTGCTGCCGCCGGTGCCGGCCGCGCTGATCCTCGTCACGAGCCGCCGGCGGCTCGCCGAACTCCCGGGCTCCAGACCGGTCTTCCTGGACATCCTCTCGGTGGACGACGCGGTCGCGCTGTTCACCTCGGTGGTCGGGCGGGAACGCGCCGACGACCGGAGCCGGATCGTCGAGATCGTCGACCGCTGCGGACTGCTGCCGCTCGCCATCGAGATCGCCGCCAGCCGGTTCAAGGCCCGGCCGTCCTGGACCCTGGGGCACCTCGCGCTGCGGCTCTCCCGCAAGACCGGCCGGCTCGCCGAGATCCGGCACGACACGGAGAGCGTCGCCCGCGCCTTCGAGATGTCCTACCGGTCGCTGCCGGCCGATCAGCAGGAGGCCTTCCGGCTGCTCGGCGCCCACCCCGGACCGGACATCGGCCTGCACGCGGCGGCGGCACTGCTCGGCCGCCCGGTCGACGAGACGGACCACCTGCTGGAGGCTTTGCTGCACTGCCACCTCTTGCAGGAGAATTCACCCGAAAGGTATCAACTCCACGACCTGCTCCGGGAATACGCGCTCGCCCTGATGCGCGACGAAGGCGCCGAGGAAGAGGCCGACGCCGCACTGCGGCGACTGCTCGGATTCATGCTGCACGCGGCCGACCAGGCGGACCGGCTCCTGTATCCGCGCCGTTCACGTCTTCCACTCCCGACGTTCAGTCAATTACCGGGAATGGAAACGTTGTTGTACGATCTTGACCTGGATTCGCATGAGTCGGCACGGGACTGGCTGGACACCGAACAGGCCGCCCTGACCACCCTCGCCTCCCACGCCCGCGCCACCGGCCACCCCGAGGCCGCCGCCTGGCTGGCCCACGTCCTGGCCGGCCGCCTGGACGCCCAGGCCTACTGGAGCGAGGCCCACGACCTGCACCGGGCCGCCGCCGAGTACTGGCGTTCGGTGGCGAACGACCGCCGCGAGGCCCGCGCCCTGATCGACCTCGGCGCCACCCTCGCCAACGCCTCCCGCTACCCCGCCGCCTTCGAGTCCCTCGACCGCGCCCTCACCCTCGCCCGCACCGAACAGGACGCGGACGCCACGGCGGAGGCCCTGAGCCTGCTGGGAAGCCTGCTGTGGCACCAGAGCTCCCTGCCCGAGGCCCTGGCACACCAGGAGGAGGCACTGCGGATCCGAAGAGAGAGCGGCGACCTCTGGAACACCGCACGCTGCCTCGCCAACATCGGCACCGTGGAGAGCTCCCTGGGAAATCGGGAAAAAGCGCTGGCCGCCTATGAAGCGGCCCTGCCGCTGGCCGTACGATTCCGGGACCGGACGCTCGAATTCAGAATCCGGAACAATCTCGGGGATCTCCACCTGGGAATCAATGACCGCTCGGCCGCGCGCGCATATTTCGAACGCGTACTCAATATCGCGGACGATTCGACCCCGCCGTTCGACCTGGCCGTGGCGCGCGTGAACCTGGCGGCCTCCCTTCCCCCCGAGCAGTTCGACCGGGCCGTCACCCTGTACCGGTCGGCACTGGCGACGTTCCGCGCGACCGGGAGCATCCGGCACGAGGCGCATGCCCTGAACAGCCTGGCCGGCGCGCTCGTGACCACCGGCTGCGCGACCGAGGCACGCGACCAGTACGCGATAGCCAGGGAGTTGGCCCGATCGGTCGGAGCGGCCCGTGAGGAGACCACCGCCCTGCGCGGCCTCGCGGACTGCGAACTGACCCTCGGCGCTGCGGACCGGGCCGTCGCGCTGCTGAGCGAAGCGGTCGCACTCGCGGACCACATCAAGGCCGCCGACGAGGCCGCACTGGCTCGCCGGGCACTCGCACGGGCCTGCTCCGCAAACGAAGGATCCAGTGCAAACTAGTATGTTTATCATTCCACCATCTACGAACTCAAGGCCGATTTGTTCCAGCGCATCCGAGCTGCTTAACTGCTCGCGCAAGAGATCGACTTAGTGACTACCGTAGGAATGCGTGGTTCGACTTGTTCAAGATGATCATCGCAGCTGCCCTTCCGCTCGTCCTCGCCGCCGGTTTCGACGGGACATCGATCGCGGGCATCGCCATCTGGTGCTGAAGGCCGGAACAGCGGCGCGGGGCCGGTGCGGTTCGCACCGGCCCCGCCGTCCTTGGTGGGGTCAGCTCGCGGTGAGGGGGACGGCGGCTTCGGGGGTGTGGAGGCGGGCCGTCAAGCTCTCCTGGAGGTACAGGGCGATGCTGTCGGGGGTGTGGGAGAGGTAGCCGACGCTGACGTCCTGGCCGAGGTGGAGTTCGAAGTCGCCGCCTCGGGTGGAGAGGAGGAGGGCGCCTTCGAGGGCGGGGGCCCAGATGAGTTCGCCGTCGAGGAGGCGGGCGATGTGACTGGCGACGGGGTAGCCGTGGTCCGAGGTCTCGTTGACGGCGGTGTAGGCGTCGGCGCCGAGGAGGAGGGCGTAGGGGCCGCCCACTCCGGCCAGCCGGAGGGTGGTGAGGGCCCTGCTCACGGCCTCCGGGTATTCGCGGACGTCGGCGGGGAGCGGGACGGCGGGGTTGGTGGCGGCCGTGCGGATGCCCTCGATGGCGGCGGCGGGGTAGCCGTCGAAGACGGCGCGGTCCTCGGTGAGGGCGAGGGTGCGGGCGGCCGCCTTGACCGGGCCCCAGTCGCTGTCCCGGGAGCCGCGTTCGACGTCGTCCACGGCGGAGCGGTCGACCGAGAAGGGCACCCGGAGTTCGACGAGCGGCCGCACCTCGCGGGCGTGGGCCTGGACGCCCGGGTTGGGCGGCTCGATCGCGGTGAGGTGGCCGGTGCCGACCGCGGCGAGGGTGGGGCCGTCGGGGCCGCTGAGGTCGACGACCCGGCGGCCCGCCAGGTGGAGCTTGAAGGTCTGCCGGGCCTCCTCCTCGATCTCCGCCCAGGCCGCGGCGGAGACGGGGGCGAGTTCGCGGTGCAGGTTGTTCATGACGCGGGGATGCCTTTCAGGCTGCCGATGGCGAGGGAGCCGTCGGAGGAGGGGGCGGCGGCGGACGAGGGAACGCGGGCGGTTGCGGCGGAGGCCACGGAGACGGCGGCCGGCGCGGGCGGCGGGTCGTCCAGGAAGTCGGCGGTCGGGACGTGGAACAGGGTTCCGGTGGCCGCCACGGAGAAGTCGAGCAGGCGGTCGTGGGCGCCCGGCGGGCGGCCGACGAACATGTTCTCCAGCATCTCCTCGGTCACCGCCGGCGTGCGCGAGTAGCCGATGAAGTACGTCCCGAACTCCCCTCCCCCGCCGAACGAGCCGAACGCCATGTTGAAGCGCATGATCTGCCGCTGCTCGCCGTCCGGACCGGTGACGGTGGTCAGCGCGACGTGCGAGTCGGCGGGTTTGACGTCGTCGGCGAGCTCGATGTCGGTCAGCTTGGTGCGGCCGACCGCGCGCTCCTGCGCCTCGACCGGGAGGCGGTTCCAGGCGTCCAGGTCGTGCAGGTACTTCTGGACGATCACATAGCTGCCGCCCGCGAACTCCGGATCCTCGTCGCCGATCAGGACGGCGGCCGCCGCCGCCCCGCCCTCCGGGTTCTCGGTGCCGTCGACGAAGCCCAGCAGGTCGCGGTCGTCGAAGTAGCGGAAGCCGTGGACGGAGTCGACCACGGTGGCGGCGCCGGCGAGGCGCCCGGTGAGCTGGCCGGCAAGTTCGAAGCAGAGGTCCATCCGGCCGGCACGGAGGTGGAACAGCAGGTCACCGGGGGTGGCCGGGGCACGGTGGCGGGCGCCGGAGACCTCCCGGAAAGGGTGCAGCTCGGCCGGGCGGGGGCCGTCGAAGAGCCGGTCCCAGGCATCCGAGCCGATGCCGGTGACACAGCTGAGACCGGCGTCGGGGGCGCGGAAGCCGACCGCGCGGCGCAGGCCCGCGAGGTCGGGCAGCAGGGACCGGACGGCGGGTTCGCCGCCGGGGTCGATGGTGAGGACGAGGAAGATCGCGGCGGTGGTGAGCGGGGTGAGGACGGGCTGCGGCATCGGCGGACTCCGGTCTCCGGGGTCTGATCATCCGTACGATTACACCCCAGAGCGGACATTTCGGCGCGGTCGGCGGGCCGAGGAGGGGAACGGGGACGGCCCCTCACCGGAAGGCTCCGGTGAGGGGCTTGACGGGACGGGGAGGAGAGGAGGGGGGAAGGGAAGCCGCGCGGGGACAGGACGCGGTGGCGCGGACGATCAGGCCGGGGTGCGGTCGCGGCGCACGCCGAGCGCGGTGACGACGGCGCCGAGGGCGACCGCCGCGACCGGGACCACCAGGGCCACCCGGAAGGCGTCCAGCCCGGAGCGCCCGGCGCCGGTGGCGGCCAGGTGCACGGCGGTGACCGCGGAGAGGCCGAGCGCCGCGCCGAACTGGAAGGCGGTGTTGAGCAGCCCGCCGGCCAGCCCCTGCTCCTCCTCGGCGACGCCGTCGGTGGCGGCGATGGTCAGCGGCCCGTAGGCGAGGGCGAAGGCCAGACCGGCGAGGATCATGGTCGGGAACATCATCGGGTAGCTCCAGTGCGGGCCGACCGGCAGGAACAGCGCGTAGGACACCGTCGCCAGGCAGAAGCCGCCGAGGATCACCCGGACGAGGCCGAACCGTTCCACCAGCCGGGGCGTGAGGGTCGGCGCGAGCACCGCGTCCACCCCGACGGCGAGCAGCGCCAGGCCGGTCTGCAGCGGGGTCCAGCCGCGCAGGTCCTGCAGGTAGAGGGTGACGGTGAACTGGAAGCCGAAGAAGGAGCCGGCGAACAGCAGCGCGCCGAGGTTGGCGCGCAGCAGCGGGCCGGAACGCAGCAGGCCGAGGCGGACCAGCGGGGCGGCGGAGCGCCGCTCGACGGCGGCGAAGGCGGCCAGCAGGGCCAGGCCGCCGGCCAGTTCGGCGAGCGTCCAACCTGCGGCGCCCGGTTCCCCGATCCGCACCACCGTGTGGACCAGCAGCAGCGCGGCCCCGGTGACGGTGGCCGCGCCGGCCAGGTCGAAGCGCTCGCCGGGGCGGCGGGCGGGCGCCTGGTCGCGCGGGAGCAGCGGCAGGGCGGTGAGCAGCAGGGCGCCGGCGAGCAGGACCGGGGCGAAGAAGACCCAGCGCCAGCTGATCGTGGTGAGCAGGCCGCCGGCGACCAGGCCGAGCGAGAAGCCGGCGGCGGCGGTGCCCGCGTAGAGCAGCAGGGCGCGGTTGCGGCGGGGACCCTCGGCGAAGGCGGTGGTGATGATCGCCAGACCGGCGGGGGTCATGAAGGCGGCCGCGAGGCCGGTGGCGAAGCGGGCCAGGATGAGCACCCAGGGGGCGCCGGCGAGGCCGCCGAGACCGGAGAAGAGGACGAAGACGGTGAGCCAGAACAGGAACATCCGGCGTCGTCCGAGCAGGTCGGCGGTGCGGCCGCCGAGCAGCATGAAGCCGCCGTAGCCGAGCACGTAGGCGCTCAGCACCCAGCTGAGCGAGCCGGTGTCCATGCCGAGGTCGGCGCGGATCGAGGGGAGCGCGACATTGAGCATGGCGACGTCGATGCCCTCCAGGAAGATCGCGCCGCACAGGACGAGGAGGACGGCGGTCTCCCGGCCGGTGAGGCGCGCGGAGGCCTTCGGGGGCGAGGACGGCGAGGACGGCGAGGGCGACGGGGGCGGGGCGGCGGAAGTGCGGGCGGGCGTGCCGGTTTCGGGCACGGCTGAGGACGCGGACACGGAGGTCTCCTGGGAGTGCGCGGGGAGGCGGGGACACCGGACGGGGCGGTTCCCCTTCGGCCGGTCTGTTCCCTCTTGTAACCACCGGCCATCCTGAGGCAGCATCAGGAGCTGTGGAAGAAGGCACTTTGAAGTCACCGACGCACTGCGCGGATACCGGCGGCGACTACGACGTGTTCCAGTGGGACACCCGGGAGGACTGCGAGGTGCGGCAGATCCTCGACCGGATCGCCGACAAGTGGTCGCTGCTGGTGATCGCGCTGCTGGACCGCGGCTCGCTGCGCTTCACCGAGCTGCGGCGCGAGATCGACGGGGTCAGCCAGCGGATGCTGACCGTCACGCTGCGGCAGCTGGAGCGGGACGGCCTGGTCGAGCGCACGGTGCACCCGGTGGTGCCGCCGCGGGTGGACTACGCGCTGACGCCGCTGGGGCGGACGCTGCACGAGACCGTCCGCTCGCTGATCGCCTGGACCGAGACGCACCAGCACGAGATCGCGGCGGCCCGCGCCTCGTACGACGCCCGGGTGAGCTGAACCCACGGCGACGCGCACGACGACGCACGACAACGCACGACGACGAGGGGCGGGCCCGGTCTCCCGGGCCCGCCCCTCGTCATGCATCCACCGCCGCCGTCAGACCCGCAGGGCCGCCAGCTGCTCGGCGAACGGCACCACGGTCTCCTCCGGCTCCCCGCCGTCCGCCGCCGGCCCGCTGGGGGCGCGGCCGGCGAGCAGCCCGGCGAGTTCGCCGGCGGCCCGCTCGATCCGGCCCGGGAGCCCGTCGGTGAGCCGGTCGCCCGTGCTGCCCCAGTCGTCGGTGGCCGCGTAGACCGAGGTCGGGACGACCACCGAGCGCAGGTAGCTGAAGAGCGGCCGGACGGCGTGCTCCAGCGCCAGCGAGTGCCGGGGCGTGCCTCCGGTGGCCGCGATCAGCACCGGCTTGCCGGTGAGCGCGTCGGGGTCGAGCACGTCGAAGAACGACTTGAACAGCCCGCTGTAGGAGGCCGCGAAGATCGGCGTCACGGTGATCAGCCCGTCGGCCCGGGTGACCGCCTCGATCGCCTCGCGCAGCGCGGGGCCGGGGAAGCCGGTGACGAAGTTGTTCGCGATCTCCGTAGCGAGGTCGCGCAGTTCGACCACCGTGACGTCCGCCTCCCGCCCGTCGAGGGCGAGCCGGCGCACCGTCGACTCGGCCAGCCGGTCCGCGAGCAGGCGCGTCGAGGACGGCTTGCTCAGTCCGGCGCTGATCACCACCAGCCGGTACGCGGTCACTTGGTCGCCTCCGTGTTCTCCTCGGTGTTCTGCTCCTGCTCCCGGCGGACGCGGTCGGCCGCGACCAGCGAGGCGTGGGTCGGCGCGTCCGGGACCTCGGCCGGGCGGCCCTTGGCGAACTCCTCGCGCAGCACCGGCACGACCTCCTCGCCGAGCAGGTCCAGCTGCTCCAGCACGGTCTTCAGCGGCAGGCCGGCGTGGTCCATCAGGAACAGCTGGCGCTGGTAGTCGCCGAAGGTCTCGCGGAAGGTCAGGGTCTTCTCGATGACCTCCTGCGGGCTGCCGACGGTGAGCGGGGTCTCCGCGGTGAACTCCTCCAGCGACGGCCCGTGTCCGTACACCGGCGCGTTGTCGAAGTAGGGGCGGAACTCGCGCACCGCGTCCTGCGAGTTCCTGCGCATGAACACCTGGCCGCCGAGGCCGACGATGGCCTGCTCGGGGGTGCCGTGCCCGTAGTGGGCGTAGCGCTCGCGGTAGAGGTTGATCAGCTTCTTGAAGTGCTCCTTGGGCCAGAAGATGTTGTTCGCGAAGAAGCCGTCACCGTAGTAGGCGGCCTGCTCGGCGATCTCCGGGCTGCGGATCGAGCCGTGCCAGACGAACGGCGGGATGCCGTCGAGCGGGCGCGGGGTGGCGGTGAAGGACTGCAGCGGGGTGCGGAAGCGGCCCGACCAGTCCACCACGTCCTCGCGCCACAGCTGGTGCAGCAGCGCGTAGTTCTCGATCGCGAGCGGGATGCCCTGGCGGATGTCCTTGCCGAACCACGGGTAGACCGGACCGGTGTTGCCGCGGCCCATCATGAGGTCCACCCGGCCCTCGGCGAGGTGCTGGAGCACCGCGTAGTCCTCGGCGATCTTCACCGGGTCGTTGGTGGTGATCAGCGTGGTCGAGGTGGAGAGGATGATGCGCTCGGTCTGCGCGGCGATGTAGCCGAGCAGGGTGGTCGGCGAGGACGGCACGAACGGCGGGTTGTGGTGCTCGCCGGTCGCGAAGACGTCCAGGCCGACCTCCTCCGCCTTGCGGGCGATGGCCACCGTGGCCTTGATCCGCTCGTGCTCGGTCGGGGTGCGGCCGGTCGTCGGGTCGGGGGTGACATCGCCGACGGTGAAGATTCCGAACTGCATGTTGCTCACCACACTCCAGGTTGAATCCCGCAGGTGAAACCTGGTTCAGGATCCGATCGTCAAAGTTTCAACCACTTTAGCATCCGCCACCCGGGTGTTATTCCCCTCCGCGCCCGGCCCCTGTTCCGAGGCCGCACTGTGCCCGGAACCGCCGGAACCGCCGGAACCGCGCGACGGGCGTGCAGCGCGTCCGGGAGCAGGGTCAGCAGGCCGGCGACGGCCAGCGCCACCCCCAGCCAGAGGGCGGCGCGCAGGCCCCGGGCGTCGATGGCGAGCCCGCCGAGCAGGGAACTGAGGAGGACGCCCAGCGTGATGAAGGAGTTGTGGAGGGTGTTCACCAGCGGACGGGCGTTGCCGATCCGCTGGACCCGCGAGGCCATCGCCGGGTTCATGGTGACGCCGACCAGGCCGACGCCGAGCAGCAGGCCGACCGCCGGCACCCGGAGCTGGGCGAAGAGCGCGAGACCGGCCAGGAAGGCCGTGTTCAGCGCCAGACCGACGGCGAGCACCGGCAGCGCGTACCGGTCGGCGAGCCGGCCGACCACGGTGTTGCCGACCACGGTCGCCGCACCGTAGGCGACGAGCAGCAGCGGAACGGAGCCGGCCGAGAAGCCGGTGATCTCGGTCAGGACCGGGTTGACGTAGCTGAACAGCGAGAAGGTGGCGCCGATGATCAGGGTGCTGGTGACGAACGCCAGCCAGAGCCGCCCGTTGCGCAGCACGCCGAACTCCGCGCGCAGCGAGCCGCCGCCCTCGGCGTGGTCGGCGTCCGGCACCCCGGCCAGGGTGGCCAGCGCGACCGCCACGGTGAGCACGGCCACCGCCCAGAACGCCGCCCGCCAGCCGAGGTGCTCCCCGACGACGGTGGCCAGCGGCAGGCCGAGCAGGGTGCCGAGCATCAGGCCGTTCATCAGCACGGCGATCGAGCGGCCGCGCAGCTCGGGGCGGGCGAGCTGGGCGCAGAGCGAGATCGAGATGCCGAAGAAGGCCTGCGCGGCGATCCCGCTGACCACCCGGGCGGCCAGCATCACCGGATAGCCGGAGGCGGTCGCGGCGAGCAGGTTGCCGACCAGGAAGATCGCGAACAGCAGCGTCAGCGCCCGCTTCTGGCGCATGCGCAGGAGCGAGACGGTGAGGAAGGGGCCGCCGAGGCACATCGCGGCGGAAAAGGCGGTGATCAGGTAGCCGATCTGCGGGACCGTCGCGTCGAGGCCCTCCGCCAGCTGCGGCATCAGCCCGGCGACGGCGAACTCACTGGTCACCATCGCGAAGATGCCGAGGGCGAGGACGTACACGGCAGGTGGCATGGAAGTGCTCCCCCGGTAGTTTTGGATTGATCGGTTCAAAATTTGGGCAGGCGAAGGCAGGAGGACGGGCGAGGGAACGGACGGGCGGCGGGGCGAGCGGCTCGCGGCTCAGGGCGTGAGCGCGTCCATCGCGGTGGCCGCGACGGCCTCGACGGCGGCCCGGTCGGCCCCGCCCTTGGCGGCGACCCGCATCCCGGCGATCATCGCGTTCACGAACCGGGCCAGCTCGCCCGCCCCGCGGCGCCCGGCGATCTCACCGGCACGCTGCCCGGCGCCGATCGCGGCCTCCAGTGCGGCGAGCCGCACCTCCTGGTCCCGGGCCAGCGCCGCGGCCGCCTCCGGGTCGCGCCCGGCCGGCTCGACGACGGTGTTCACGGTCAGGCAGCCGACGCTGCGCCCGTCCGGGCGGTACGCGAACTCCCCGTCGACGACCCGGGCGAGCAGCAGCCGGATCCGCTCCAGCGGGGGCCGTTCCACGTCCTCCAGCAACGCGACCTGCGGGACGGTCATCAGCTCGTTGTAGCGGTCCAGCGACCTCCTGAAGAGGTCGCGCTTGCTGCTGAACGTGTTGTAGATGCTGCTCCGCCCGAGGCCGGTCGCCTCACAGAGGTCCTGGGTGGAGGTGGCCTCGTAGCCGTTCGCCCAGAACGCCCGCATCGCCGCGTCCAGCGCCCGGTCCTCGTCGAAGGTGCGCGGTCTCGCCATGGCAGCACCGTAGCTGTTTTGGATCGCTCGGTGCAATACCGCGCCGCCCCCGCTCCCGTCCCGCTCCCCCGGCCGGCACGGCGGCGGCGCGGGACAATGGGAGGAGCCGGAAGCGGCCGGCCGGAGCACCCGAAGGGCGGCGAACCGATGGCGGCGTACATCGCGGTGAGCGCGCTGAGCCACGAGGGGCTGGTGCGCGAGCAGAACGAGGACAGCCTCACCGTCGGGCCGTGGACGCTCTGCGCGACCGTCACCAGCAACCCGCAGACCCTGCTCTTCCCGCTCGGCCCGCCCTGCGTGGTCGCGGTCGCCGACGGGCTCGGCGGTCACCCCGGCGGCGAGATCGCCAGCGCCCTGGTCGCCCGGCGGCTGGCCGCGAGCGGACCGGCGCTCGACGGCGAGGAGAGCGTCCGCGAAGCCCTCCAGGACTGCAACCAGGACGTGTACGCGGCGGCCGGTGGGGATCCCGGGCTGGCCGCGATGGGCACCACGGTGGCGGGCCTGGTGCTGCTGGAGGAGCGGGCCGTGGTCTTCAACGTCGGCGACAGCCGCGTCTACCGCATCGGCGGGGGCGGCGGTGAGGACGACGGCGAGGACGCGCTGCGCCGGGTCAGCGTGGACGACAGCCCGCCGCTGCCGCCCGGACGGCGCACCACCTCGGTGGTCACCCAGACCCTCGGCGGCTCGCTCGGGCTGACCTTCGTCGAGCCGCACGTCCGCAGCGCGCCGCTGGCCGTCGGCGACCGGTACCTGGTGTGCAGCGACGGGCTGACCGACCCGGTGCCGGACGAGGAGCTCTCGGCGCTGCTCGCCCGCCCACCGGAGGAGGGCGAACGGGCCGACGGACGGGCGGCGTTCGAGCTCTGGAAGGCCGCGATCGAGGCCGGCGGGCCGGACAACATCACGCTCGCGCTGGTGCGGATCGCGGCGTAGCCGTGGCGACGCGGGAGGGCCCCGGCGGTTCGCCGCCGGGGCCCTCGTTCAGTGCTGGTCGGTCAACTCCTCGGTCAGTACTCGGCCTTGACGGTCGCGCCGGAGAAGCCCTGCTGGGCGTAGAGGCTCAGGAAGACGTAGCCGGCCGGCGGGTTGGTGATGGTCAGGGTCTCGCTGTTGTCGGCGTTGGTGGACTTGGCCGTGTAGGCGTTGGTGTACGCCCAGCCGCCGCCGTTGTAGTAGAGGTCGGCGTTGCCGGTGCCGCCCGCGCTGGTGAGCTTGAGCTGCGTCACCCCGGCCGGCAGGAACAGGTAGAAGTGCGCGTAGTTGCCGGTGGTCGCCGCCACACTGGTCCGCCCGCAGTTGCGGTCCAGCTGACGGGTGTCGGTGCCGGTGCACTCGCCCCCGGAGCCGGATCCGACGGTGACGTCCTGGCGGGTGCTCGCGGTGGCGCCCTTGTCGTCGGTCACCGTGAGCGTGACGGTGAAGGTGCCGGCCTTGGCGTACGTCTTGGCCGGGTTGGCCGCGGTGTCGGTGGTGCCGTCACCGAAGTCCCAGACGCGGGAGGCGATCGTGCCGTCCGGGTCGGTCGAGCGGTCGGTGAAGTTCACCGACTGGCCGGAGACCGCGGTGGTGAAGGCGGCGGTCGGCGGCTGGTTGCCGGGCGGGTTGGTGCTGCCGCCGCAGGCGCCGCCGGCGCAGGCGGTCAGCCAGCTGTCGAAGTCCGCGTCGTAGCGGGTGCCGATGGTGGTCTTGAGGATGGTGCGGGCGCCGTCCCAGTCGCCGACGCGGTACTTGGCGAGCACCGCGTCCAGGTCGGAGCGGTGCTGCTCCAGCATGTAGCGGACGGCCAGGTAGCCCCAGCGGTAGACGCGGTCCTGGTCACCGTACACGGTGTCGAAGAGGTCGGAGAGCCGGTAGGTGTGGCGGCCGGCGGCGGCGATCGCACCGTCGTTGGTCGCCTTGCGGTACCCGTACGAGACGTACTCGGCGAAGCCCTCGACCCACCAGACGGTCGGGGTGGTCATGCCGGCGTCGAAGTCGCCGTACATGTCGAACCGGCCGTCGAGGTAGTGGGTGTACTCGTGGTTGAGGTTCCAGATCTGGAAGTCCGGGCGGGCCCAGTCGGCCTCGTAGGCCAGGAAGCGCGGCTGGTTGCCGGCCTCGTTCGGCTTGCCCTCCAGGTACATGCCGCCGTTGTTGGTGTCGATCTTGTAGATGCCGGCCGCGAACACGGCGTAGTCGAAGCGCGAGTGGAAGACCACGACCTCGATGGTGGTGTTGCGGTCGTCCGCGACCGGGCCGTTGTCCTTGGCCACGGAGTGGAAGTAGGCGTCCTGTCCGGTGAGGCTGGAGCAGGTGGTGGCGAGCTGGCCGGAGTCCAGCGCCTGGGCGAGGATCCGGATGCTCGGGCTGCAAGTGGAGTCGACCGTCAGGACGGCCGACTTGAGTCGGGCCGGGGCGTCGCAGGTGCCGTAGGAGGAGCAGTTCCCGGTGTCGTAGGCGTCGGTCATCTCGGCGACGGCGGCCCACTCGTAGGAGGTGCGGCCGCTCGGCGAGGACTGGTCGGCCAGGCCCTTCAGCAGCGGGCGGACCTTGGGCTGCAGGGCGGTGTACTGCACGAAGCGGCCCAGCTCGCGGGTCGCGTTGTAGACCAGGAAGGTGTAGTCGCCGCCGAGCAGCGCGCTGTTGGCGGTGGCGAAGGTGTAGACCGCGTCGAGCACGCTCGGATCGGCCTGCACCGCCTCGACGAAGCCCTTCGTCTGGTGGCCGCGCCACAGCACGGTGAACACGCTGTTGAGCGCGTTGCCCATGTTCACGGGGTTGTGGGTGGCGGCGTCGTACGCGCCCAACAGGCGCTTGACCACCGGCAGGTAGCGGACGTTCTCCTGCGCGCTGTCGATCAGGGTGATCGCCTCCCCGAGCGTGCCCGCGTTGGCGGCGGAGACGTCACGGGAGTGCGCGCTGTTGAAGAAGGAGTCCAGCGCGCCGCGGATCGAGGTCTGCAGGGCGGTGCCGTAGGTGCCCACGTCGGAGGCGTGGTACCACTGCACGTAGTAGCCGGCCCGCAGGAACAGCACCAGCTGGGCGGTGGAAGTGGAGTTGTCACCCGGGTAGTTGGCGGCGTTGTCGCGCAGGGCGTCCGCCACCGTGACCATCTGGGACTCGCGGAACGTCGCGCTCGCGTCCCCACCGGTCAGCAGGAACAGGTCGTTGACGCAGCCGAGGTCGGCCGACGTGACCGCCTGCACCAGGGCGGCGCCGGTGCGGCTGAAGTCCGGGATGTTGCAGGCCTGTTCGCCGAGAGCCATGGGGGCGCTCTCGCCGAAGGACTTGGCCAGCTCGGCCTTCCGCTGGGCCTTCTGTTCCGGCTTCGACAGGGTCTTGGTGCGGGCCGGGTCCGCGGTGGAGAAGGGGGCGCGGTCGCGGGCCGCCGCCGGCTTCTCCGCGCCGGGGGTGTCCGGCGCGCCTCCGATCGCGGGCTGCGGGGCCAGGCCGGCGGGTCCGGCCGAGGTGGCGGGCGAGCCGGCGCCGGGCTTCACCGAGACCGGGACGGGGGCGGCCTGGGCGCGCGGGGCGAACAGTCCGACCGCCACGAACATCGCGACGACGAGCGTCAACAGCCTCGCGACATGCGGGTGTTGGTACAAAGGGCGTGCGGTTCTCACGTGGGGGCCTCCGGGCCTTCGTCGGCCGCGTGGGGGCGCGGCCGGGTGGGGTGGTGAGGACCGTTGCAGGGGCACCGTTGGGGCGATGCCCTCGAACATCGGTGGGGGTGTGACATGTACAATTGCACGCATCACATGGCCTAGGAAGGCCCAGAACCGACAACTGTCGCTTCCCCACAGGAACTTCACCGAACAGCCGCAGAACGGCAGAGGGCGACCACACAATGGCAAAGGCCGCCGGTCGGTCGACCGGCGGCCCTCGCGGACAGCGACTGACGCCTCCGCGACCCGCGTGTTGCGGCAGGTCGGTCACGGCACGTCAGTTGTGGTGCGCCAGTGGCAGCACGCGGTTACGGCACGTCAGTTGCGGACGAGGAGCACCGCGCCCGCGGTGACCAGGCCGATCACGACGGCGGCCGCGCCGTACGACAGCCGGTGCGAACGCACCACCGGCAGGTAGCGATCCACGGCGTACCGGCCGGGGCCGGTCAGCGCGAGCGCCGCCGCGGCGGCGATCAGGATCAGTTCGTACTCACTGCCGCCGTTCATGGCGAAGAACTTGCCGCTCCACGTCACGGCGAGGGCGTTGAGCATGGTGCCCAGGATCGCGGCGGCCGCCAGCGGGGCCAGCAGGCCGACGGCGAGCGCCAGTCCGCCGCCGACCTCGGAGAGGCCGGCCACGACGGCCATGGCCTTGGGCGCCGGGTAGCCCTTCATGTCGAAGAAGGCGCCGGTGCCGTCGATCCCGCCGCCGCCGAACCAGCCGAACAGCTTCTGGCTGCCGTGCGCGGCCATGGTCAGGCCGAGGGCCAGGCGCAGCAGCAGAAGGCCTGCGTCGTAGGCGTGCGGGGAGGTGACCGCGGATCCGGGAGTTCTCCCGGCCGCGGCGATGGGGTTGGTGGGGGCGGTCGTGCTCGGGCTGCTGCTCGGCATGCGCGTCTCCAGGAAAAAAAGGGGGGTTCGTCGATTCCGGTCCGGATTTGTTCAAATTCGAACCAGTGGGGTGATGAGACCGTACCCGTAAGTTTGAATTTGAACAACTGGCGCGGCATGACATTTTGGCGTGATCAAGTCAGCAGTGGTGTAGACCGGCGTACGAAGGCACCAGGCGGGGCAGGCTCTGGGCATGGCACATCGCAACGAACACCGGCGCGCGCAGGACAAGGGCACCCCGCACGCCGAGGCCCTCGCAGCCTTCACAGAACGGGTCCGGCTGATCACCCCCGACCAGTGGGACGCGCCCACCCCGTGCGCCGACTGGACCGTCCGCGACCTGGTCAACCACCTCACCGGCGAGCAGCTCTGGGTGCCCGAGCTGCTGATGGGCGCCACCATCGGCGAGGTCGGCGCCCGTTTCGACGGCGACGTCCTCGGTGACGACCCCGTCGCCGCCTGGACCGCCGCCGCGGACGCCGCCCGTGACGCCTTCGCCGTCCCCGGCGCCACCGACCTCACCGTGTACCTGTCCTTCGGCGACGTCTCCGGCCAGTACTACCTGGACCAGCTCACCGCCGACGCCGTCGTGCACACCTGGGACCTCGCCGAGGGCACCGGCCGGCTCACCCGGCTGCCGGAGGCGCTGGTGGACTTCGCGCTCGCCGAGTACACCGGCTACGGCGACCTCTCGGGCAGCGGGCTGTTCGACCCGCCGCTGCCGGTCCCGGACGACGCCGGGCCGCAGACCCGCATGCTCGCCCTCACCGGGCGCCGGGACCGCCCCTGACCTGCGCCGTTCCCCGGCGAGTGGACCTCGCCGACGGCTCCCGTTCCGCCGCACCGCCCGGACAACGGGCGCGCCGCCGGATACTGGAGGTGTCGGGGGCGGAACCGCAGCAGACCGGAGAGGCGGGCGCGCCATGAACCGCAGGCCGGACATCCTCGGCGAGTTCACCGCGGAGCACCGCGCGGTGGAGGAACTGCTCGCCCGGATCGAGGCCGCCGGGCCGCACCCCGGCGCGGAGGGCGGGACCGGGACCGGCGGAACCGGCGCGGCCGCGGGCGACGGGGCCGGCGAGGACGGCGGCGCGGGCCGCGCAGCAGAGCTGGATCAGCTGATCGGGCGGCTCACCGACCTGCTGTTCAGCCACTGCGCGGCGGAGGAGGAGTACCTGTTCCCGGTCGTCCAGCACGATGTGCCGGACGGCGGCGCGCTGGTCTTCCGGTGCATCCACGACCACCTCGCGATCGGCCAGTACCTCGCCGACCTGCAGGCGCTGCCGCCCGGCGGCCCCGCCCTGGACACCCTGCTGCGCGGACTGGCCGAGCTGCTGCGCCGCCACCTGGCGACCGAGGAGAAGCAGCTGTTCACCGCCACCCGCAAGGCCCTCCCGGCCGCCGCCCGGAACGCGCTCGCCGAACGGCTGCGGGCCGACCGGGCGGAGATCGCCGAGGCCGGACCGTGAGTCCGTGGCTCAGGGCTTGGCGCTGATCACCGCGAACCGGCCGCCCTCCGGGTCCTGGAGCCGGGCCACCCGCCCGTAGGGCGAGTCGAACGCCGGGCCGATCGCGCTGCCGCCGAGCTCCGCCGCCCTGGCCAGCGCCGCGTCGGTGTCCGGCACCGAGAAGGACACCTCCCAGTGCGGCGGCATCCCCGCCGGGCCGCTCGCCTGCTCCCTGGCGAGCGCGGCGACGCTGTGCCCCTCGGCACGCAGCACCACCCGGTCGTGCTCCCAGCGGACCTCGAACCGCTCCGGGTCCCGGCCGTCCCAACGGAACACCTCGCCGTAGAAGAGCGCGGCGGCGAACGGGTCCGGGGTGCGCAGCTCGATCCAGACCGGCGCGCCGAGGAGGTTCAGCCGCCGGGCCCGGCCCAGCGGGCCCTCCCAGATGCCGAACACCGCGCCCGCCGGGTCCGCGGCGAAGGCCACCCGGCCCGCGTCGAAGGAGAGCGGGCCGACGGCGAGCGTCGCACCGCGCTCACGGACCGCGTCGGCGGCGGCGTCGGCGCTCTCGGTGCCGAAGTAGCTGGTCCAGGCGACGGGCATGCCCCAGCCGCCGCTCGCCACCCCCAGCCCGGCCACCGCCTCCCCGCCGGCCACGGCGTGCACGTACGGGCCGAAGCGGTCCGGGCCGGGCTCGAACTCCCAGCCCAGCAAGGGCCCGTAGAAGGCCTTGGCGGCATCGAGGTCGCGTGCCATCAGGCTCACCCAGCACGGGACGGCCGCCACGCAGCGCACCTCGGCCGTTGTCCCACCGCTGACCATCGCGACCACCTCCGAGACCCCGGCCGCCGGGCCCCTCCCGACTCCCACGGCCGTCCGGCCGCCCGGGCGAGTTCAGCCTAGGGCCTGTCTCCTGGATTTTGTCGGACCAGGACGCGGCGTCCGGGTGCGGGCATCGCAAGGCGGAGTCAGAGCACGGGCGCACCCCCGAAGCCTCCGTGGCCGGCGCCCGGGACGGTCAGGGCGAGCCAGCCGTGGCCGCGGACCGGGGTGTCGGCGGTGATCGCGGCGGGGTTCACGGAGAGTCCGGCGGCAGCCCGGCCGATCGACTCGACCAGGGAGGCGTTGGGCTCGACGCCATCCTCGTCGAACTCGTCGCCCTCCTCCTCGTCGAACTCGTCGTCCGGTCCGGCGGCGCGGGGCAGCGGCTCCCAGGGCAGCGGCTCCCCCGTCCACTCCGGCTCGCCGTAGCGCCAGTAGCCGCGCACCAGACTGCCGTGCTCGGCGGCGGCCCAGATCACGGAGTCGGCGAACGGGTCCTGGAAGAACACCTGGGCCCGGCCGCAGGCGGCGCTGAGGCGCTCGACCACCTCGTGCGGCCACCAGGCCGTCTCCCGCAGCGGGGACTCCGCGTAGATCAGCCGCCACCCCGCGTACTCGGGCGTGACGAACACCCGGTGCACCCGCTCGGGCACGGACTTCTCGTCCTCCTCCTGGGCGGCCAGCCCGTAGCGGACGGTGACGGGGATCCGGTCGTGCAGCCCCAGCGCGGTGAACGCCTCCTCGTACGCCTCGCCCGGGACGGCCAGCCACCAGTGGTCGGGCAGCGGCCCCGGGCGCTCGGCCTCGAACGCCCGGCGGACCGCCCGCTCGTCGACGCCGCGCGCCGACGCCTCGGCGCCCAGCACGTCGAGGAGCGCGGTGATCGCCTCGGGGGCGGGGACGGCTGCGGTCGTGGTGTTCATGGCGCAGACGCTAGCCGAGGGGTCCGACAGGCCGTCACCCGCGCGAGTGAGCCGACGTGGGGTCCCGAACCCATTCACCCACAAGGGGGACGGACCCGGCGGTCAACGTCCCCGTCGGCCGGGGAGGTCCAACCGGGCGACCAGGTGGAGGCGGTCACCGTCGGCGGTGTCGGCGGGCCGGTCGCCGTCCGTCCAGGGCGGTTCGGTGCGCGGGCCGGGCCGGTCGTGGAGGGCGAGCACGGTGAAACCGTGGACGGCGAGCAGGTGGCGCAGCTCCTGGGGGAAGAGCAGCCGCCAGGCGGAGTGCTGCTCGATCGGCGGGGCGCCGTCGTCGCCGGTCCACCTGCGGGTGCGGCGCAGCAGTTGGGCGGCGTGGTCGATCCACAGCACGGTGCGGGAGGTGTGCGTGACACCGTCGTGGGTGACGCTGTCGAAGCGTGGGGTGC
Source organism: Kitasatospora sp. NPDC057595 (assembly GCF_042800875.1). Classification (NCBI taxonomy): domain Bacteria; kingdom Bacillati; phylum Actinomycetota; class Actinomycetes; order Kitasatosporales; family Streptomycetaceae; genus Kitasatospora; species Kitasatospora sp. NPDC057595. Next base: position 404,623 of record NZ_JBHVGL010000004.1, on the reverse strand, counting down.
CGAGGAGTTCGGTGCGGCCGAGGAAGAAGGCCCCGTTGCGCATCTCGGCGACCAACAGGCCGCCGGGGCGCAGGTGGTGGCGCAGCCGGCCGAACAGGGCGTCGAGATCGGCGTTGGTGTGGCAGTAGAGCAGCGCGCTGTCCAGGCAGAGCACGGCGTCGAAGCGGCCGGGCAGCGTGAAGTCGCGCATGTCGCCGACGTGGTAGGCCGGTCCGGGGTGGCGGGCCCGGGCGTGGGCGATCATCGCCGGGGAGCTGTCCAGGCCGGTGACGGTGAGCCCGGCCGCCCGGTGCAGCCAGCCCGCGTCGCGGCCGGTGCCGCAGCCGAGGTCGAGGACCTCGGGCCCGGCGCCGTGTTCGCGGAGCATCGCCCCGGCCCATCGGGCGGCGGTGAACCCGGGGTCGGGGAAGCGGAGTTCGTAGAGTTCCGGACGGTCGGTGAGCAGGTTGCGGTGGGCGGTGGCGGGGGCCGCGGCGGGGGTGTCGGCCAGGGGGCGGTGGTTCATCGGGCCTCGCTGGGGAGGGGGCGGGCGTCCTGTCCGGGGAGCGGCACGGCGGCGGGCGCGGGCAGCACGCCGAGGCCGGCCCGGCCGGGGGTGCGGACGGTGCCGTCGGCGCCGCCGATGCCCTGCCAGGGGTCGTGGGCGAGCAGCAGGTGGCCGTCGAGGTCGAGCCAGCGGGCCCGGTCGGCGAGGTGGACGGCGGGCGCGATGCCGAGCGAACTGGCCGCCAGGCAGCCGAGCATCAGCTCGGTGCCGCTGCCTCGCAGGGCCTCGGCGATGCGCAGCACCTGGTGGACGCCGCCGCACTTGGCGAGCTTGAGGTTGACGCCCTGCACCCGCCCGGCGAGCCGGCAGGCGTCCTCGTAGTCGACGGCGTCCTCGTCGGCGATCACCGGGACGGGTGAACGCTCGGCGACCGCGGCCAGCGCGTCGGGGCGGCCCGGCGGGATCGGCTGCTCGACGGCCTCGACGCCGGCGGCGGCGAAGGCGGGCAGCAGCCGCAGGGCCTGTGCAGGGGTCCAGGCGCCGTTGGGGTCGAGCAGCAGCCGGACCTCCGGGGCGGCCTCCCGGACGGCCCGGACCCGGGCCAGGTCGAGGCCGGGGTCCGGGGCGCCGGCCTTGACCTTGAGCACGGTGAACCCGGCGTCGGCGAGCCGGGCGGCTTGGGCGGCGGCATGGGCGGACGGGTCGATGCCGATGGTGCGGGCGGTGGCGGCGACGACCGGATCGGCGCGGCCGAGCAGCCGGTGGACGGGCTCGCCGGCCCGTTTGCCGACCAGGTCGAGCAGCGCGGCCTCGACGGCGGCCAGCACCCCGGCCGGCAGCGTCACGTAGGGGGCCGTGCCGTCGCGGAGGTCGGCGAGCGCCTGCTCCGGGTCCGGGCCGTTCTCCAACACGGGGCGCAGCGCGTCGAGTTCGCGCCGGATCCGGTCGGCGGGCAGGTCCAGGTGGACGCTGCTGACCGCCTCGCCGTGTCCGGTCGCCCCGTCGTGCCCCAGGGAGAGCTGGACGGCGTCCCGTTGCGTGGTCACCGAGCGGGAGATGCGCAGCGGCTCGGCCAGGCGGAGCCGGACGGTGCGGACGTCGAGTCTCATCGGTCCTTCTCGGTGCGAACAGGGGCGGTCCCGACGGCGGTCCCGGCGGCGGTGGCGGCGGCGGTGGCGGTGGCGGCGGTGAAGGCAGCGGCCACCGGGGCGGCGGCCGGTTCCCCGGGCGCGGACCGGCCGGTGCGGCAGCGCGCCCAGCCGGTGACCTCGACGGCCGCCGGGTACGGGACCTCGACCGGGCGCGACACGGCCCGCCCGGCGTCCAGGCCGTGCCGCCGGCAGAACGCGTCGTCGTACACGGTGCCGAGGTAGCGGTGGGGGCCGTCGGGGAAGACGGTGGCGACGGCCGCGCCCGGATCGGCCCGGGCGGCCCAGGCGGCGACCAGGGCGACCGCGCCGGTGGACCAGCCGCCGCTGACGAAGGCGCCCCGGGCGAGGCGCCGGCAGGCGTCGACCGCCTCGGCCGGGCCGACCCAGTGCACCTCGTCGAAGGCCTGGTGGGCGACGTTGCGCGGGTGGATGGAGCTGCCGAGGCCGCGCATCAGCCGGGGCCGGGCGGGCTGGCCGAAGATGGTGGAGCCGACCGAGTCGACCCCGATGATCCGCAGCCGGGGCCAGCGGCGGCGCAGCGCCTCGGCGAGCCCGGAACTGTGGCCGCCGGTGCCGACGCTGCAGACCAGCACGTCCAGGTGGTCGAGTTCGGCGGTGATCTCCCGGGCCATCGATCGGTAACCGGCCGCGTTGTCGGGATTGTTGTACTGGTCGGGCCAGTAGGCGTCGGGCAGCCGGTCGAGCACGTCCCGCAGCCGGGCGAGCCGGGCGGCCTGCCAGCCGCCGTGCCGGGCCGGCCGCTCGACCAGCTCCAACCGGGCGCCGTAGGAGCGCAGCAACTGCCGCATGGACGGTTCGAGTTCGCTGTCGCCGACCAGCACGACGGGGTGCCCGAGGGCCTGTCCGGCGAAGGCCAGGCCGACGCCCATGGTGCCCGAGGTGGACTCCACCACCGTGGCGCCGGGGCGCAGTTCACCGCGCGCGTGGGCGCCGCGGAGCATGGCGACGGCCGAGCGGGCCTTCATGCCGCCGGCGCTCAGCCCCTCCAGCTTGGCCCAGAAGCCGGGGTGCGGCCCCGGCAGCGGGGTGGTGATCCGGGCCAGCGGGGTGCCGCCGAGCAGCGGCAGCAGGGCCGGGTTGCCCAGGACCGGACGGGCCGGCGCCGCGCCGGGGTCGAGCAGGGCGGTCACCGGGCCGCACCCCCGTACAGGTGGAGGATGCTGGGGCCGCCGTCGAGCCAGAAGAAGGGGTAGGGCTCGGCGCTGACGCCGGTGACCCCGTCGCCGAGCAGGCGGGGCAGGACGGAGCTGCCGGTCTGCGCGAACAGCACCAGGGGTTTGCCGGTGGCGCGGGCGTGGGCGAGCAGCGGATCGAGGGTGCCGTTGCCGAGGGTCATGCCGGAGGCGAGGATCGCGTCGCAGTCGTCGAGGTGGGCGAGGGCGTCGGTGTGCACCGGCTCGTCCCACTCGGTGCGACCGCCCTTGAGGTCGCACGGCAGGTAGCCGACATCGTGGGAACGGAGCTGTTCCAGCAGGGAGTTGACGACGCCGACGACCAGGACCCGGCGGACGGCGGCGAGCGGCAGCAGCCCCACCACGGCGGAGGCGCGGACCCGCGACTTGGTGAGCGAGGAGCCCGAGGGCAGGCCGTACCGCCGGGCGCCGTAGGCCGGCGCGTGCGGGAGGCAGTGGCCGAGGTAGGCGTCGAGCGCGGCGACCCGGACGGCGCCGCACGGGTGGTCGAGCAGGTCGGCGACGGCGGCGCCGACGCAGTCGGTGACCGTGTCGGCGGGCAGTTCGCCGGGCTCGACGGCGCAGGAGCCGACGGCGGCGCCGAGCCGGAGGCTGAGCACCTCGTTGCGGTACCCGCGGGCCCGGCCGCTGTGCCGCACGGCCTGCACCGTGCTGAAGGCGAGCGCGATCCGCAGCGCGGCCGGGTCGGGCCCGTACGCCCCCGTACGGGCCCGCCCGGTGATCAGGTCGAGCACGGGGAGGGTGGTGATCCCGGGGCTCGTGGGGAAGGCGCCGGCCGGGGCGGGGTCGGCGGCCCAGCTGGGCGGGGCGGTGGCGGTGAGGGTGCTCATGCGGACACCGCCGCGGCTTCGTCCCGACGGTCGGCGGGCGCGGGCGCGGGCCCGGACTCGGGTACGGGCTCAGGGTCGGGCTCGGCCTCGGGCGCGGGCGCGGGCGCGAGACGCGGGGCGAGCCCGGTGAGCAGCCGCTCGGCCGTTCGGCGCGCCCCGGACCCGCCGGTGTCGGCGGTCATGACGTGCCCGAGGTACTCGTTGTTGCTGGTCGCGGGCCGCACCTCGCGGCCGGACCCGGCGAGCGCGAGTTCGACCACCGCCGGGTCGCGGCGCACCGTGTCCTCGCCGTCGAAGCCGTCCAGCAGGCCGGCCTGCCCGCCGTCGGGCACCAGGAAGGCGATGGCGGCGCTGGCGACCCCGGTCGGGCGGACGGCCAGGTCGGGCCGGCGGCCGAGCGCGACGTCGACGGCGGCAGCCGCCAGGTCGACCCCGGTGACCCGCCGGACCAGCTCGGTGATCCGGTTCCCGGCCGGACGCGGGTTGACCTCGATCACCCGGGGTCCGGCCGCGGTGAGCTTGATCTCGGTGTGCGCGACGACCTGGTCGAGGCCGAGCGCGCCCAGCGCGGCGACGGCGGTGCCGGCAGCCGCCGCGGCCTCGGCCGGGTCGAGCGCGGCCGGGAACATGTGCCCGGTCTCGACGAAGGCGGGCGCGCCGCCGATGCTCTTGTCGGTGATCCCGACGACGTGCGCGACACCGTCCGTGGACACCGTCTCCACGCTGACCTCCGGTCCGGTGAGCAGCTCCTCCAGCAGCACCGCCGGCTCCCGCCGCTGGCCGCGGGCGTTGACCGGGAAGGCATCCAACGCCCGGATCGCCGCGAGGAGTTCCGACTCGTCGCGGACCGCGCGGACGAACATGCCGGCGCACAGGTCGACCGGCTTGACGACGAGCGGGTATCCGATCGCCCGGGCGGCGGCGCGGGCCCGTCCGGGGTCGGCGCAGAGCGCGTACGCGGGCCCGGGGACGCCGGCCTCGGCCAGCCGGCGGCGGGTGAGGTCCTTGCGGCAGGCGGCGGTGACGGCGTCGGGCGCCGGTCCGGGCAGGCCGAGCCGGCGGGCCACCAGGGCGACCTGCGGAAGGTAGTAGTCGCAGGAGGAGAGCACGCCGTCGAAGCCGAGCAGCGCGTGCAGCCGCTGCGCGTACGGCAGCAGCGTTTCCGGGTCGTTGGTGTCGGCGGTGAGCACGTTCTCCGCGGCGAGCAGCGGATGCGGGCCGTCGGCCGGGGCGGTGGCCCGCAGGTAGTGGTGCAGGTCGCGGGTGAGGAAGGTGAAGCGGTGGCCGCCCTCCCCCAACGCCCGCGGCAACAGCCTGCTCATGGAGCCGACCCAGCTCTCGATCACCAGCAGATGTGCCACGGATCTCCCTTTCGACCTTTCGACGGACTCGACAGGCAGGACCGTAACGGCATTCGTTTTCATTTTCAACGCGCCGGGGCCGCGTTTCCGTCGAAGCGTCAGATGAAAGTGGTTTTCATGTACTCTTGCCCTCGACCGCCATGACCCTGCCCCGCCGGAGTTGCCTGATGGATCGTCAGTTTCCTTACGTCGTCCGCCATGCACTCCCGCAGGACGTGCCCGGAGCGCGCCGGCTGATCCTGGACACCTTCTACCGCGAGTTCGGCTACGGCTATGTGCCCGACTGGCACGCCGACGTCGTCGACCTCCAGGGGCACTACCTGGACCACCCCCGGCACGCCCTCCTGGTCGCCGTGCTCGGCGAGGAGGTGGTGGCCACCACCGCGCTGCACTCCACCGGACCGGCCCATCCGCCGCACCCGCGCGAGCTCGTCCGGCACTTCCCGTCCGGGACCACCGCGCAGCTGGTCCGGGTCTACGTCCGGGCCGAGCACCGGCGGCACGGCCTGGCCCGGGAGCTCGTGCGCCGCGCCTGCGCGTTCGCCGCCGAGGAGGGCGGCTACCGCCGGCTCTACCTGCACACCAACACCGCGATCCCCGGCGCCGAGCCGTTCTGGCGCAGCCTCGCCGAGGAGGTCTACGACGCCCGCCCGACCGGCGAGCACGGCCCGGGGGTGGCCACCGTCCACTTCGAGATCCCGCTGCACCGGCCGACGGCCGCGGCGGGCATGGTGGGGCACGGCAGGGGCTTCGGCGAGAGCTTCGACCGAATGTGATGCAGGTCACATCGGGGTGCGAAATTTCCGGGGACGGATTCCCCGTTTAGCCTTCCGTAGGACTAAGCGGGGAGTGACTCCCCACAATCGCATCCCGGGAGGAGTGCACCCGTGACCACCGTCGCCCCCCGTCCGACCCGCACCGCGGGGCCGGCCCGCGCGCCCAGACTGCGCGCGGACGCCAGCCGCAACCGTGAACGGATCGTCCTGGCGGCCCGGGACGCGTTCGTCGAGCACGGCGCGGACGCGCCGCTGGACGAAATCGCGAAGCGGGCGGGCGTCGGAAACGCTACGCTCTACCGGAACTTCCCCACCAGGACGGCGCTGATCCGCGAGGTGGCGCTGCTCGTCAAGAACCGCATCGTGGCGATCGCCGAACGGGCGGCCGCCGAGGTCGCCGGACCGTTCGACGCCCTGGAGCGGTTCGCCCACGAGACCGTCGACGAGAAGGTCGGCGCGCTCTGCCCGATGCTCACCAACCACGTCGACCCGCACGACCCCGACCTGGCGGAGGCGCGCGAGCGCCTGCTGTCCGTCGCCGGCGGTCTGCTGGAGCGGGCGCAGGCGGCGGGCGAGGCCCGGGCGGACGTCGGCCACGGCGACCTGTTCATCGCCCTCAGTCAGCTCACGCGTCCGCTGCCGGGCACCTCGTGCCACCTCCTGGACGAGTTCGTCCACCGGCACCTGCAACTGTTCCTGGACGGCATGCGGGCGCCCGCCCCTTCCGTCCTGCCCGGCCGGGCAGCGATCTTCGAGGACTTCCACGACGACCACTGACCCACCGCCACCGCGCCGGACGACCGGCGTGACCTGACGTCCGAAACACCCTTCACCGCGGGGACGCGCTACGGCCGCCACGGCGTGCCCACCGCTGCCGCCCGTGCCCCGGGCCGCGCCTTCGGCACGCCCGCGCGTTCCGCCCGCCCCGCACCTCTCGCACCTTCCGCACGCCCAGCACCGTCCGCACCTCTCGCACCGAAGTGAGTACCTCCATGCCGCAAACCGACGCCCAACCCGCCCTCCAGCCCGATCCGAGGCGCTGGAAGGCCCTGATATTCATCGGCCTCGCGCAGCTGATGGTCGTCCTCGACGCCACCATCGTGAACATCGCGCTGCCGTCCGCGCAGAAGGACCTCGGCATCACCGACGGCAACCGCCAGTGGGTGATCACCGCGTACGCGCTCGCCTTCGGCGGTCTGCTGCTCTTCGGCGGCCGGGTGGCCGACCTGTGGGGGCGCAAGCGGGCCTTCGTGGTCGGCCTGACCGGCTTCGCGCTGGCCTCCGCGCTGGGCGGCGCCGCCGCCAACACCGCGATGCTGCTCGGCGCGCGCGCCCTGCAGGGCGTCTTCGGCGCACTGCTGGCCCCCGCCGCGCTCTCGCTGCTGGCTGTGATGTTCACCGAGGCCAAGGAGCGCGCCAAGGCGTTCGGCATCTACGGTGCGATCGCCGGCGGTGGCGGTGCGATCGGTCTGATCCTCGGCGGCCTGCTGACCGAGTACATGAACTGGCGCTGGACCTTCTTCGTCAACATCCCGTTCGCCGTGATCGCCGCCGTCGGCGCGGTCATGGTGATCCGCGAGCCGGCCGTCGGCCGCAACCGCAACCGCCTCGACATCCCGGGCGTGCTGCTGGTCACCACCGGTCTGGTCTCGCTGGTCTACGCCTTCACCCGGGCCGAGTCGGACGGCTGGAGCTCGGGCGTGACCATCGGCCTGTTCGTCGCCGCCGCCGTGCTGCTGGCCGCGTTCGTCGTGGTCGAGCAGAAGGTCAAGGCGCCGCTGCTGCCGCTGCGCGTCGTGCTGGACCGCAACCGCGGCGGCGTCTACCTGGCGCTGGGCATGGCCGTGATCGGTATGTTCGGTCTCTTCCTGTTCCTGACCTACTACCTGCAGATCGTGCTCGACTACAGCCCGGTCCTGACCGGCGTGGCCTTCTTGCCCATGGTGGCGGGCATGATCACCGGCTCGACCCAGATCGGCGCCCGGCTGATGACCCGCGTCCCGGCGCGGTTCCTGATGGCGCCCGGCTTCCTGGTCGCCTCGCTCGGCATGCTCATCCTGACCCAGATCGACCTGGACAGCTCCTACCCGGCGCTGATCCTGCCCGGCCTGGTCCTGATGGGCCTGGGCATGGGCACCGCGTTCATGCCGGCCATGAGCCTGGCCACGCACGGCGTCCAGCCGCGCGACGCGGGTGTGGCGTCCGCCATGGTCAACACCTCGCAGCAGGTCGGCGGCGCCATCGGCACCGCGCTGCTGAACACCATCGCGGCCAGCGCCACCACCACCTGGCTGGCGGCCCACGCGGCTTCCGCCACCACCCCGGCCGCCGCGCAGGCGGTGCAGTTCCAGGGCATGGTGCACGGCTTCTCCACCGCGATCTGGTGGTCCTTCGGCATCCTGGTGCTGGCGTCGGTGGCCGCGTTCACCCTGGTCAACGCAGGTCGCCCCGGCTCCGGCGAGGGCGCGGCGGCCGACGCGTCGGCCGCCGACGAGGTCCCGGTGCTGGTGCACTGACCCCTGCGGGGTGCGCGACGGTGCGCCACGGCCCGTCCGGTGTCTTCACGACGCCGGGCGGGCCGTTCGCCGTTTCCGGGACCGGCGAGGACCGCGGCACGAACGCGGCGAGGACGCCGGTGAGCACCCCCCGATGAAACTGGGGAATGATCCCCGCTTATTCTGGTCGGACTTCGAAGCGGGGATGACTCCCCGCTTCACTTCGACCGAGGTGCGTGGACATGACCCGGAATCAGGGAACCGGCGGCGGACGCGGGCAACGCGCCGCCGACTGGACCGACGGCCGGCTGGGGATCTACACCCTGGCCAGGGCCAACCTGCGGAAGATCTTCCCGGACCACTGGTCCTTCATGCTGGGCGAGATCTGCCTCTACACCTTCCTCATCATCATCCTGACCGGCGTCTGGCTGACGCTGTTCTTCAAGCCGAGCATGGGCGAGATCGTCTACGACGGCTCGTACGTGCCGCTCAAGGGCGTGCCGATGTCCGAGGCCTACGCCTCGACGGTCGACATCAGCTTCGAGGTGCGCGGCGGCCTGCTGATCCGGCAGATCCACCACTGGGCGGCGCTCGTCTTCATCGCGGCGATGTTCGTGCACATGATGCGGGTCTTCTTCACCGGCGCGTTCCGCAAGCCCCGTGAGATCAACTGGCTGTTCGGCTTCCTGCTGCTCTTCCTCGGCATGCTGGACGGCTTCTTCGGCTACTCGCTGCCCGACGACCTGCTCTCGGGCACCGGCATCCGCTTCGTCGAGGGCGCGATCCTCGCCGTCCCGCTGGTCGGCACCTACATCCAGATGTTCCTGTTCGGGGGCGAGTTCCCCGGCACCGACATCGTGCCGCGGTTCTTCACGATCCACGTGCTGCTGATCCCGGGCATCATGCTCGGCCTGCTGGTGGCGCACCTGATCCTGGTCTTCCACCACAAGCACACCCAGTGGGCGGGCCCGGGCCGGACGGAGAAGAACGTCGTCGGCATGCCGCTGATGCCGGTCTACATGGCCAAGGCCGGTGGCTTCTTCTTCCTGGTGTTCGGCCTGATCGCCGCCGTCTCGGCGCTCGCCACGATCAACCCGATCTGGGCGTACGGCCCGTACCGCCCCGACCAGGTGTCCACCGACGCCCAGCCCGACTGGTACATGGGCTTCGCCGAAGGGCTCGTCCGGGTGATGCCCGGCTGGGAGGTCGGCCTGTGGGGCCACACCCTGAACCTCGGCGTGCTGGTCCCGTTCACACTCTTCCCGCTCGTCCTCGGCGCGATCGCCGTCCACCCGTTCGTGGAGGCCTGGGCGACGAACGACCGGCGCGAACGCCACCTGCTGGACCGCCCGCGCAACGCCCCCGTCCGCACCGCGCTCGGCGCGGCCTGGATCTCGCTCTACCTGGTGACGCTGGCCGGCGGCGGCAACGACCTCATCGCCACCCATCTGCACCTGTCGCTCAACACCATCACCTACGCCGTCCGGGTGGGATTCCTCGTCGTCCCGGTGGCCGTCTTCGTGATCACCAAGCGCTGGTGCCTGGGCCTGCAGCGGCGGGACAAGGAGAAGGTGCTGCACGGCCGCGAGACCGGCGTCATCAAGCGGCTGCCGCACGGCGAGTTCGTGGAGGTGCACGCCCCGCTCGCGCCGGCCGAACTGCACCGGCTCACCGCGCACGAGCAGCCGCGAGCCCTCGAACTGCCCGCCGCCGTGGACGACAATGGAGTGGCCCACCCGGCCGGGGTCCTTGACCGCGCCCGTGCGAGGCTGTCCCGTGGGTTCCACGGAGACGGGGCCCGGATCGCCGGGCCCACCGCCGAGGAGTTCCACCGGGCCGCCGCACACCACGGGGCCACCGGGCACCACCCGACCGCCGCACAGCAACCGCCCGCCGCACAGCACGCCGTCACCGAGCACCACGAGAACGGCGGCGGGCGCGGCCACTGAGGCCGCGCGCCGCCCGCGACCACCCGCCGCAACGGAGAGGGAGGACACCGTGCACGACCGTACCGACCAGCTGGCCGACAGCAGATACCTCCTGCTCACCACCTTCGGCGAGGACGGCCGCCAGGTCCGCTCGCAGAGCTGGGTCGTGGCCGACGGCACGGCGCTCGGCATCTGGACGCCCGCCCACTCCGGCGAGGCCGAGCGGATCCGCCGCCACCCCAAGGTCCTGGTCGGCCCGTGCGACGCGCACGGGCGGCCGACCGGGCGTCAGCTCCCGGCCCGGGCCGCCGTCTGCGACGCGGACGACACCGCCCGCTACCGCGCCTCGCTGATCAACAAGTACGGGCTGGCGGCGTTCCTGGCCCTGGCCCGCAGCCGGATGCGGCTCGGACTGGCCGGGACGATCGGCATCCGGATCACGCTCAACGAGCTGGAGCAGCGGCTGATCGGGCCGGAGTGGCAGGTGCCGACCACGTACTGCCCGAACTGAGTCGCCGGGCCCCGTCGTCGACCCCCGTCGTCGACTCAGGCGGCGTCGCCGCCCACGTCGTCGTCCGGCGCGCGGGCCAGGTCCCCCGGCTCGCAGGCCTCCCGGCCGGTCCCGGCGTGCACCACCTTGACCGCGCGGCCGGGACCGCCCGGCACCACCCGTTGCTCCCGGCCGCAGCGCGGGCAGATCAGCGGGATGCGCGACCGGGGGGCGCCCGGGCCGGCGGCGGCGTCCGGTCGCGTCACGACAGCGGGTGGGTCGGGACCGGGCTGACCTCCTGGATCTCCCCGTGGGCCTTGGTGAGCAGCTGCGAGGCGAGGTCGTTGAGCGCCCGCGCGGCCGCGATCTCCTCGCCGACCCTCAGCTGTTCCGGGTCGGAGGGGTGGCGGCTGGTGTAGCCGTGGGCGCGCAACTCGGTCCCGTCCCCCAGCCGCAGCAGGGCGGCGGCGGCCGTCCGCGGCCCCTCCTCGCGGAATTCCATCTCGATGTGCCAACCGACAAGAGTCTGCATGGCGGATCACCTCCGGCGGTCGCTTCTCGTCCGGTTACTCCTCCAGGGTGCGCCGTACCCCCGGTGAACACCAGAGCAGACGGCCGGGGCGGCGTCCGGGGGGCGGTTGAACGCGTTCAAGGATCCGCCGGTGGGGTGGGTCAGGCAGGGACGGTGAGGAGGAGGGCGCCGGTGTCGAGGGTGCGGATCTCGAAGTGGGTGATGGTGGTGGGCGGGTAGGCCGTGCCGCCGGTGGTGCGGAGCGGGGTGGTGGGGGCGTAGCCGGTGGCGGGGACGTTCCAGGTGGTCACCGTCTGGTGGCCGCCGGTGGCGGAGACCGCGACCAGGTCACAGGTCAACGGGCCCTGGACACCGGACAGTTCGAGCGTGACCCGGCTGCCCCAGGGTGCGGGGTCCACGCCGACCACGGCGTGGACCCCGGTGGCCGGGTCCGTCGCGGCGAACTGGTGGGCGGCCGCGGTGGCGACCACGCCGGGGGCGGAGTCGGCGGTGATCACGGCGGCGGTCACCGCGGGGCCGGCGATCGTCAGCGCGGCCGCCGCGGCGACCAGTGCCAGCCTCCGGACGCGCCCGCGCCGCCGGCGCGCCCGGACCTCCCCCATCAGCCGGTCGAGCAGCGCCGGGTCGGGCTCCGGGGCCGGGTCGACCGGGTCTGCGGCGGCAGTGTACTCGCCGAGCAGCGCCTCGACCGGGCCGAGTTCGGCCAGTTGCCCGGCGCACCGCGGGCAGCCGGCGGCCAGGTGGGCGTCGAAGGCGGCACGTTCGACCGGGTCCAGGACGCCGAGGACGTAGGCGCCGACGTCCAGGTGCACGGTCCGCGCGGGATCGGGTTCGGACGGTGTCACGATGTCACTCCCCGTTCCTCCAGCGCGAGCCTGAGCGCGCGCAGCGCGTAGTAGGCCCGCGAGCGCACGGTGCCCGCGGGGATGCCGAGTTCGGCGGCCGCCTCGCTGGCGGTGCGGCCCTTGAAGTAGGTCTCGACGATGACCGCACGGTGCGCGGCCGAGAGGTCGCCGAGCGCGTCGGCGACCGTCATCATCCGCAGCGCGCGGTCGAGTTCGTCCTCGGCGGGCAGCAACTCCAGGGGGCCGGCGTCGACTTCGCGCGGGCGGGCGAGTTCGGCGCGGTGCTCGTCGATGACGATCCGGCGGGCGACGGTGGCGAGCCAGGGCCGCAGTGATCCGGCCGCCGGGTCCAGCCGGTGGAGGTTCCGCCAGGCGCGCAGCAGCGTCTCCTGCACGACGTCCTCGGCGCGCTGGCGGTCGCCGGCGACGAGGTGGAGGACGAAGCCGAACAGCGGCCCGGCGTGCTCCTGGTAGAGCGCGCGCATCAGCTCCTCGTCCGGTGCCGGCGCGCCCCGGACGGCCGGGCGGCCGCCACCGGGAGGCTCCTCGGTCACCATCACATCCTCGCGCACGCGTGCCTCCGGGTCGAGCGTCGTCGTCGAGCGCCGACGGACGTCATCGGGCATCGTCGGACGTCGTCACGGACGGCCGGACGGCCGGCTCAGTAGCCGGAGCCGCCACTGCCGCCGCTGCCGCTCATGCCGGCCCGGTCGCCGGTGGGGGTCGCCGCGAACCAGATGCCGTCGATGCCCTGGCCCTTGGTGTCACCGGGCTTCTGGTCGGGCGCGTAGCGGTAGAGCGGCCAACCGGCCAGGGTGACCTGCTTGCTGCCGTCGGCGCGGGTGACGGTGCCGACCAGCTTGGCGTCGATGCCGCTCGCCGAGACCGTCGTGCCGGTGGCCGGGACGGGCGGCCACAGCGCCGCGCAGCCGCCGTTGCAGGTGGCGGTGGGCGGGTTGGCGCTGTCGTGGTCGAAGCGGTAGAGGGTGAAGCCGGCACCGTCGGTGACGATGGTGCCGAGGTGCGGGTCGTCGGTGGTCCTCAGGGTGGTCGCGGTCATGCCCGGCGAGGCCGGGGCGCTGGACGCGGCGGGCGGGTTGGCGGGTGCCGAGCTGCTGCTGGAGCCCGACGAGCCGCAGCCCGCCACCAGGGCGGCCGCGGCCAGCCCGCCCGCGGCGAGCACGGCGAGCCGTCCCTGACGGCGGCCGGGTCGCCGGCCCGGTCCGCTGGTGTGGTCATCGGTCGAGCCGTCGGTGCGGTGGGTGGTGCGCATGGTGACCGCTCCCCGGTCGATGGGGGTGCACATCGGTGCCGGACACCCTCCGGTACGGACGGGGGCCGCCGTCCGCTCAACGGGCGACCCGGTCGGGTCCCCGGAATAGCGCGCGGACAGCAGCCGTTGTCGGGGGCACATGGCCTTGACCGCCACCACCGGAAGGGCAGGAACCGCGACATGAGCAGCACGGTCGAGCTGACCAAGGAGAACTTCGACGAGATCGTCCCCGGACCGGACGGCAAGGATTTCGTCTTCATCGACTTCTGGGCGGGCTGGTGCGGCCCGTGCCGCCAGTTCGCGCCGGTCTACGAGAAGGCCGCCGAGCGCCACCCGGACCTGGTCTTCGCCAAGGTGGACACCGAGGCGCAGCAGGAGCTGGCGGCGGCCTTCGGGATCCAGTCGATCCCCACGCTGGCGATCATCCGTGAGGGCGTGCTCGTCTTCTCGCAGGCGGGCGCGCTGCCCGAGCCGGTGTTCGAGGACCTGATCGGCCAGGCCCGCGGGCTGGACATGGCGGAGGTCAAGCGGAAGGTCGCGGCGGAGCAGGACGGCGGTCCCAAGGAGGCGTGACGCCCGGCCGCTCGACCGGCCCGTTCGTCACGGCGAGCCCCGGGGTGGTTCCTCCACCCGCGGGGCTCGCCGCCGTGCGTTCGGGCGCGGCGGTCAGTCCTCGCTCCAGGTGGTGAGGCGGGCGGCGAGCGCGCGCAGTTCGTCCCGCAGGGCGTCGGGTCGGCGCACGGTGAAGGGCCAGCCGAGGCCGGCCAGCAGCACGGCCATGCCGTCGAGCCGTTCGGCCCGCGCGTGGAACAGGACGCGCCCGTCGTCCGTCCCGGTGAGCGTGCCGGCGGTGGGCGGGATGCGGTGGCGGGCCTCGGCGAGGGTGGTGGTGAGGACCACCTCGACCTCGTGCGTCCACGGCACCGCGGCGAGCGACTCCAGCACCCGTTGCACCGGGTCGACGCCGGCCGGCGGTTCGAAGCCGGTCTCCCGCGGGTCGACCGAGCGGATCCGGTCCAGCCGGAAGGTCCGCTGCTCGCCGCTGCGGTGGTCCAGGCCCGTGGTGTACCAGCGTCCCGAGTGGAAGACCAGCCCGTACGGGTCGAACTCGCGCTCGCTGGGCGCGCCCGCGCGGTCCCGGTAGTCGAGCCGGACGCGGCGCCGGCGGCGGGCCGCCTCGGCGAGCGCGAAGAGCGCGGGGGCGGCCGGGCTGGGGCCGGCGGTGGGCGCGGCGGTCAGGCCGAGGGTCTGCTCGACGGCCTCGACCCGCTCGCGCAGCTGCGGCGGCAGCACCCGCTGGATCTTGGCGAGCGCCGACTCGCCGGCCTGCTCCCCCACCGACAGCCCGGACCGCCGGCCGGCCAGCAGTCCGAGCACGACGGAGGCGGCCTCGTCCCCGGTGAGCATCAGCGGCGGCAGCCGGTACCCGGGCATCAGCCGGTAGCCGCCGTAGCGGCCCCGCTCGGCCCTGACGGGGATGCCGAGCTCGGCGAGCCGGGCCGCGTACCGGCGCACGGTGCGGACGTCGACCTCCAGCCGCGCGGCGAGTTCGGCGCCGGTCAGACCGGGGCGGGCCTGGAGCAGTTCGAGCAGGGCGAGCACGCGGCTGACCGGGTGTTCCACGGGTCCTTTGCTCCTCGGGGCGGCGACGGTTCGCCCGGAGGAGGGTCGGCCGAATCGACGGATCGGCCAACGAGCCGATTAATCCGGTCGAGTTCTGTCCGGATGCGATTCTAGGCTCGGAGCCGACGACGGGCAGCCGGGCGAGTTCCCCGGTCGTCCCGTCCCCGGTCGTTCTGCCCCCGGCCGCACGGCCCGGTACCCCAGGACACGAAACTCCAGGAGAGGACCCTCCCCCATGAGCACCTTCGTACTCGTTCCCGGTTTCTGGCTCGGCGGCTGGGCGTGGGACGCGGTGGCCGAACCGCTGCGCGCCGCCGGCCACACCGTGCACGCGGTGACCCTGCCCGGGCTCGCCGACCGGGCCGGCGAGGCCTCGCCCGAGACCGGCGCGCAGGCCCACGTCGACGACCTGGTCGACCTGCTGGTCCGCGAGGACCTCCGGGACGTGGTCCTGGTCGCGCACAGCGGCGGCACCCTCGCCGTGAGCGGCGCGGCCGACCGGGTGCCGGAGCGGATCCGCCGGGTGGTGTGGGTCGACTCCGGCCCGATGGCCGGTGACGTCGCGATCGCCGACCTCTGGGACCCGGCCTACCGTGCCGCGCTGGAGGCCTCGCTGGTCGACGGCTGGCGGGTGCCGCTGCCCTCCTGGGAGGTGCTGGCCTCGGGCGGCGCCGCCGTGGCCGGGGTGGACGAGGCCGGTCTCGCCCGGTTCCGCGCGCTGGCGACCGACCAGCCGGTCCGTACGCTCCACGAGCCGTTGCGGCTGACCGGCGCCGCCGACAAGCTGCCGAAGGCCCTGGTCTCCTGCTCGATCCCGCTGGCGCAGGTCCGGGAGATGATCGCCGCCGGGCACCCGTACTTCGCGGCGCTCGGCGGGGCGGAGTGGGAGCTGCGCGAGCTGCTGACCGGGCACTGGCCGATGTTCTCCCGTCCGGCCGAAACCGCGGCGGTGCTGGCGGAGTTGGCGCAGGCCGAGTAGCGCGGGCCCCGGCCGGGGAAACGGCGGGCACCCGGCGGACGACGGGCGGGGCGACGGTACGGTGATGCCGACCGCCGCCTCGCCCGCGTGTTCGGCCACGCAACGTGGGCGGGGCGGCGCAGGATGGGCACGGCACCACGGCACACCCGCGAGAGCACGGAGGAACACGGATGACCACTCCCCAGTCCACCGCCCCCGAGGAGTACGACGTCATCGTGATCGGCGCGGGTCCGACCGGCGAGAACGTCGCCGACCGGACGGCCGCCGCCGGGTTGCGCACCGTGATCGTGGAGAGCGAACTGGTCGGCGGCGAGTGCTCCTACTGGGCCTGCATGCCGAGCAAGGCGCTGCTGCGCCCGGTGGCCGCGCTGGCCGACGCCCGCGCGGTGGCCGGTTCCCGGGAGGCGGTCGGCAAGGGTGCCCTGGACCCGGCCGCGGTGCTCGCCCGGCGTGACGCGTTCACCTCGCACTGGCAGGACGACGGCCAGGTGCAGTGGCTCCGCGACACCGGCATCGACCTGGTCCGCGGCCACGGCCGGCTGGCCGGCGAGCGGCAGGTGACGGTCGAGGCGGAGGACGGCAGCGAGCGGGTCCTGGTGGCCCGGCACGCGGTGGCGGTCTGCACCGGCAGCCGGCCGGTGCTGCCGCAGGGCGTTCCCGGGCTGGCCGACGCGCGCCCGTGGACCAACCGGGAGGCGACCGGCTCGCAGACCGTCCCCGGGCGGCTGGCGGTGGTCGGCGGCGGCGTGGTCGGCGTGGAGCTGGCCACCGCCTGGCGGGCGCTCGGCTCGGAGGTGGTGCTGCTGGTCCGCGGCAGCGGGCTGCTGCCCCGGATGGAGCCGTTCGCCGGCGAGCTGGTGGCGGAGGGCCTGCGGGCGGCCGGGGTGGACCTCCGGTTCGGGACGGAGGTCGCCTCGCTGGAGCGGCCGGCGGCGGACGGCGGGCCCTCCGAGGTCACCCTGGTGCTGGACGACGGCGAGCGGCTGACCGTGGACGAGGTGCTGTACGCCACCGGGCGTGCCCCGCGCACCGCGGACATCGGCCTGGAGCAGGTCGGCCTGCACCCCGGCGGCTGGCTCGACGTGGACGACAGCTGCACCGTGCTCGGGGTCGACGGTGGCTGGCTGTACGCGGCCGGGGACGTCAACCACCGGGCGCTGCTCACCCACCAGGGCAAGTACCAGGCCCGGATCACCGGTGCGGCGATCGTCGCGCGCGCCCAGGGGCACTCGCTGGACACCGCGCGCTGGGGCGCGCACGCCGCGTCCGCCGACAGCGCGGGTGCGCCGCAGGTGGTCTTCACGCACCCGGAGGTCGCGGCCGTCGGCCTGACCCTGGACGCCGCCGAGCGGGCCGGGCTCCGGGTCAAGGCCATCGACCACGACCTCGGCGCGGTCGCCGGGGCCTCGCTCTACGGCGACGGCTACCGGGGCCGGGCCCGTGCGGTGTTCGACCTGGACCGGGAGGTGCTGGTCGGCGTCTCGTTCGTCGGGCCGGGCGTCTCCGAGCTGCTGCACTCGGCGACCGTCGCGGTGGTCGGCGAGGTGCCGATCGACCGGCTCTGGCACGCGGTGCCCGCCTATCCGACGATCAGCGAGGTCTGGCTGCGGCTGCTGGAGGGCTGCCGGGGCTGAGCCCCGCCAGGGCGGGGCCGTCCCCGGCCCCGCCCTGCTCGCCCGCGCCTGCGCCCGCGCCTGCGCGGCGACCCGGCGCGACCCGGCGCGGCGAGATGTGGCGGACGTCCGACGGCGGGACACTGGCCCGGGGAGGGTGTCCGGGCGGGGCCGTTTCGCCGAGCAGGTGGTGTGTGGCAATGAGCGAAGTGCTGTTGGCCGTCGGAACCGAGAAGGGCCTCTTCCTCGGACGCAGCCGCGACCGGTTGGACTGGGAGTTCAGCGGGCCGCACTTCCGGATGAACGCGATCTACTCCGTCGCGATCGACCGCCGGGACCACGCGGACGGCGGGCCCCGGAAGGACGGCGGTGTCCGGCTGTTGGTGGGTGCCGACAGCAGCCACTGGGGGCCGTCGGTCTGGCGCTCGGACGACCTCGGCGCGAGCTGGTTCGAGCCGCCCACGCCCGCGATCCGCTTCCCCGAGCACACCGGCGCCGCGCTCACCCGGGTCTGGCAGCTCCAGCCGGCCGGGCCGGAGGCACCCGGCGTGGTCTACGCGGGCACCGAGCCCGCCGCGCTGTTCCGCTCCGAGGACGGCGGCGAGAACTTCGCGCTGGTGGAAGCGCTCTGGGAGCACCCGCAGCGCAGCGAGTGGGGCGCCGGGTACGGCGGCCAGGGCCTGCACACGATCCTCACCGACCCGCGCGACCCGCAGCGGCTGCTGATCGCCGTCTCCAGCGGCGGCGTCTACCGCAGCAAGGACGGCGGCGGCAGCTGGCAGCCGTCCAACTCCGGCCTGCGGGCCGAGTTCCTGCCCCAGGAGAGCCAGTACCCCGAGTTCGGCCAGTGCGTGCACAAGATCGCCCGGGACGCCGTCAACCCGGATCGGCTCTACCTGCAGAACCACGGCGGCGTGTACCGCAGCGACGACGGCGGTGCGAGCTGGCGCTCGATCGCCGACGGGCTGCCCGCCGACTTCGGCTTCGCGATCGCCGCCCACCCGCGCCGCGCCGACACCGCGTACGTGTTCCCGCTCGGCGGCGCCGACGACCGGATCCCGCCCGGGCGCCGCTGCCGGGTCTTCCGCACCAACGACGCCGGGGAGAGCTGGCAGGCGCTCGCCGAGGGCCTGCCGGGCGAGGACCACTACGGCATCGTGCTTCGTGACGCGCTGCGCACCGACGACGTCGAGCCGGCCGGCATCTACTTCGGCAACCGGACCGGTGACGTCTACGCGAGCCACGACGAGGGCGAGCACTGGGCGTTGCTGGTCTCCCACCTGCCGGACGTGCTCTGCGTCCGGGCGGCGGTGATCGCCGACTGACGCACCGTCGGGGGCGGGGGGACGGTCGGGGCGGACCGGAGCGGACCGGGGCGGCGGGATCAGGTGTCGTACTCGCCGTCCCACGGGGCGTGGAAACCGAGGTTGTCGGGGTAGAGCTCGGCCCAGTCGTCCTCCGTCGCGTCCTCGCCGTGCCGTTCGACGACCAGGCCGAAGAGGCAGCCGTCGACGTGCACGGCGAAGGGCGCGACCGCGATGTCCCCGAACTCCCGCTCCGGCAGGGCCGCCAGCCACTCCCCCAGCAGCTCGGCGGCGGCCTCGGCGGCACCGGGGACCGCGCCGGGCACCGCCTCGATCCGGGAGTCCAGGTGGCGCCCGGCGTCGTCGAACCGGTGCAGCACGGCGAAGCAGCCGCCGCCCTCGTGCCTCACCGCCCCCTCCGGGACGGCGTAGGTGACGGAGGCGAAGAACTGGCCGCCCCGGAAGCGGCCGATGGTGTCGGTGCGGTAGCCGGGCTCGTGGACGATCGGGATGACCTCGGGGACGCTCATACCGGAACGGTAGGCGCCGCCACCGACAACCCGGGCCGGCTCAGCGCAGGGTGCGGAAGAACGCCCGGACGTCCGTCACCAGGGCCTCCGGCGCCTGGAGCGAGGCGAAGTGGCCGCCGGTGTCGTGGACGGTCCAGCGGGTCACCCGGTTGGAGAGCTCGGCCAGGGCGCGGATCGCCCGGTCGCCGTGGAACAGCGCCACCCCGGTGGGCACGCCCGAGGGTTCCGGGCGGCCCCAGCCGTCGGCCGCGATCTCCCGGTAGAGGCGGGCGGCCGAGCCGGCGGTACCGGTCAGCCAGAAGGCGGTGACGTCGGTCAGCACGGCGTCCCACGAGGGCAGGGTCTGGCCGGTCACCTCCGGGTCGTGGTCGACGAAGAATTCGAGGTTCCAGGCGAGTTGGCCGACCGGCGAGTCGTTGAGCGCGTAGGCCACCGTCTGCGGGCGGGTGGACATCTGCGTCGCGTAGCCGGAGTGCGCCTGCCACCACCGGGTGTTGGCCTCGGCCTTGGCCCGCTCGTCGGCGGAGAGCAGGGCGGACTCGGCGGCGGAGAGCGGGGCCGAGGCACTCGGTGGCGCGTTGAGGTGGATGCCGATCACCTCCTCGGGCGCCACCCGGCCGAGTTCGGGCGAGACGATGGCTCCGAAGTCGCCGCCCTGCGCGCCGTACCGCCGGTAGCCGAGCCGGCGCATCAGTTCGGTCCAGGCGGCGGCGATCCGACGGGTGCCCCAGCCCGGTGCGGTGGTCGGCCCGGAGTAGGCGAAGCCGGGCAGTGAGGGGGCGACGACGTGGAAGGCGTCGGCCGGATCACCGCCGTGCGCCCGGGGGTCGGTGAGCGGGCCGAGGATCTGGGCGAAGTCGTGGACGGTGCTGGGCCAGCCGTGGGTGAGGACCAGCGGGACGGCGTCCGGCTCGGGCGAACGGACGTGCAGGAAGTGCAGGTTCTGCCCGTCGATCGTGGTGGTGAACTGGGGGAAGGCGTTGAGCGCCGCCTCGTGCACCCGCCAGTCGTAGCCGTCCGCCCAGTACCCGGCCAGTTCGCGCAGGTACGGCGCGGCGACCCCGTAGGACCAGCCGGCCCCCGGCAGTTCGTCCGGCCAGCGGGTGCGGGCGATCCGCAGGCGCAGCTCGTCCAGTTCGTCCTGCGGAACGGCGAGCCGGAAGGGGCGGACGGCTTCCTCGTCGTTGATCATGCGGTGACGGTAGGCCGCGATTAGGTCAGCCGGCGTCCTACTCGGCCCCGCGCGGTCCTACTCTGCTCTGCTCGGTCCTGCTCGGCCAAATCGGTTGATCGGAACGGATCGTTCACCGAGCATGACGGGTAGACGGCACGCGAGGGGTGTGCCGCCGGGCGAGGATCGGACGAGCGGCGTGGCGGAGACGGAAACCGACTGGCGGTACGGCTACGGGGCGGACGGCGTCGCCCTCGTGCGGTACGGGCTCGGGGAGCGGGAGGGACGCCCCTGGGCCGACCAGCTGGAGGTGGTCGACCCGCGCGGCGACCTGCCCGCCCTGGCCGGGTACGTGCGGGCGGAGATGGCGGGCTGGGTGGTCTCCGGACCGGTCGAGCTCGGTCAGGAGCTGGTGCGGCAGGGCGCCTCGGTGCTGCGCCACGGCCACACCATGCACCGCGAGCTCACCGGCGCCCCGCCCGCCGAGGGCTGGGAGGCCTGGGCCCGGACGCCGCTGCGGGACGGGTTCCGGACCGTGCCGTGCGACCGCCCGGCCGAGGCGCTGGTCGCGGCCTCGATGGCCGCCTTCGGCCCCGGCCACCCCGACCACCGCCCGGAGGAGGCGGACGGCGACCGGCTCGCGGTGCGGCGGCTCGCCGAACTGCTCGCCGGGGAGGTCATAGGGCCGCTGCTGCCCGTCAGCGCCCTGGTCGTCGACGAGGCCGACCGGGTGGTGGCCGGAGCCGTCCTGACCGACTGGGACGGGCTGCCCTGGATCGCCCATGTGTTCCGCGATCCGGCGCTCGGCTACCCCGGCCTCGGCCGCGACCTGCTGCGGCGCGTCCTCGCGGACCTCGTCGCCGGGGGCCGGACCGAGATCGGGCTGGCGGTGACCGAGGGCAACCGGGCCCAGCGGCTCTACGAGGAGATGGGTTTCTCGGTGACCAGCAGCTCGCTGACGGTCATCGTCCCCTGAGTCCTGCGGCCCGAGGCCGGCAGCCCGCAGCCCGGCCCGCGCCACGCGGCGTCGGCCGCCGCCGTCCTGGAGCCGGCCCTCAGGGGTGGGCCAGCTCCAGGACGGCTATCCCGGCCAGGACCGTCGCGCTCGCCGCCATCCGCAGCCGCCCGAGGCGCTCGCGGAAGACCACGGTGGCGATCAGCGCGGCGATCACGATGCTGGTCTCGCGCAGCGCGGCGATCGTCGCGAGGTTCCCCCGGGACTGCGCCCAGACCACCAGCCCGTAGGCGGTCAGCGACAGCACCCCGCCGATCAGCCCGAACGGGACCGCCGGACCGGCCCCGGCCAGCAGGCCCCGGCCCCGGCGCGCCCAGGCGATCAGTGCCAGCACCGGCCCCTGGAGCAGGAACAGCCAGGCGACGTAACCGCCGACCGTGCCCGCGTGCCGCACGCCGCCGCCGTCCGACACGGTGTACGCGGCGATCATCACCCCGGTGCCGGCCGCCGCCATGAGCGCGGGCAGCTGGGCCCGGCCCGGCATCCCGTGGGCGAAGGCCAGTCCGGCCAGTCCGCAGGAGATCACGGCCACCCCGAGCAGTTCCCCGGTGCCGAGCCGGTCGCCGAGGAGGGTGACCGACAGCACCGCCACCAGCAGGGGCGCCGAACCGCGGGCGATCGGGTACATCTGCCCGAAGTCCCCCAGCTGGTAGGCGCGCAGCAGGAGCAGCTGGGAGGCCACCTGGAGCACCACGGAGGTGATCAGGTACGGCCAGGCCGCGGCCGCCGGGAGCGGGTTGAGCACCACCAGGACCAGCGCGCAGGCGGTGTACGCGAGGTTGATCAGCGCGAAGCCGACCAGCTTGTCCTGGATCCGGTGCGCCAGCCCGTTCCAGACCGCGTGCAGCACGGCGGCGGTCAGGACGGCCACGGGGACGGCGGCGGGCATGACGGGGCTCCCCTCCGATGGACGGCCGAGGGACCGGCGGATCACCCGCCCTCGGAATCGGATTCCACGATACACTCAGCCCATGGAAGAGCATTCCGATTTTTCCCCGCTGGAGTCCCAGCTGGCCGCGCACATCCGCGCCCGGCTCGGCGACCTGCGCGGCAGCGAGGCGCGGGTCGCCCGGGTGGTCCTGGCCCGGGGCGCCGATCTGGTCGGCCTCAGCGTGAGCGACGTCGCCGAACTGGCCGGGACGGCGCCCTCCTCGGTGGTCCGCGCCTGCCAGCGGCTCGGCTTCCGGGGTTACCAGGAGCTGAAGATCGCCGCCGTCCGGCAGGCCCCGGCCCCCGGGCCCGACCCCGCCGACACCCGGGACCCGGCCGCCCGGGCGCTCGCCGAAACCGTGCGCGCCGCCCGCGAGGCGCTCGACGGGATCGCCACCACGCTCACCCCCGACCGCTTGCGGGCCGCGGCCGGGGCGCTGAACGCCGCCGACCACGTGCTGGTCCTCGGCGCGGGCCTGTCCGGCGCGGTGGTCGTGGACGCCGCGTACCGGCTGAGCGCGCTGGGCCTGCGCACCGACTCCCCCGCCGACCCGATCACCGCCCAGCTGGCCGCCGCCCAACTGCCGCCCACCGCCGCGTGCCTGGCCGTCAGCCACACCGGTGCCACCCGCACCGTGGTCGACGCGGCCCGCCTCGCCCGGGACAACGGCGCCACCGTGGTCGCCCTCACCAGCTACGCCCGCTCCCCGCTCGCCGACGCCGCCGCCCACACCCTGGTCGCCGGCGGCCAGGACCTCGTCTTCGGCCTGGAGACCACCGCCAGCCGGATCGCCCACCTGACGGTGGTGGACGCGCTCACCCAGACCCTGCTCGCCCTGCGCGGCGAACCGGCCGAGCGCGCCCTGCGGCTGTCGGCGGACGTCACGGCCGACCACGCTTACTGACGGGCCGTCAACGCACCCCGGAAGGCCGGAAGCACCCTTCCCCTCCACCGCGACACCCCGCCGCACGGCCGTCGCACGGCCACCGTGCGGCCACCGTGCGGCCGTCGCACCGCCACCGCACCCGGCACCACGCCACCCGTCCATCCGGTGAAATGACCGTGAGGACGGTCGGTGGCGGTGTGTAGGCTCGCGGTCATGGCAAGGGTGACGCGGGACGACGTGGCGAGGGCGGCGGGAACGTCGACTGCGGTCGTGAGTTATGTGATCAACGATGGACCGCGCCCGGTGGCGGCCGCGACGCGGGCCCGGGTGCTCGCGGTCGTCGAGGAGCTGGGGTACCGGCCGAACCGGGTCGCGCAGGCGATGGCCCGGCGGCGCACCGACCTCATCGGCATGGTCGTGCCGGACGCCCGCCAGCCCTTCTTCGCCGAACTCGCGCACACCGTGGAGCGCGCCGCCGCCGAGCGCGGGCGGCTGCTGCTGATCGGCAACTCCGACTACGCGGACGAGCGCGAGGCCCACTACATCCGCGCCTTCCTCGGCATGCAGGTGGACGGCCTGATCCTGGTGACCCAGGACCCCTCCGCCCCCGGCCTCACCGGCGTGGACGCCACCGAGGGGACGTCGGTCGTGCTGCTGCACCACCGCGCCGAGACGGAGCGCGGGATCGCGGTGGTCGCGGACGACGAGGGCGGCGCCCGCGACGTCGTCCGCCACCTGCTCGGCCACGGGCACGCCGAAGTGCACTGCTTCGGCGGCACCTTCGCCCTCAGCCCGACCGACCCGGTGACCTTCCGCACCGCGGGCTGGGCCGCCGCGCTCGCCGAGGCCGGGCTGTCCGCCGAGGGCCGGCTGACACCGGCGCCGTTCGACCGCGTGCGGGCGCACCGGGAGGCGCTCGCGCTGCTGGCGCGCGCCGACCGGCCGGCCGCCGTGTTCTGCGCGACCGACGACCAGGCGATCGGCCTGCTGCGGGCCGCCGACGACCTGGGCATCCGGGTACCGGAGGACCTCGCGGTGGCGGGCTTCGACGACATCGCCGAGGCGGTGATCGCCGGGCCGCCGCTGACCAGCGTGGCCACCGCCCAGACGGAGATGGCCCGCGCCGCCGTCGACCTGGTGCTGGGTGCGGGCACGGACGGCGCGACGCCGCCGGCCCCCGGGGCCCGGATGTTCCCGGCCCGGATGGTGGTCCGCCGTTCCTGCGGCTGCACCGGGGCCTGAACAGCCGCCGGGAGCGCCCGGCGGCGGTTCAGGCGGTCACCCGCCGTCCGCTCGGCCGCCGTCCGCTCGGCCGCCCTGCGGCGGGCCCGCCATGAGGTGCAGGTTCTCGTGGCCGTCGGGGGCGAGCACCCGGTCGTGGTTGAACGCGGAGATCCCGGCCCAGAACGCGCCCCGCTCGAACATCGCCTTCTCGTAGCCGCCGACGGCCGTGTCGAGGGCGTCGGCCGCGTCGACGGCATCGGCGCCCTCCGCGGCGAACCGGCCGAGCACCGGGGCAACCGCGAGGGCGAGTTCGGCCGCGTCCCACATCGCGAGGTTGACGCCCTGGCCCGCGAACGGCGACATCAGGTGCGCCGCGTCCCCGACCAGGGTGACGCCCGGGCGGCGCGGCCAGGTCAGGCCGACCGGCAGCTTCTCCAGCCGCTGGGTGCGCAGGGTGTCGTCGCAGGCCTCCAGCGCGGCGCGGAACTCCGGTGCCCAGTCGGCGAAGTGGCGGGCGACGGCGGCCCGGGTGCGGTCCGGGTCGTGCGCGGCGAGGCCGGTCTCCGTCAGCCAGTCCTCGGGGCACCGGAAGAACGCGTAGATCCGGATCCGGCCGTCGCTGTTGCGCTGGAGGACCAGGCCCTTGTTGTCGTGGAAGGCGAACAGGCTGCCGTGGCCGACCTCGGCGGCCGTGCCCGGGGCGGTGCGATCGGCGTCGGGGATGCCGAGTTCGACCAGGCTGACGCCGGTGTAGTGGGGTTCGGCGGAGGTGAGCAGCGGGCGGACCCGCGAGTGGGCGCCCTCCGCGCCGACGAGCAGGTCGCAGGTCTCCACCGCGCCGTTGGCGAAGTGCAGCCGGTGCCGGCCGGAGCCGAGCGGCTCGGCGCGTTCGAGACGATGGCCCCAGCGGACGGCGGCCGGGTCGAGCGAGTCGAGGAGGAGCTCGCGCAGGTCGCCGCGGTCGATCTCGGGGCGCCCGGGCCGGCCGCCGTCCGCGGCATCGACGGTGTCCGCGGTGTCCGCGCCCGGGGCGGGGCGGCTCGCGAAGGCGGGGTGCGCGGTGCCGTGTTTGTCGACGACCCGGAAGTCCTCGCCCTCCGGCCGGGCCTTCGCCCGGAACTCCTCGGTCAACCGCGCCTCCCGCAGGGCCCGTTGGCCGGTGTCGCCGTGCAGGTCGAGGGTGCCGCCCTGGCCCCGGACGTCCCGGGCGGGCTCGCGCTCGTACACGGTGGCGGCGATGCCGTGGACCCGCAGGATCCGGGCAAGGGTGAGGCCGGCGGGCCCGGCGCCGATGACGGCGATCCGCGGGGTGCCCGCCGCTCCATCCGCCGTGCCGTCCCGCGTGCCGCCCTGCGCGCTGTCCGTGGGGTCGGTCGTGGCTTCGGTCATGCTGCGCCGTGCTCCTTCCGCGCCTTCAGGGGCTCCCGTCACGGCGGACAACACGCCCGGCCGTGCAACCGTCCCAGTCTGGTCGGCCGGGCACGCGGACAGTAGACCGGAATCGGACGGCGAGCGGCCGCCGGTCCGGTCAGACCCCGGCCCGGGTGAGCCGGCGGAACACGGTGGTCACCACGAGGGCGGTGAGGACCAGCAGCAGAACGGTCTCGACGAGCTGTATCGGGACGAAGTGCGACACCGGGTGGTACCGCCCCCAGGAGGTCGGCGCGGCTGCACAGACCTCGGACGAGATCGCGCATTCGGCGTTCGTCAGCCTGGTGCCGTCCGCGAGCACCACCCCGTGCTCCACCAGCCAGGCGTTGGCCGGCTGGGCGAAGCCGCCCAGCCGGTTGTTGTACCCCTGCTCCTCCTCGACCAGGGGCCAGAAGAACGGCCGTACCGCGAGCATCACCGCATGGGCGAGCACCACCGCCGCACCGCTCACCAGCACCGCGATGACGGTGCGCCGCACCAGTTGGCCGACCAGCACCCCCAGCGCCGTACCGAACAGCGCCCAGGCGACCGGGACCGTGCCGAGCACGGGATAGGTGAACCCCTGGAACGGCGGGTCGAAGTTCCACGTCCCCCTCACCATGTCCGACCGCCACACCCAGGTGGTGAGCGCCGACAGCACGGCGGACAGCAGCAGCACGACGGCGCCCGGGACGGCGAGCCGGGCCGCCAGCCAGCGGTGCGGGGTGACGGACTGCGCCAGCACCACCCGCAGGGTGCCGCTCTCGTACTCCTGGGCGAGCAGGGGCCCGCCGAGGAACATGCCGAGCAGGACCGGGACGGCGGTGACGGCGGGCTGCACGATGTTCATGAACATCCAGCTCAGCATCCCGATCCGCCCGCTCTGCACCTGACACGTGAGGTCCCACACCCCCGTTTCGAGGCAGCCGATCCGGCGCATGGTCTCGACCCGGTCCTGGATGAGGGCGTGCATGGCGATCAGGACGAGCGCGGCGAGGAGCGCCGGGATGACCATCGTCCGCACCGCCACCCGGCTCTGCCGCCAGGCCAGCCAGAGCACGCCGCCCGGTCCGCGGGAGGCGCCCCGGGAGGGACCGGCGGGGCGGACCTCGGCGGACGGGCCGGTCAGGGTGCTGGTGCTCATGCGACGGCCTCGCGATCGGGGGCGGTGACGGCAGTGGGGAGCGGGGTGCGGAGGTAGGCCAGCAGCAGTTCCTCCAGGCTCGGCCGGGTCGACTCCCACGGCCCGTCGACCGGTTCACCGGTGTGCAGCAGCGCGGTGACCTGGCGGCCCCGGACCCGCCGTTCCACCGCGGTACCGGCGGGCAGGGCGGCCCCGTCGGCGACGCCGGTGAGCAGCTGGTGGCCGTCCAGGATCTCCTCCAGGTCGCCGGCCAACCGGATCCGGCCCGCCTGGACCAGCAGCAAGTGGTCGATGACGCCGTCGAGTTCGGGAAGGATGTGCGAGGAGACGAGGATGGTGGTGCCGCGTTCGGCGGCCTCGGCCATCAGCACGCCCATCAGCTCGTGGCGGGCGAGCGGATCGAGGTCGGACATCGGCTCGTCGAGCAGCAGCAGTTCGGCACGCTTACCGAGGGCGAGCGCGAGCGCGACCCGGGTGCGCTGGCCGCCGGAGAGCGCGCCGATGCGCGCACGGCCCGGCAGCTCCCCCATGTCGATGACCCGTTGAGCGGTCTCCTCGTCCCACCCGGGGTTGAGTTCGCGCCCTATGCGCAGGGTCTCCGCCACCGTGAAGGAGGGGTAGAGCGGCTTCTCCTGGGTGACGTAGGCGACCCGGGCGCGCGACTCCGGGGTGCTCAACGCCTCGCCGAACACCCGCAGTTCGCCCTCGGTCGGCTCGATCAGCCGGGCCGCCAGGGTCAGCAGGGTGCTCTTGCCCGCCCCGTTCGCCCCGACCACGCCGCAGATCCGGCCGGCCGGGACGGTGAAGGTGCAGTCGTGCAGCGCCCACAGGTCGCGCCGGTACCGCTTGCCCAGCCCCACCGCCTCGACGGCCGGCCGGTCCTCGGCCGGTGCCGCGCCCTCCGGTACGGATGTCGTGTCCGTCATGCGGTCCCCCCGCCCTCCCTAGTCCGTTGCGGCCGGACCCTCCGGCCCGGTCGACCCGTGCGGCGCCGCCGGGACGCCCGTCTCGAAGCGCTGCTCCAGTACGGAGGCCATCAGCGCGGCGATGTCCTCGCGGTCGAGTCCGGCCGCGCGGGCCTCGTCGACCCACCCCACCAGCCCGGCCCGCAGCGGCCCGTCGGCGGCCGCCCCGGGCCGGGCGAGCGACCGGCGGACGAAGGTGCCGAGCCCCGGCCGGGGCTCGACCAGCCCCTCGCGCTCCAGTTCGCGGTAGGCCTTCAGTACGGTGTTCGGGTTGATCGCGGTCTGCTCGACCACCTCCCGCGCGGTCGGCAGCTTGTCCCCGGGCTGGAGCACACCGAGCCGCAGCGCCTGCTTGGTCTGCTGCACGATCTGCTGGTAGGTGGAGACGCCGCTACGCCGCTCGATGCGGTATTCGATCACACCCGCATCACCCTTTCACTAGTTTATTAGTGGAATCGTGGCAAACCGCAAGGTCGTGGTCAAGTCGAAGCGGGGGTCCCCGGACCTTCCGATCCGCCCCGGCCGCTCTGGCCGCCCTGGCCGCCCTGGCCGGCTACGGGCGACGCAGCAGTCGCAGATCGCCGTCGGCCACGACCGGCCGGTAGCCGAACGATTCGTACCGGCCGAGCATCCGGCGGGTGTCCTCGATCGCGCAGGGGGCGTGCACGCTCGGGTCGGCCAGGTCGACGGCCACCCACTGCGGACCGTCCGACAGGTCGTCGGCCAACGACGGCACCGGCTCTCGGCAGACCAGGCCGACCGTGGTGCGCCCGGCCAGTTGCGCGGCGAGGCGGTTGGACGCGGCGACGGTGGCGCCGTCGGGTATCCGGGCGAGCAGCGCCCTGGTCGCCGCGAGGCGGGGCGAGGTGGCCCAGGCCCCGGGGGCGGCGAGCTCGTGCAGCGGGTAGACCGGGAGCGTCACGACGGCGACCAGCACGGCGACGGCCAGCGCCCGCCGGGCCCGGCGAACGGCGGCACCGCCCGGCGCGACGGGAGCGGGCGGCCCGTCCGAGGGGGCAGGACCGGAAGCGCCGGGCCGGCGGGCGAAGGCGCCGGTCCGCTCCAGGGCGTCCACCAGGGCCGCGATCAGCAGCGGCATCAGCACCGCGCTGTAGTGGTAGCCCACGCCCCAGTAGTGCGGGTTGTCGGCGATCAGCCGCCACCCCACGGTCGGCACGCAGAGCAGCGCCAGCGGCGACCGCAGCCCGAGGAACCCGGCGGTCGCGGCGGCCAGCCCGAGCAGCAGCCACTTCAGCGGCGGCCAGACCAGCCGGCCCGCCAGTTCCCACGGCGCGCCGACGGCCTTCCCGGCCCCCAGCTGCCCCCAGTAGGCGAAGTCGCCGCCGGGGTTGAACGACGGCAGCACCACCAGCATGGTCAGCGCCGTCGCGCCGAGTCCGAAGAGCGCCGCCCCGAAGCCCAGCGCCCGGATCCCGCCGCCCCGCGGGGCCCGCCGGAAGACCAGCACGCCGACGGCGGCCACGGTCAGCCCGAGGTCCTCCTTCACCAGCACCAGCGGCAGCGCCCAGAGCACCGCCGCGACCAACCGCCCCCGCCCGAGCGCGGTGGCCGCGAAGGCCAGCAGCGGCACGGCGAACGCGATCTCGTGGAAGTCGTCGGCGACTGCCTCGACGATCCCCCAGGACAGCCCGATCAGGCAGCCGACGGTGCCCGCGAGGCGCGGGCCGCCGACCTCGTGGGCCCACCGGCTGAGCGGCACCACGGCCAGTGCCATCAGCACCGCCTGGGCGAGCAGCAGGGTCACGGCATCGGGGAACGCCCGGTAGAGCGGGGCGAGGGTGACCAGCACCGGGTGGAAGTGGTCCCCGAGCAGGTGGTAGCCGGGGCCCTTGAGCAGCACGACCGGTGCCCGGCCGTCCGCGTAGGCGCGCACCGCCTGCTCGAAGATCCCCAGGTCGTAGGCCTGGGTCAGGACGCGCCGGTGCCGGTTGACGGCGACGCAGGAGTAGAGCACCGCGAACAGCGCGGCCAGCCCCCAGGACAGGACCCAGGGCCGACGGAGGCGGCGGAGCACCCCGCGGAGCAACCACATGAACAAACCACCCTTTCACTATTTGATTAGTGGAAGGGTGGTGGAACCCCCGCGCCGACGTCAACCCCGGGCGCGCCGCACCAGGGGGGTGGCCCACCCCGGGAAGGGGGGTTAACTCCCCCCTCGGGAAGGGGGTTTCTCCGGTTCCGGGACGGCGACCGGGCCACCAGACTTCCTGCCATGAGCCCAGAGTCCACGACCCTTCCGCCCCCGGCCCCGGCCGCACCCCCGCGCCGCGTCCCGGACGGCAGCGACTTCGCCCAGCTCACCCGCCGGATAGCCGAGGAGGGGCTGCTCGACCGCCGCCCCGGCTACTACGCGGTCCGCTTCGGCGTCACGCTGGCCGCGTTCGTGGGCGGCTGGTACGCCCTGTTCGCCCTGGGCGACACCTGGAAGCAGCTCGTTCTGGCCGCCGCGATGGCCGTCATCTTCGGTCAACTCGGCCTGCTGGCCCACGATCTGGCGCACCGCCAGGTCATCGGAGGACGTCGCGGGAGCGAGTTCGGCGGGCGGATCGTCGCCAACCTGCTGATGGGCATGAGCTACGGCTGGTGGATGAACAAGCACACCCGCCACCACGCCAACCCCAACCACGAGGGCCGGGACCCGGACGTCGCGCCCGACATCGTGGTGTGGTCGCAGGACCAGGCCCGGCAGTCACGCGGGGTCGCCCGGTTCATCGGCAGGCGACTGGCCTTCCTGTTCGTCCCGCTGCTCCTGCTGGAGGGCCTCAACCTCAGCTACAACAGCTTCCGGGCGCTGCGCGCCCCGTACCTGAAGCGCCCCGGGCTGGAGGGCGGCCTGCTCGTCCTGCACTTCGCGGCCTACTTCGGGGCCGTCTTCACCGCCCTGCCGGCCGGGAAGGCGGTCGCCTTCCTCGCCGTCCACCAGGCCCTGCTCGGCGTCTACCTGGGCTGCGTCTTCGCGCCGAACCACAAGGGCATGCTGATGGTGACGCCGGAGATGCGGCTGGACTTCCTCCGCCGCCAGGTGCTGACCTCGCGCAACGTCCGCGGCAACCCCGTCCTCGACACGCTGATGGGCGGCCTCAACTACCAGGTGGAGCACCACCTCTTCCCCAGCATGCCGACCCCGGCGCTCCCGCGTGCCGCCCGGATCACCCGCCGGTTCTGCGCGGAGAAGGGCATCCCGTACCACGAGACCGGGCTGCTCCGCTCCTACCGCGAGATCTTCGCCCACCTCCACCGCACCGGCGAGCCGCTGCGCGCGGACCACTGAGCGGCCCCGGCCGGGCGCGCCCGGCCGAACGGCCCCGACCGAGCGTCTCGGCCGCCGCCGCTCAGAGGAGTTCCTCGGCGAGCAGGTCCATCAGGAGGTTGTCGTGCCAGCCGCCGTCGGCGTCGCGCTCGTACCGGCGCATCACGCCCACCGGGCGGAAGCCGACCTTCTCGTAGCAGCGGATCGCTGGCAGGTTGTCGACCGCCGGGTCGATGACCAGCCGGTGGAAGCGATGGTGGCCGACCAGGTGGCGGGCCAGGGTGCGCACGGCGTCGGTGCCGTAGCCGCGGCCGTGGCAGGCCGGGTCGAGGTAGATGTCCAGACCGGCGTGGCGGTACTCGTCGTCGTCGTTGGCGTACCACTGGACGGCGCCGACGAGCCGGCCCTCGGCCTCGATGGCGAAGGTCTCGGTGTCGGACTCGGCGAGATCGGTGGTGACGGCGTCGGTGAGGTCCTCGCCACCGCGCCAGCGGACGTAGACCTCGGGGGTGCGGCGGATCGCGACCAGGGCCGGGATGTCCCCGGCGACCGCCGGGCGGAGCGTGACGTGCGTGCCGTGCAGAATCGTCCCCATACGCGCGGATGCTTCCATGAGACGCCGCATTCGGCGAACCGTTTTCGGTTTTGCACGCACCACCTCCCACCGGGGATGATTCGCCGTCGTGATACGTCTGCTGATCCTCGTCATCTTCCTGGTGGGCTACGTCGTCTACCGGATCGTCCGCCGCAAGCGCCATCTGAAGTGGGCCCGGGACGGCTTCGACCCGGCGGCGTACGGCATGCCGCCGCGCGAGCGGCTGGACCCGACCCGGTCCGGACCGCCCGCCCCGCTGGAGCGGCGGAAGCGCTCGCAGGCGATCGCCGACGCGGCCTGGGCCGGGGACTGGCGCCCGGCGGCCGCCCACGTCGCCGAGGCGGGCGACAACTGGGACGAGCGGTGGGAGCGGCTGGGCCTGCTGGCCGCGATCGCCGGCGACGGGGACGGCTGGCTGGGCGCCTGGCGCTCCGCCGAGCCCGGCAACTGCGACGCCGCCACCCTGGAGGCGAAGCTGATGGTGCACCGCGCCTGGGAGGTGCGCGGCTCCGGCTACCGCGGCGAGGTCGGCGACGACGCGATCAACGCCTTCCGCGAGCTGCTGCCGGCCGCGATCGAGGCGGCCCGCCGGGCGGCCCTGCTGGACCCGGCGAACCCGGGTCCGTGGGTGGTGATCGTGACAGCGGCACGCGGGGCGCAGTTCACCCCGGAGCGGTTCCAGGAGGCCTGGGACGAGCTGATGAAGCGCGCCTGGTACCACTACGACGGCCACTGGCAGGCCATGCAGTACTGGTGCGAGAAGTGGTTCGGCTCCGACAAGCAGATGCTGGCCTTCGCGGAGCGTGCCATGGACGCGGCCCCGCCCGGGAGCCCGCTGGGCGGGATCTACCTGCACGCCCTCGCGGAGCTGGAGGAGCGGCGCAGCATCGCCGGCACGATCACGGCGGACAAGACCAAGTGGCGCATCGAGAACCTCGCCGCCCAGCTCCGGCAGGTCCGGCCGGACGACGAGCGGCTGCCGCAGCTGCGGCACCTGCTGGCGCACTTCGCCGGCGAGGCGGACGCCTACGGGGTCGCGCTGGAGCAGTTCCGGGCGATCGGGCCGTGGTGCGGCGCGCGGCCGTGGAGCGAGCAGGAGGATCCGGTGGCGGCCTTCGACCTGGCCCGCGCGCTGGCGGTGAAGCGGGCCAAGGCGGAGCCGCTGGCGGCCGAGCTGCGGCCGGCGAAGAACTCCGGGGCGGGGCAGGGGCGGTAGGCCCCGCAGGTTCCCGTGGCGGTACGGGGAGGGGTGCGTTCCGCGCACCCCTCCCGTGCCGTGCGACGACCCCGCGTCAGCTCTCCGGCCCGTACGCCCCGAAGCCGCGGCAGACCAGGCCGTCCCGGAAGGTCAGCGCCTCCGCGACGGCCACGCCGCGCTCGTTGCGGTAGTCGAGCACGATCGTGTCGACCGAGACCCGCACCGAGTCCAGGGTGAAGTGCAGGTCGGGCAGCAGCGCCAGGGCCTTGCTCCAGTACGCCCGCAGCGCGTCCTTGCCGCGCACCTCCCCCGACGGGTCCCCGAGGAAGCTGACGACCCGGGGCGAGACGAAGACGACGTCGTCGGTGTAGTGCGCGAGGACGCCCTCCAGGTCGCGGGCGTTCCACACCGCCACCCACTCCTCGGCGAACCGCTGCGCGAAAGCGTGATCGATGGTCATGCCCCCATCCTCCCCGCTACGGAGTGGACTCGGGGAGGGAACCGGTGGAGCGGAGCGGCGAGAGGACGAACGGCAGGTGCTCGGGCTCGCAGGCGATCAGGACGGTGGCGTCGCCGTCGCGGCACTCGACGAGGTGCCAGGAGCGCAGGACCTCACGCGGGTCGCCCGAGCGGCGGGGGCGGACGGCCACCGTCTCCAGGACGTCCACCGGGAGCGGCCCGCCGGGCAGGTCCGGCGCGTCCTGCGCGTGGGTCCGGGTCAGTCGCAGGCCGGTGGGGGTGGCGTGCAGGAAGGCGCCGGCCGGGTCGCAGTAGGGCAGCTTGCCGATCACCCGGGCCTCGAACCGCACCGGGTGGCCGAAGTGGAACGACGTGTGCATCCGGTCGAGCTCGGCGCGCTCGCGACGATCGCGCCGCCGGGAGAACAGCGAGTCGGTCACGACATCCGGCAGGAGTTCGAGCAGGAGTTCACCGATCATGCGGGTATTCGATCATGAAACCACGGAGCCGGTGACCGGCCGGGAGGAGGCCCGGAAGAATTTCCGGGCCGGCTGTCGAAACGGCCGCCGCCCGTTCGACGCAGGGGTGAGAGGCGGGGAGAGGCCCCGCCCGCACACCGACGAGGAGTGAGCCACCATGCCGCGTTTCCTGTCACTGATCCGCATCGACGAGCAGCAGGCCTCCGAATTCCGCTCCGACCCCGGCTTCGAGCAGCGGATGGGCGCCCTGTTCGAGGAGATCACCAAGGCCGGGGTGATGCTGGACACCGCCGGGCTGCTGCCCACCAAGGAGGGCACCCGGCTGCTCTGGGACGGCGGGAAGGTGAGCTGCACCGACGGCCCGTTCACCGAGACCAAGGAGGTCGTGGGCGGCTACGCGCTCATGCAGTGCAAGGACAAGGCCGAGGCGATCGAGTGGACCCGGCGCTTCCTGGAGACGCACCCGGCGCACTGGCACGTCGGCGCCGAGCTGCGCCAGCTCGACGAGGGCACCACGCCGCCGGAGGCGTGACCGACGGGGCGGTGGTTTGCCGCGGTGGGCGGCGGCTGCTCTGATGGGTGATCGTGACGGAGCGCAACGCGGGAACGGCCGAGCCGGCGCGGACGGCGGGGGCGGTGGAGGCGGCCAGGACGGTCGAGACCGTCTTCAGGATCGAGTCCGCGCGGATCATCGCGGGGGTCACCCGGATCGTGCGCGACGTCGGCATCGCCGAGGAGCTGGCGCAGGACGCGCTGGTCGCCGCGCTGGAGCAGTGGCCCGAGTCGGGCGTCCCGGACCGTCCGGGCGCCTGGCTCATGGCCACCGCCAAGCACCGCGCGATCGACCTGGTCCGCCGCCGGGAGACCTACGCGCGCAAGCTCGCCGAGGTCGGGCGGGCGCTGGAGGACGTCCCGCCGCCCGAGCCGTCCGGGCCGGACGACATCGACGACGACCTGCTGCGGCTGATCTTCACCGTCTGCCACCCGGTGCTGTCGGCGCCGGCCCGGATCGCGCTCACCCTGCGGCTGCTCGGCGGGCTGACCACGGCCGAGATCGCCCGGGCGTTCCTCAGCACCGAGCCGACCGTGGCCCAGCGGATCGTGCGCGCCAAGCGGACGCTGGCGCAGGCCGGGATACCGTTCGAGGTCCCGTACGGGGACGAGCGGGCGGCCCGGCTCTCCTCCGTGCTGGAGGTCGTCTACCTGATCTTCAACGAGGGCTACTCGGCGACCGCCGGGGACGACCTGCTGCGGCCCGCGCTCTGCGAGGACGCGCTGCGGCTGGCCCGGCTGCTGGCCGCGCTGATGCCCGCGGAGCCGGAGGCGCACGGGCTGGCGGCGCTGCTGGAGTTCCAGGCCTCCCGGACGGCCACCCGCACCGGGCCGGGCGGTGAGCCGGTGCTGCTCGCCGACCAGAACCGCGCCCGCTGGGACCGGCTGCTGATCCGGCGCGGGCTCACCGCCCTGGGGCGGGCGGGCGGCGGGCCGTACTCCGTGCAGGCCGCGATCGCCGCCTGCCATGCCCGGGCCGCGCGCTACGAGGACACCGACTGGGCGACCATCGCCGCGCTCTACGGCCGGCTGATGGCGCTGACGCCGTCCCCGGTGGTGGAGCTGAACCGGGCGGTGGCACTGTCGATGTCCGAGGGACCGGCTGTGGCGCTGGAGGTGGTGGACGCGCTGGCGGCCGAGCCGGCGCTGCACGCGTACCACCTGCTGCCCAGCGTCCGGGGCGACCTGTTGGCGCGGCTGGGGCGGGGCGCCGAGGCGCGGGCGGAGTTCGAGCGGGCGGCGGGGCTCACCCGCAACGTCCGGGAGCGGGAGCTGCTGCTCGCCAAGGCGGCGGAGGCGGCCGAGGCGGCAGCAGCCCGAGCGGACGAGGGTGGAGGGTTCGAGGGCTGAGGATTACCGAGGGTTGCCGAGGGTAGCCGAGGGTTTCCGGGGGTTCAGAGGGCGTCGTCGAGCCGCAGCCGGGCGCTGACCTGGCCGAGGCCGTCGGCGAGCACGGCCAGCTGCTCCCGGGTGAGCACGTCGATGAGCAGTTCGCGGACCAGGGCGACATGGCCGGGGGCGGCCTCGCGCAGCATCTCGCTCCCCTGCTCGGTGAGCTCGGCGAAGACGCCGCGCACATCGCTGGGACAGGAGCGGCGGCCGACCAGACCCATCTTCTCCAGCTGGGTGACCTGGTAGGTCAGCCCGCTCTTGGAGGTGACCAGGATGTCCGCCAGCTCGGTCATGCGCAGCGAGCCGGCCGGGGCGGCGGAGAGGTGGACGAGGATCTCGTACTGGGTGTGGGAGAGGCCCGATTCCTCCTTGAGCTGGCGTTCCAGGCGACGGTTGAGCAGGTTGCTCGCGGTGACGAAGCTCCGCCAGGCGGCCATCTCCTCCTCGTCGAGCCACCGGGGCTCGTACGGGGAGGCGGCGGAGGGGGGCGCCGAAGGTGCGGACGAGGTGGAGGGCATGGGGTGATCGTACTCCTATTGTTCAAATTCGAACGAAGGTGTACGGTCTAAAACGTCGGGTTCAAATTTGAACTACCAGCCCGTATCCAGCCGCTGAGCACCACCCCCGAGGGTCAGAGGAGAACAGTCGCCATGAGCACCGCCGCCCCCGAGCGCATGCCCGCCCTCTACCTGTCGCACGGCGCGCCGCCGCTCGCCGACGACCCGATCTGGCCCGGTGAGCTGGCCGCCTGGTCCGCCGGCCTGCCGCGCCCCAAGGCGATCCTGATGGTCTCCGCGCACTGGGAGGAGGCCCCGCTCGCGCTCGGCGCCGTCACCACCGTGCCGCTGGTCTACGACTTCTGGGGCTTCCCCGAGCACTACTACCGCGTCCAGTACGCCGCCCCCGGCGCACCGGAGCTCGCCGAGCGCGTGCGCAAGCTGCTGCGCGCCCCCGGGACGCCCGTCCAGGACATCCCCGACCGGGGCCTCGACCACGGCGCGTACGTCCCGCTGGTGGAGATGTTCCCGGAGGCGGACATCCCGGTCCTCCAGGTCTCCATGCCGACCCTGGACCCGCAGCGGCTGCTGGAGATCGGCCGCCGGCTCGCCCCGCTGCGCGACGAGGGCGTGCTGATCGTCGGCAGCGGCTTCTTCACCCACAACCTGCGGGCGCTCAGCCGCGACGGCCGGGTCACCTCGGTGATGGCCGAGTTCGACGACTGGGGCCGGCGCGCGCTGGAGGCCCAGGACCTCGACGCGCTGCTCGACTTCGAGCAGAAGGCCCCGGCCGGGCGGCTCGCCCACCCGCGCACCGAGCACTTCGCCCCGCTGTTCGTCACGCTCGGCGCGGCGGAGGACGAACTGGCGGGCCAGCGCACGGTGATCGACGGGTTCTGGATGGGCCTGGCGAAGCGCTCGATCCAGCTCGGCTGACGGCCCGGCCGGCGCGGTCGGCCGGCGCGGTTGGCCGGCGCGGTCGGCCTGGTCGCGCCGGTCAGAGGGCGCAGCAGGTGAAGCGCTCGCCGATGTGCTCGGGCTGCTCGATCTCGTCGACCAGCGCCACCGCGTAGTCCGGCACCGAGATCCGGCTCTCCCCCGCCGCGTC
Organism: Kitasatospora sp. NPDC057595; assembly: GCF_042800875.1. Classification (NCBI taxonomy): domain Bacteria; kingdom Bacillati; phylum Actinomycetota; class Actinomycetes; order Kitasatosporales; family Streptomycetaceae; genus Kitasatospora; species Kitasatospora sp. NPDC057595. Next base: position 366,895 of record NZ_JBHVGL010000004.1, on the reverse strand, counting down.
GGTGAGCAGCTGCTCCAGCGCGGTGCGGTAGCCGCCGGTACGCTCCCCCGGGCCGATCTGCGCGGCCGGGCTGAGCACCGTCCAGCGCACGTCCGCGACCGTCCGGTAGTACTCCAGCGCGTCGCCGTGCGCGTGCATGATCTCCAGCACCGCCTCCGGCAGGCCAGGGGTGTCCCAGACCCGGGTGCCGGGCGCGGTCTCCAGGCTGCCCGCGCCGCCGACCGAGATCAGCCTGGGCGCCTCGCCGCCGAGCCGGCGAAGCCCCTCGACCAGCGTCCGGGCGGCCGGCTCGATCAGCGCCCGGTGGCCCGGGCCGTCGCCGCCGCCGACCGCGCTGACCAGGGCGTCCTGCCCGGCCGCGACCCGGGCCACGTCCGCCGGGTCCAGCACGTCGCCGCGCTCGACGGACACCTCCGCCGGGTAGCGCGCGGCGTCGAAGCGGGACGGGGTGCGGACGACCGCCGTCACCCGGTGGCCGCGCGCGGCGGCCTCCGCGACGACGGCGCTGCCGATGGTGCCGTTGGCGCCGAACACGGCGATGCTGGCCATGGGGGTACCTACCTGTTCTCCGGGGCGGCGGGAGGGCGGCCGGGTGGGGATCCGGAGCCAGCAGTAGCACCCGGGGCGGGCGGCACCCTGGCGGACACGCGGGAACGGGTGAGACGGTGGGCCGATGACTGATCGTCCGTTGAACGGTGATGACGTCCGGGCGGCGCTCGGCGAGCTGACGGCCGTCCTGGGGCCCGCCGCCGAGGCCGGCGGCGCCCGCTGGGAGGCACCCGCCGGACTGCTGGAGTGGAGTTGCTGGGAGACCGCCGCCCACATCGCGCACGACCTGCTCGCCTACGCCGGCCAGCTCGCCGCCCGGCCCGCCGACCGCTACCTGCCGCTGGACCTGACGGTGCGCCCGGAGGCCGGTCCGGCCGAGGTGCTGACCGTGGTCACGGCCTGCGCGCAGCTGCTGGCCACCGCCCTGGACGCGGCCCCGCCCACCCTGCGGGCGTACCACCACGGGCCGTGCGACCCGGCCGGCTTCGCCGCGATGGGCGTCACCGAGACCCTGGTGCACACCCATGACATCGCCCTCGGGCTCGGCCTGGACTGGCGGCCCCCGGAGCGGCTCGCCACGGCCGTGCTGGCCCGGCTCTTCCCCGACGCGCCCGCCGGGGATCCGGTGGAGGTGCTGCTCTGGTGCACCGGCCGCGGTGAGCTCGACGGCCGCCCGCGCCGGACCTCCTGGAGCTGGCGGGCGGCCGTCGAGTAGATCCTGGGGTCAGCCGGTCGTGGCCTCGGTGGCGATCCGCTCGGCGGCGCTGCGCTCGACGCAGAACTCGTTTCCCTCGATGTCGGTGAGGGTCGCCCAGCCCTTGCCGTCCGGGGTGCGGTGGTCCTCGAACAGCGTCGCACCCAGGGCGAGGAGGCGCTCCACCTCCTCGTCCCGGGTGCGGTCCTGCGGCTGGACGTCCAGGTGGACGCGGTTCTTGACGGACTTGCCGTCGGGCACCCGGATGAAGAGCAGCGAGGCGCCGGCCGACTCGACCACGGCCTCCGGGTCACCGGGGTTGTCGTCCTCGGCCAGGGTGCCGTCCAGCACCTGCGCCCAGAACAGGGCCAGGGTGTAGGGGTCGGCGCAGTCGATCGTCACATGTCGCACAAGAGAAGCCATGGCGGCCACTCTGACGGCGATCGGCGCCCCGGTCCACCGGTTATCCGGCGGCCCCGGCGGGCCGGCTGTGCCAGTGGCCGTCGAGCGGGTACTGCGGCGGGGCGGCCGGTACGAGCGCCTCGAGCGGGTAGCCGGCCTTCTCGGCGACCCGGCAGGACGCGGCGTTGTCCCCCTCGTGGAAGAGGTCCAGCCGGACCAGCCCGTCGGCGGCGAAGGTCTCCCACGCCCAGCCGGTGAGCGCCGCCAGCGCGCGCGGGGCCACGCCCCGGCCGCGCGCGGCGGCGGCCGTCCAGTAGCCCACCTCGGATCCGGCGCTGCCCGGCGCACCGCGCTTGAGCACGACGTTGGCGACCAGCACGCCCCGTTCCAGGACGGCGAAGGAGTAGCGACTGCCCTCGGCGCGGCCGCGGTCCTGGGTCTCCAGCCAGCCGGCGGCCTCGTCGAGGTCGGTCACCTGGTTGCGGATGTAGCGGCGCAGCGTCGGGTCGCGGTGGATGTCGAGCAGGGCGGGCGCGTCCTGCGGCAGGAAGGGGCGCAGCGACAGCCCCTCGGCGCGCGGTGCGGCGACGGCGGGCACGGTCGTCACTTCAGGCCCTCCCAGCCCCAGCGCGGGGTGGGTCCCGGTTCGCCGAGGTCGGTGCCGACCGGGGAGGCGGAGACGTCCTCGGCGATCCTGGTGCCCCAGTCGAAGTACTCCAGGACGCGGCGGCGCAACAGCTCGTCCTCGGGCAGCTCCGCGTTCACCGCCTCGGCCATCAGCTCCATCCAGCGCAGCCGCTGCTCCTCGGTGATGGCGAGGCCGAGGTGGGCGCGGAGCAGTTCCCGGTGGCCGCCGAGGTCGGTGGTGAAGCGGTCCGGGCCGCCGAACACCTCGGCCAGCCAGACGGCGACGTGCTCGATGTGGGTGGGCGTGAACCGGGCGAAGACCGGCGCGAGCAGCGGATCGGCGAGCACGCCCCGGTAGAAGGTGTTGCTCAGCCTCCGCAGGGCGTCCAGCCCCCCGATCGCGTCGTACAGGCTGTCGGGACGTTGGTCGGTCATCGGTGCGCCTCTCCCCCGTGGACGGATCTCCTGCCGCCCTTCCTAGCAGCGGAACGCCGACGGACCAACCGGAGGAGACCCCTCCGCTCCGGGACCGCGCTTGACCTTGACGCCGGCGGCAGGGTTGGAGGGTTGCGGGCATGAACGAGACGACGCGGGTGGACGAGCCGGTGACCGGGGCAGGGGAACAGGGGCTGCGGGTGGTGGTGGTCACCGGAGCGGGGACGGGGATCGGGCGGGCCACGGCACGGGCCTTCGCCGGACAGGGGGCCCGGGTGGTGGCCGTCGGACGCCGGGCGGAGCCGCTGGCGGAGACGGCGGAGCGGGCGCCGGGGCTGATCGTGCCGACAGTCGCCGACATCACGGCACCGGACGGGCCGGAGACGGTCGTCCGGGCGGCACTGGAGCGGTTCGGCCGGCTGGACGTCCTGGTCAACAACGCGGGGATCGCCCCGCACGCGACGCTCGGCGGCTACACCCGGGAGGGCGTCGGCGCGCTGCTGGCCACCAATCTGACGGCTCCCGTCCTGCTCGCCCAGGCGGCGCTGCCCGCGCTCACCGCGAGCCGGGGCGTGATCGTCAACGTCAGCACCGCCGTCGGACAGCGCGGCTGGCCGACGAATTCGGCCTACGCCGCGAGCAAGGCCGCGGTGGACTCGCTGACCCGCAGCTGGGCGGTGGAGCTGGCACCGCTCGGCATCCGGGTCGTGGCGGTGGCCCCGGGCGCGATCGAGACGCCGATCGCCATGCATGCCGGGATCGGCCCCGAACACCGGGCGGCGCTGCGGGCGTGGCAGCTGGCGCACACCCCGCTCGGCCGGATCGGCGAGGCGGCCGAGGTGGCCTGGGCCATCACCCGACTGGCCTCGCCGCAGGCCTCCTTCGTGACCGGCGTAGTCTTGCCGGTGGACGGGGGCGCGGTGGTCGGCTGAGCGCCGCCACGGAGCGAGGGGGGCCGGCGGGTGCGGATCGGCGAACTGGCGCGGGCCACGGGGACGACCGCCCGGGCGCTGCGGCACTACGAGCAGGCCGGACTGATCGGTTCCGGGCGCGCGCCCAACGGGTACCGGGTGTACGGCGAGGCCGCGGTGGTGCGGGTGCGCAACATCCGCGCGCTGCTGGAGGCCGGGTTCACCCTGGAGGACGTCCGCCCGTTCCTGGGGTGCCTGGACCGCGAGACGCTGGGGCCGCCGTCGGCCGGCGCGCTGCGGATCGCCCGGGAGCGGCTGGCGGTGCTGGAGCGCCGGATCGCCGCCCAGACCGAGACCCGGGACCGGCTGGCGGCGGCGATCGGCGCGGCGGAGGCCGCCGCCTCCCGGGCCTGAGGCCGGCCGCGGGACCCGGACGGGTGACACCCCCGATCGGGGGTGTGCAGGGGGCGGTGGGCGGAGGACAGTGGGCCCCATGCAGATTCCACTCTCCGTGATGGACTTCCTCGACCGGGCCGAGCTGGTCTACGGCGACCGGGTCGGCATCGTCGACGAGCCGGTGCAACCCGCCGAACCCTGGACGGATCTGACGTACCATCGGATCGCCGGGCTGGCGCGGGCGCAGGCGGCCGGTCTCGACCGGCTCGGCGTCGGCCCCGGCGAGCGGGTGGCGATCGTGTCGCACAACTCGGCGCGCCTGCTGACCTCGCTGTTCGGCGTGAGCGGGCACGGCCGGGTGCTGGTTCCGGTGAACTTCCGCCTCAAGGCGGAGGAGGTGTCGTACATCGTCGAGCAGAGCGGCGCCTCGGTGCTGCTGGTCGACCCGGAGCTGGCCGAGCCGCTGGCCGGGGTGGTCGCCAAGCACAAGTTCGTGATCGGGGCGGACAGCGACGCGCTGCTGTACGACTTCGGGAACGCGCCGCGCCGCTACGCGATCGACGAGAACGACACCGCGACCATCAACTACACCAGCGGAACCACCGCCCGCCCCAAGGGCGTTCAGCTCACCCACCGCAACGTCTGGCTGAACGCGACGCTGATGGCCCTGCACTTCGGGGCGAGCGACCGGGACGTCTACCTGCACACCCTGCCGATGTTCCACGCCAACGGCTGGGGCCTGCCGTTCTCGCTCACCGGGCTGGGCGCGCAGCACGTGGTGCTGCGGAAGGTGGACGGCGCCGAGATCCTGCGCCGGGTCGAGCGGCACGGGGTGACCTTCCTGTGCGGCGCGCCGGCGGTGGTGCAGATGGTGCTGGACGCGGCGGCCGAGTGGGACGGCCCGGTGCCCGGCCGGGACCGGGTGCGGATGGTGGTGGCCGGCGCGCCGCCGCCGACCTCGGTGGTGCAGCGGATGGAGTCCGAGCTCGGCTGGGAGTTCATGCAGATCTACGGCCTGACCGAGACCTCCCCGGTGGTGACGGTCAACCGCACCCGTGCCGAGTGGGACGAACTGCCCGCCGAGCGACGGGCGGAGAAGCTGGTGCAGGCGGGCGCCCCGGCGATCGGCAACCAGGTGCGGGTGGACGAGCAGGGCGAGGTGCTGGTGCGCTCCAACGTCGTGCTGGACGGCTACTGGCAGCAGCCGGAGGCCACCGCGGAGGCGCTGCGGGACGGCTGGTTCCACACCGGCGACGGCGGCGTGCTGGAGGACGGCTACCTGACCATCTCGGACCGCAAGAAGGACGTCATCATCAGCGGCGGGGAGAACGTCTCCTCGATCGAGGTGGAGGACTGCCTGTACGACCACCCGGCGGTGGCCGAGGTCGCGGTGATCGGCGTGCCGGACGCCAAGTGGGGCGAGACGGTCAAGGCGCTGGTGGTGCTGAAGCCGGGTGCGGAGCTCACCGAGGCCGATCTCATCGCGCACTGCAAGCAGCGGCTGGCCGGCTACAAGTCGCCCACCTCGGTGGAGTTCCGGGACGCGCTGCCGCGCACCACCACCGGGAAGCTGCAGAAGTTCCGGCTCCGCGAGCCCTACTGGTCGGGGCGGGAGCGGAAGGTCAACTGACCGTCACAGGCCGGGGGTTCAGTCGAGCAGGCCGGACTCCCGGGCGGTGACGGCGAGTTCGGTGCGGTTGCGGACGCCGAGCTTGTGCATGGCGCTCTTCAGGTAGCCGGTCACCGTGTTGCAGGTGAGGCCGAGCTGGGCGGCGATCTCCGGGTTGGTCCGGCCGGTCGCCGCCCAGCGGAGCACTTCGTGCTCGCGCCGGGTGAGCGGGGCGAGCGGGGCGCACCGGGGTCTTCGCGCACCGGCGGGGCCCACCGCGGGCACCCCCGTCCCACGCCAGGCGTCGGCCCCGGCCAGGGCCCGGGTGGCGGCCTCGGCGAGCCTGGCCACGGCGGCGATCCGGACGTCCCCGAACGGGACCACCGCGCGCAGCGAGGCGTACACCACGCCGTGCACCGTGCCGCCGTGCAGCAGCGGCACGGTGAGCATCGCGTAGAGGTCCTCGGCGATGACCGCGGCGTCGTAGTGGTGCGAGATGGTGGTGTCGGCGCGGTAGTCGGGCGCCCAGCTGGGTGCCCGTTCGGCCAGCGCCCGGCCGCCGAGACCGGTGCCGGCCGGCACCGGGAGGTCGTGCAGCAGCTCGGCCCGGGTGCCGGCCCAGTGCCGCAGCACCATGCCCTCGCCCCCGGCCGCCGCCACACCCGGCTCGGGCACGCCGACCAGGCCGACGTCGGCGCCGCAGTCGGCGACCACCCGGCGGGCGAGGTCGCCGAGCACGGCGTCCCTGACCAGTTCGGCGGCCCGGTCGGCGAGGTCGTCCGGGGCCTCGGCGCTGCTCTTCGACGCGGTCGGGGCGGTCGTCATCGCGCGATTGTCACACGCGGTCGCGGCGCTGGGGAGGGGGCGCGAACGGGTTCGGTGTGCGTGTCCCGGGGAGTTGTGCGGAGTTCCGGGTGGAGGCGCACGCGGCGGCGTAGGGTGCGGGCGCGAGGTTACCGGCGGGTCACCATCGCGGACCATTGCGGACCGCCGGGGTTTCCGATGTTTCCCAGGTTTCCGAGCATGACGAAGGGGAGTTCCATGGTGGATCCCAAGGTTCCCGAGGGCTCGTCCGTGCTGGCCGGCCTGCTGGCCGACCTGCGGACCGAGAGCGGGGTGCTGGACGGGCTCGTCGCCGGGCTGGAGCCGGACGGCTGGGCCCTGGACACGCCCGCGCCGGGGTGGACGGTGGCGCACCAGATCGCCCACCTGGCCTGGACGGACGACTGGTCGGAGCTGGCCGCCCGCGATCCGGAGGCCTTCGTCACGGAGTCCCGCCGGGTGTTCGGCGGGCTGGTGGCGGCCGGCGCCGACCCGGTGGAGGACGGCGCGGCGCGCGGGGCGGCCGAGGAGCCGGGCAAGCTGCTGGCCCGCTGGCGGGCCGGCCGGGAGCGGCTCGCGGACGCGCTGGCGGCGGCGCCGGCCGACGCCCGGCTGCCCTGGCTCGGCCCGCCGATGAAGGCCGCGTCGATGGCCACCGCGCGGCTGATGGAGACCTGGGCGCACGGGCAGGACGTGGCGGACGCGCTCGGCGCCGTCCGGGAGCCGACCGCGCGGCTGCGGCACGTCGCGCACCTGGGGGTGCGGACCCTGGGGTTCGCGTTCACGGTGCACGGGCTGCCCGCTCCGCAGGCCCCGGTGCGGGTGGAGCTGACCGCCCCGGACGGCGGGTCGTGGACGTGGGGGCCGGCCGACGCGGCGGACCGGGTGATCGGCCCGGCCCTGGACTTCTGCCTGTTGGTCACCCGGCGCCGGCACCGGGACGACCTCGGGCTGACCGCCGTCGGCGAGGTGGCGACGGCCTGGCTGCCGATCGCCCAGGCCTTCGCGGGCCCGCCCGGGACGGGCCGGGAGGCTGGGTCGTCGCGGTAGGCGAGGCCCTCGCACCAGGTGTGCCGACCACGGAGGCCGGTTCCCCGTCGGCAACCTCCGTGGCCGGTACGCCGGTCACCGGGTCGGCCGCGCACCGGACCGCGGACGGGGGCCGGGGCACGGCTTCGTCCCTGCGGTGGCGGCATGAACGCCGGCCCGGACGGGTGGACCGACCGGGCGGCGGCTCAGCAGACGGCCGGCACCGTGACCGTCGCGCTCGCCACCGGCTGGCCCGTCCTGGTGGTGATGAAGCTCGCGATGATGCCCACGCCGCACGGGACGGTGCTCACGATCGGACCGACCGTGATGCCCCGGGACCCCACGACGGCGCCGAGGCTCTCGCGGTCCAGGCTGTGGCCGGCCGTGGTGCCGAGATCCAGTACGAACGAGGCCATCTGCGGGGGGCCGCCGGCCGATCCCACCCAGCCGGTGGCGGACGCGACGCGGCCGTCGAGCGTCAGGCACACCTGGGTCCCGATGCCGTAGCCGCAGGTGGTCGTCGACGAGATCGTGGCGGTGCCCGAGGGACGGGCGGTGGCCTGGGTGGCGCCCGCGACGCCGAGCCCGGACAGCGCGGCACCGACCGCGAGGAACGCAACGAAACGCTTCATCGGAGTTCTCTCCTTCGAGGACAGGAGGTGCTGGGAGTTTGTGCCATGTCACGCTTCACATGGCAGATGCTTCCACGCACTCCGGCCGGCATTCCCGACCGGGCCGAAATCCCTTCAGGCATACCGGAATTGGCCCATCAATGGCGTGAATCCGCACTGCGAGCGGCAGGATTCCAGGACGATCCGGCGGCTCGACCGATTCGGCCTACTATTCGTCAAATAGTCCAGGTTGTACGGCAAACCACACGTTTCAGCGATATACAGGGTTCGTCGGCACATGATGGACTTCGGACTCCGGCGCGGCGCAGGCACCCCCCACGACTGCGCCGCGCCGGCCACTTCCCGCCGTCGCGCAGGAGCAGCAGCCCGCGGCCCCGCTCCAGGGCGCCCGCCGTCGGGCATCGCGCCATTACGGCGGCTTCGCCATATCTCGTGGCCCGCAAGGGGTTTGGGAGGCCAAAAAGGCGGCGGCCGGGCCACCCCGTCACAGCCCGATCCGCAGCGGGGTCAGCCGGGTGGCGACCAGGTTGGTGGCACCCCGGTCCCGTTCGACGTGCCCGTGGACCAGCAGCCCGGCCCGGTCCAGGGCGGTGCGGCGCTGGGACTCCCAGACCGGCCGGCCGCAGATCACGTTGATCAGGCCGGTCTCGTCCTCCAGGCTGAGGAAGAGCACCCCGCCCGCCGTCGGCGGCCGCTGCCGGTGGGTGACCAGGCCGCCGACCACCACCGCCGTCCCCGGCGGCACGTCCGGGAGTTCGGCGGCCGAGAGCGCGCCGCCGCGCTCCAGGTGGGCGCGCAGGTGCTGGAGCGGGTGGCTGGTCGCGGACGTCCCGGTGGCCCAGAGGTCGGCGATGGTCTCCTCGACCGGGGTCATCGCGGGCAGCTCCGGCGCCTCGGTGCCGGGCGTGGTGCCCGGGATGAGGTCCGCCGAGACGCCCGCGAACGCGCCCGCCGCCCAGAGCGCCTGCCGCCGGCCGAGCCCGAAGCAGCCGAACGCGCCCGCCGCGGCCAGCGCCTCCAGGCCCGCCGCGGGCAGTCCGGTGCGGCGGGCGAAGTCCTCCAGGTCCGCGTACGGCTGCCCGGCCGCGATGGCCTCGGCCTGCGCGGTGCCGATGCCGCGCACGGTGTCCAGGCCGAGCCGGATCGCGGGCTGCGGCTTGCCCGCGGTCAGCGGCGGCCTGGGCGTCGGCCCCCGGTATGGCTCCAGGGTGGGCCCGGCGCCGCTGGCGTTGACGTCCACCCCGCGCACCCGCACGCCGTGCCGCCGGGCGTCCGAGATCAGGCTGAGCGGCGAGTAGAAGCCCATCGGCTGGTTGGCCAGCAGGGCGCAGGTGAAGGCCGCCGGGTAGTGGTACTTGAGCCAGGCGCTGGCGTACACCAGGTAGGCGAAGCTGATCGCGTGGCTCTCCGGGAAGCCGTAGTTGGAGAAGGCCTCGATCTTGGTGTAGACGTCCTGCGCCACCTCCTCCGGGATGCCGCGCTCGGCCATGCCGCCGAGCAGTCGATCGCGCAGCCGGGCGACCCGCTCGTGCGAGCGCTTGGCACCCATCGCCTGGCGCAGCCGGTCCGCCTCGGCGGGGGTGAACCCGGCGCAGTCGATGGCGAGTTGCATCATCTGCTCCTGGAACAGCGGCACCCCGAGGGTCTTGCCGAGGGCGTTCTCCATCAGCGGGTGCGGGCAGCCGGCCGGCTCCACCCCGGCGCGGCGGCGCAGGTACGGGTGGACGGAGCCGCCCTGGATCGGGCCGGGCCGGATCAGCGCGACCTCGACAACCAGGTCGTAGAAGTGGTCCGGCTTGAGCCGGGGCAGGGTGGCCATCTGGGCCCGCGACTCGACCTGGAAGACGCCGACGGTGTCGGCCCGCCGCAGCATCGTGTACACACCCGCGTCGTCGTCCGGGATGGTCGCCAGGTCGTAGCGCTCACCGTGGTGCCGGGCGACCAGGTCGCAGGTGTCGTGCAGCGCGGCGAGCATGCCGAGGCCGAGCAGGTCGATCTTGACCAGTCCGGCGCCGGCCACCGACTCCTTGTCCCACTGCAGCACGGAGCGCCCCGGCATCCGGGCCCACTCGGCCGGGCAGATCCCGGCGATCGGCTCCCGGGTGAGCACCATGCCGCCCGAGTGGATGCCCAGGTGGCGCGGCAGGCCGTGGAGTTGTCCGGCGAGCGCGAGCACGTCGGCCGGGACGACGGCGTCCGCGCCGGGCGGCGAGCGGAAGTCCGCCTGCCGGCTGAACGCGTCCACCTGTCCCTGCGGGTAACCGAGCACCCGGGCGGCGTCGCGCAGGGCCAGCCGGGGCCGGTAGGTGATCACATTGGCGACCTGGGCGGCGTGCTCGCGCCCGTACCGGCGGTAGACGTACTGGATGACCTCCTCGCGGCGGCGGTTCTCGATGTCCAGGTCGATGTCCGGCGGCCCGTCGCGGGCGGTGGAGAGGAAGCGTTCGAAGAGCAGCTTGTAGTGCACCGGGTCGACGGCGGTGATCCCGAGCGCGAAGCAGACCGCGGAGTTGGCCGCCGAACCGCGGCCCTGGCACCAGATGGACTCCCGGCGGCAGAAGTCGACGATGTCGTGGACGATCAGGAAGTAGCCGGCCAGGTCGAGTTCCTCGATGACGTCCAGCTCGCGGGCGAGCTGGCGGCGGGCCGGGCCATTGCCGGGCCCGAACCGGGCCGGGCCGCCCTGGGCGACCAGTTCGCGCAGATGGCTGATCTCGGTGTGGCCGGGCGGGACGGGGTAGCCGGGCAGCTCCGGATCCAGGGTGGCGAAGTCGAAGGCGCAGGCGCGGGCGAGGTCCACGGTGGCCTCGCGGACGCCCGGGAAGCGGGCCAGCCGGGCCGCCATCTCGCGGCCGGAGCGCAGGTGGGCGGTGCCGGAGGCGCTGATCCAGCCCGCCGCCTCGGCGAGGGTGCGGCGGTCGTGCAGGGCGGCCAGGCTCTGGGCGAGGCGGCCCTCGGCGGGGCTCGCGTGGTGGGTGTTGGTGGAGGCGACGGTGGTCAGGCGCAGCCGGGCGGCGAGCGCGGCGAGGGCGTCGTTGCGCAGGTCGTCGCCGGGAAGCCACTGGTCGATCAGCTCCACATGGACGTTCTCGCGGCCGAACGCCTCGGTGAGGGTGTGGAGTTGGTGCTCGGGGTCGGCGGCGGGGGCGCCCGGGCCGGAGCCTCCGTCGGCGGCGGCCAGGGCGGCGGACACCCGGCCGAGGCGGCAGCCGGTGAGCACCGCCCAGTGGCCGCCGTGCGCGCCGGCGAGGGCCTCGAAGTCGTAGACCGGGTTCCCCTTGGCGCCACCCGCGAGTTGGGCCGCGCCGATGACGGCGGAGAGGCGGCGGTAGCCCTCCGGGTCGCGGGCCAGTACCAGCAGGTGCTCGACGCCTCGCCGCTCATGACGGAGTGTCAGTTCGGCTCCGAAGACGGTGGACACGCCCGTGCCGCGGGCCGCCTCGGCGAACCGGACCGCGCCGTAGAGGCCGTCGTGGTCGGTGAGCGCCAGGGCCTCGACGCCCAGCCTGGCGGCCTCGGCGACCAGCGCCTCGGGGTCGCTGGCACCGTCGAGGAAGCTGAAGGCGGAGTGGACGTGCAGTTCCGCCCAGGGCGGTCCGGCGGGCCGCTGCCCGGTGGGGCGTCCGGCCGGCCCGTCCGGCCCGTCGCCGGCTCCCGGGCGCAGTGGGACGACGACGTCGCCGCCGTCGCCGCCACTGCCACTGCCGCTGCCGCTGCCGGACAGGCGCCGGTGCAGTTCGCTCCAGGGGAGGGAGGGATGACTGGTGAATCCCATCGGGGTGGTGCCTTCGGTCTCTCGCTGGTCTCCTACCCCCCTCGGGTCGTACCGGCCGTCAGTCGTACCCGGCCTCCACGAACCAGGCGCCCCCCTCCACCGTGAGCAGCAGCGCCCGCCCGTCCGCCACCGTCACCTGGAACCGGGCCCGGCGACGGGCGCGCGCCTGGTCCCACCAGTACTCGACCGCCGGCCAGGGACCGGTCCAGCCGTCCACCGCCAGCTCCCGCCCGCGCACCGCCACGGTGGACGGCCGGGCCGACACCCCCGCCCGGCCGTCCACCGTCACCGGCCGCCCGTCCGCGTCCAGCACCGCCGCCGGCACCGGGACGCGGTGCACCACGGCCGGCCAGACGTCCCGCAGCCCGCCGACCCGCCCCGGCCAGGGCGCGTCGGCGGGCGCCACCGGGTCGTACGGCTCGCCCCACGGCACCCTGACCACCTGGTCCTCCGGCCCCCGGCCGCCGGCCGGCTCGATCCGGCGCAGCCCGGCGTGCCCGAGCACCGCCTGCACCCGGGCCACGGCGCGCTCCACCCGGTCGTCCGCCACCGCCTGTCCCCAGAGGGCGAGCTGACGGCCCTGGTCGGGGGTGAGGTCGTCGGGGACGAGGCGCAGTGCGGTGAACCCGCCCGGCTCGGGGGCGTGCGGTCCCCCGGCTTCGCCGCCCCGGCCGAAGGTGCCGGTGCCCTGCCAGGCCTGGAGCTGCCAGCGGACGCGTTCGGCGAGCGCCGCCGCCGAGAGCCGGCCCTCGTGCCGCCAGAGCCGCGCGACCGTCCGGCCGTCGGCGCACTCCACCTCGACGGCGACCCGCTGGCAGGTCAGCCCCGCCCCGGCGAGCCGCTGGTGCAGCCGCTCGGCCAGGGTGCGGGCGACGAACACCAGCGGTTCGGCGAGCGGCTCGGGCGGGTCGAAGCGCTGCTCGACGGAGAGGTCCGGCCCCTCGGTGCGCGGCACCAGCGGGCGCGGCTGGAGACCCCGGGCCAGCCGGTGCGCCACCGCGCCGGCCGGGCCGAAGCGGTCGGCCACCGACTCGGCGGGCAGCGCGGCGAACGCCCCGACCGTGGGCAGGCCCAGCCGGTCCAGCAGTTCGGCCAGCTCGGCATCGCCGAGCGCGGCCACCGGGTAGGGCGCGAGGAACTCCGCCGTCCGCCCGGCGGGGACCAGCACCCCGGCGCGGGCGGCGAGCACGGCGGCGAACAGGCCGTCGGCCACGCCGACCCGGCCCGGCGGCGGCGGCGCGGCGGCCGGGGAGGCGGCCCCGGGGCCGGGGGCCGGCGGGTAGGCGGGCGGGCGGGCGAAGCCGCCCCGGGCGCCGTCCCGGGCGGCGGGCGCGGCGGCGAGCAGCTCGTCCACCCCGGCGGTGCGGCGCCGGGCGGCGGGCCGTTCGGCGTCGGCGGGGTGCAGCGGGACGACCGCGGCCAGGCCGGCGCCACTCCCGGTCCCGTTCCCGGTGCTCTCCGCGTCGCTCTCGGCGTTCCCGTCGCCGTCATGGCTCCGGGCCCGCTCCGCGTCCGTCGGGTGCGTCGGGTGCGCCTGAGCGGCGTCGGCCGCGGCCTCGGCCGACGCCGCCAGGGCGGCCGTGACCGCCCCCTGGACCTTCGCCGCCAGGGCCTCCTCCCCGCCGAAGTAGCGGGCCGGCCCCTTCACCGGGATCGCGCACAGCCCCGGACGCAGCACCTCCACCCGGGGGGTGAACGCCTCCACCGCCGCGACCACCGGCTCGAACCGCCGGACCTCCGCCTCCGGGTCGCGGTCGCGCAGCTCCAGCGCCGGGCAGAGCCGCTGGGCCAGCTTGAGCCGCTGCCCCTGCCGCACCCCGGCCGCCCGGGCCGCCGTCGAGCAGGCCAGCACCCGGCCGCCCTCGACCACCGCCACCGGGACGTCCCGCTCCTCACCCTCCCGCCCCTCCACCGGGCGTTCGACGGCCACCACCGGCCAGTCCGGACACCACACCACCAGCACCCGGGGGGTGACCGCGCCACCCGTCCCGGTGAACCCGGCAACCTCGCCGCCGGTCATCTCACACCACCGCCATACGGTCGAGGCCCGCCCCGGGCCCCGGCACCGCGTCCTCCCCCACCACGGCCACGTCCACCGTCCCGGCGCCGACCGCCTCCTCCACGGTCCGCACCGCGCCGTGCGCGTCCGGCAGCCAGAGCCGGGCCGTCCGCCCGCGCCCCGCCGATCCGCGCCCCTCGGCCACCACCTCCACCTGCCGTCCGGTGAGCCGCCCGTGCCCGTCCCCCAGCCCGAACCAGCGCCCGGAGCGCACGCCCAGCCGCAGTCCGGCCCCCGGCCACGGCCCGGCCACCAGCAGCACGCAGCCGCTGCGGCGCAGCACGGCGGCCAGCCGGGCGGCCAGGTTCGGCGGGACCGGGCCGTCCGGGCGCAGCATGATCAGTTCGACGGCGCCGGCCAGGACGGAGACCACCTCGGCCCAGTGCGGTCCGGGGTCGTCGGCCACCAGCAGCCGCCGCAGGTCGAGCCCGTACCCGGCGGCCGCGGCCAGCCCGAGGTCCGGCAGCCCGACCGCCGCGGCCCAGCCGCCCTCGGTCTCCCGCACCCCGGCGGCCAGCGCCAGCAGCAGCCCGGCGTCCCCACCCGCCACCGACACCGCCGTGCCCCGCCGCAGCCCGCCCTCCGGCAGCAGCCCGCTCAGCGCGGGCACCACCGGCAGCAGCCCCCGCGCGGGGGCAGCGGTCGACGCCACCGGTCGGAGCTCGGGCTTCCGCTCGACGGTGGATTCGAAAACAGATTCGAAAACGGGCACACCCCCAGGATCGAACATCCGTTCGCAAAGATTCAAGTCCGAATCGTCCGCTTCCGCCCGGTCACTCTCCGTGCTCAACCGGAAGGGGGCGTCCGCATGCGCGCCGGACCGCGGCGACACCGGCGGCCCACCCTCGTCCGGATGGAGACCGCCAGGACCTGATGTCGCGTCACCGTCCCGCCGCACGTAGGGTGTCGATAGTCCGTTGAACGGAATGTTGGCGCCCGGGCGGGGGGTTTCAGTGCGCACGCCAAGCCGTCGTTTATCCCCGGCTGGCAGGGTCTGCCGGTGCGACCGAGGGCCCGCCCGGCCCCGGCGGCGGTCGCGACGATGAAACGAGGTCGAGGAGAATCATGCGTGGCACCACGCTCGGTGACCGCTACCGTCTGGACGAGTGGCTCGGCGGCGGCTCGATGGGCGACGTCTGGCTCGCCCGGGACCAGGTACTCGACCGCCGCGTCGCCGTCAAGGTCCTGAAACCCGCGCTGCTGGACGAGCCCGGCTTCGCCGAGCGGTTCCACGACGAGGCCCGGGTGATGGCCAGGGTGCAGCACCCCGGCATCGTCGGTGTGTACGACTTCGGGCCCGGCCGCACCGCCGACGACGTCCCCTCCTGGGGCGCGCCGCAGGCCCCCGCCGCCCACCCGGTCGCCTACCTGGTCATGGAGCTGATCGAGGGCGAGCCGCTGAGCGCCGTGCTGGAACGGCGGGGCCCGCTGACCGTCCCGGAGTCACTCGGCCTGGCACTGGAGGTGCTGGCCGCGCTCCAGGCCGCCCACGAGGCCGGGATCGTCCACCGGGACGTCAAGCCGGCCAACCTGATGATCCGCGGCGACGGCCAGGTGGTCGTCACCGACTTCGGCATCGCCCGCCCCGGCTGCGACCCCCGGCTCACCGTGCCCGGGATGGTGCTCGGCACCGCCGCCTACCAGGCGCCCGAACAGGCCTCCACCGGCACGGTCACCGCCTCGGCGGACCTGTACGCGCTCGGGGTCGTGCTCTACGAATGCCTGTCCGGACGGCTGCCGTTCGAGGGCGAGACCGCCCTCGAACTGATCCTCAAGCACCTGACCGACCCCGTGCCGCCGCTGCCGGACGACGTCCCCGCCCCGGTCCGGGCCCTGGTCGAACGGGCCCTGGCGAAGGACCCGGCCCTGCGCTGGCCGGACGCCGCCGCCATGGGCGCGGCCGTCGTCGCGGCCCTCGCCGGCGAGTCGGTCGAAGGCCCGGCGGGCGGGCCGTCCTGGGCGGCGGTGGTCCGCTCGACCGGCGCGCTGGCGGCGCTCCGGTCCACCGGATCGGCGGCGCGGCCGGTGGTCGCGGCGGGGGGCGGGGACGGGGGCGGGGCTGCCGCGCCGTCGCCGCGGCGCACGGGCGGGTGGCGGGCGGCGCTGTTCGGCAGCCGGCGCCGGACCCTGCTCGTGGCGGGCGCGACCGCGCTCTGCTGCGCCGCCACCGCCACCGCGGCCCTCGTGCTGCACCGGCCCGGGGAGCCGGTCCGCTCCCGGACGGCCGACGTGGCGGTGTCGGGCGTACCGCTGACGGCCCCCGTCGGCCTGCTCCCCGAGGCGGGCGCACCGTCCCCCTCCCCCGACGCGCCGACCGCGTCCGGGGCCCCGTCGCCGACCGGGCCGGTGGTCCCGGGCGCACCGCTCCCGGAGGGTGGGACCGTCGGCGGCGGAGCGGTCGGTGGTGGGGAGATACCGGGCGGCGGGACCGTGGGCGGCGGAGGTGCCCCGGGCGGTCCGACCGGCCGGGACGGCGCGGCGCCGGGCTTCCCCGCGAACCCTCCGGCCGCCGCGCCCGCCCCCGGGGGCCCGGACGCCCCCGCCGGTTCCCCGGCCCCGGGCGGCCCGGCCGTTCCGTCCGGCCCCTCACCGGCGCCCGGACAGCCGTCGACACCGGGCGGCCCCGTCTACACGGCCGCCCCACCGCCGCCGAGTGTCCCCGCCTACACCGCCGCTCCCTCGCGGACCGTGCCCCCGGCCCCGGACTACACCTACGCGCCCAAACCGACCTACACCGCCTCCCCTCCGCCGTACACCGCCTCGCCGCCCCCGCCGCCGCCGCCCGGCACCATCCCGACGGATCCGCCCATCAAGCCCCCGACCCAGCCGGGCCAACCGATGCCGCCGCTGGCCCGGCTGTCCAACGGCGGGGCCGTGCTGTACGACCAGGCCTCGCTCGACCGGCCGGGCAACCCGGTGGTCCTGTCCTCGGACGACGGCGGCCCCGGCGGCGTCTGGCAGCTGACCCCGTACACGGAGGGCGGCTACGCCCTCTCCAACGGCGCCACCGAGTACTCCAAGGTCCTGAACCTGGAGGAGGCCCGCGCCCAGACGCAGCTGGCGTCCCGGCCGGCGCCCCCCGCCACCGCCGCGACCCAGGTCTGGTCGTTCTTCCCGGTACCGGGGGGCTACGTGGTGACCGTCGCCCGGGACTCACGGCGCTGCCTGTCCGCCGTCGGCCCCGGCGTGCCCGCCACGGTCCGCACCTGCGCGGGCACCGCCGACCAGGTGTGGACGGTCTCCGCCGCCTGACCGGCCCCTGTGCGGACGGTCGGCCCCGGCCGTCCGCACGAGCCGGGGGCGGGGACGGCCGCGCCGAGCAGAGGCACCGGACGCTCCGCCTCCGCCGGGCAAATCGGGCCCCCACCGCCCGACCGCTCCCCCGCAGACCCAGGCCGGTAGCCAGGAAGGTCCCGCCGGGTGGCCGCCGAGGCCGAGCAGAGACACCAGCCCCCGGCCTCCGGCGAACCGCCCCCGCCCCCAACGCCCGGCCGCACCTACCCGCAGGCTCAGGCCGGGAGCCAGGACGGCCAGCGCCGGCGGGCCGGCCCCGCAAGGTGGCCGGCGCCGAGCAGCGGGGCCAGACGTTCGGCCTCCGGCGAGCCGATCGGGGCCAGGATGCCGTGTGCCTCGGCCCAGCAGGCGCGGGCGCGGTCCGGGTCGCCCGGGGGGTGGTCCGCCAGGGCGTCGCCGAGCGCGGCCAGGGCCAGGCCGCGGCCCCGGTGGTCGCCGTCCAGGGTCAGCGCGTCGACCGCGCGTTCCGCCGCCTCGGCCGCCTCCGGGCCCCGCCCGGCCGCGCGCAGCGACTCGGCGAGCCGCAGCAGGATCCGGCCGGTGCGCCGGTGGTCGTCCGGGTCGGTCAGCGCGAGGGCGGCCCGCCGGTGGGCGACCGCCTGGTCGTGGCGGCCGAGGTCGTGGGCGATCGAGCCCAGCGAGTCACGGGCGCGGGCCTCCAGCTCGTGGTCGGCCAGGTCGTGGCCGATGAGCAGGGACTGGTCGACCACCCGGCCCGCCGCGCCGAAGCGGCCCTGCCGGGCGAACGCGCCCGCCAGTTCCAGCAGTTCGGCGGCCAGGGCGCGCCGGTCGCCGATCCGCTGCCAGACCGCGACGGCGGCCGAGAACCCGGCCACCGCCTCGTCCGGGCGGCCGAGTTGGACGAAGCAGGCGGCGAGCGAACCGTGCGTGAGCGCGAGCAGCGGTTGCGGCAGTCCGTGCGCGGTGCACAGGTCACGGGCCCGGAGCAGCTCGGCGAGGGCCGACGACGCGGAGCCGACCTCGGCCAGCAGCCGGCCGAGCACCAGGCGCGCCCGCGCCTCGGTGGTTCGGTCGCTCTCCTCCAGGGCGGCCCGCAGCAGGGCGCCGGCGGCGTGCCCGAGCGGCCGGGTGGCGCGCCCGGAGTCCGCCGACAGGCAGACGTCCAGCAGGAGTTCGGCGAGCCGGTCGAGGCCGGGTGCCGCCCCCGGGGAGCGGTCCGGGAGTTCCGCGCACTGGCGCACCAGCGCCCCGACGGCCACGTAGTCCCCGGCGGTCCGGGCCGCGGCCCGCGCCGCCGGGGAGCCGGGCGCCGCCGCGACCCCCGCGTGGTGGTGGCCCACCAGCCGGGCCAGCGCGGCCGCCCGCTCGCCGTCGACCTCCGTCTGATCGCGCGGGCCGCCCGGGCAGAAACGGTCGACCCGCTGGGCGAAGGCCCGCAGCAGATCGTGGTAGCGGTAGCGGTCGGGACTCGCCGCGACCTCCAGCATCGAGCAGTCCACCAGGGACTCGGCCAGTGCCTCGGCCGCCGGCTCCGGCCGGTCCAGGACCGCCGCCACCTCCGCCGCCGACAGGTCCGGCACCTCGGGGACGGCCAACAGCCGGAAGGCGCGGGCCTGTTCGGCGTCCAGCAGGTCGAAGCCGAAACGGAACGAGGAATCGACGGCGAGGTCCCCGCTGCGCAGCGCGTCCAAGCGGTAGCGCTCGCCGCCCAGTTGCTCCACCAGTCGGGCGACGCTCCAGCCGGGCCGACAGGCCAGCCGCGCCGCGAGGATCCGCACCGCGAGCGGCAACTGCCCGCAGAGCCGGATGAGTTCACGGGCAGCCGGAGCCTCGGCCGCCACCCGCTCGGCACCGACCACCCGGGTCAGCAGGGTGACCGCCTCCTCGGCGGGCAGCACCGGCAGTTCGGTGAAGCGGGCGTTGGGCAGCGCTCCGATCCGGGTCCGGCTGGTGACCAGGACGGCGCAGCCCGCGCCGCCCGGGATCAGCGGCCGGACCTGCTCGGCGTCGCGCGCGTTGTCGAGCAGGACGAGGACCCGCCGCCCGGCGAGCAACGACCGGTAGCGGGCCGCCCGTTCGGCCGGGTCCGCCGGGATCGCCTCGCCGGGGACGCCGAAGGAGCGCAGGAAGACCGCCAGCGCCTCCTCGGGGCGGGTCGGACGGCCGTCCGCGCCGTGCAGGTCGAGGTAGAGCCGGCCGTCCGGGAACTCGTCGGCGAGGCCGTGCGCGACGTGCAGGGCGAGCGCGGTCTTGCCGACCCCGCCCATGCCCGCGACCGCCGCCACGGGCACCCGGCCCGGCTCCCGCAGGGCGGCCCGCACCGCCTCGACCTCCGCCGTCCGGCCGGTGAAGTCGGCCACGGCTGCCGGGAGTTGGTCGGGCCTGGGGAAGGCGGCCGGTGACCCCGCCGCCACCGGGGACGCCGAGGGCGCGGGAGCGGCCGGAGCCACCGGGGCGGGCGCCGCCAGGGTCTCGTCCGCCGCGAGGATCCGCCCGTGCAGCTCCCGCAGCCCCGGGCCGGGGGCGACGCCCAGCTCGGTGCGCAGCCGACGGTCCGCCGCCCGGTACACCTCCAGCGCGTCCGCCTGCCGCCCGGAGCGGTACAGCGCGAGCATCAGCAGCTCGACGAGGCGCTCGCGCAGCGGGTGCTCCTCGGACAGGGCCGTCAGCTCGGCGACCGACTCCGCCGACCGGCCGCCCTCGCCCTCGGCCTCCAGACACGCCTCCAGGACCGCGAGCCGGCGTTCCTCCCACTCCCGGCGCTGGCGCCGCACGTAGGGGCCGGGCACCCCGGACATCGGCTCGCCCCGCCACAGCTCCAGCGCCGCCCGCAGGACGGCCGCCGCCTCGGCGTGCCGCCCCTCGGCGCGCAGCGTCCGCGCCCGGGCCAGTCGCGCCTCGCACCGCTCGGTGTCCAGGCCCTCGGGGTCGGCGACCAGCAGGTACCCGCCGCCGAGCGAGGTCAGCACGTCGGGCCCGAGGACCCGGCGCAGCCGGTGCACATAGGTGCGGATGACACCGTGGGCGCTGGCCGGCGGATCCTCGCCCCAGAGGTCGTCGATCAGCTGGGCGCCGGACACCTGCCGGCCCGCCCGGAACAGCAGGGCCAGTAGCAGCCCCTGCTGCTGCGGCGAACCGAGCGCCAGCTCCACCCCGTCCCGCAGGCCCCGCACGGGCCCCAGTACCTCGAACCGCAGCCCTCCCGGCCGCGCCTCCCGGTCCATCGATCGACTCCCCCATGTCCGTACAACTCCCCCGTCCGCATGATAACCACCGGCATTCCCGCTGCTCAGCTCCGGTGGAGCGGCACCGCCGCGGCCGGGGTGGGAGGGTTTGACTTCGAGTGAACTCCAACTCATAGCCTCGACGGGACGACGCACCACGCACGACCAGCGATCGGAGAACCTCCCATGAGCACCAGCAGGAACGACGACGTCGCCACCACGCGACAGGAGCGGTTCGATCGGGGGCTGGCCGTCCTCACCTCCGTCGACGGCGAGGCCGGGCAGCGGGTGATCGACTCGCTCGCCGACATCCACCCCGAACTCGCCCACCAGGTCGTGGCCTGGGGCTTCGGCGAGATCTACGACCGGCCCGGACTGTCGCCGCGCGACCGGCAGCTGGTGACCCTGGGCATGCTCACCGCGCTCGGCGGCTGCGAGCCGCAGCTGGAGGTCCACCTCAACGCCGCCCTCAACGTCGGCCTCACGCCCACCGAGATCACCGAGGCCCTGCTGCACTCCGCCGGGTACTGCGGCTTCCCCAAGGCCCTGAACGCCACCTTCGTCGCCAAGAAGGTCTTCGGCGAGCGCGGTCTGCTGCCGACGAACTCCGCGGCCTGAGAGGCGATCCGAGCCCTGGTCCGAGTCCCGGCCCGGTCGGAAGAGCCGGTCGGAAAAGGTGGTGAAGGACGCAAGCGGCGGCGGCAGACTGACCGTCATGACCGAAGAGACACCAAAGACGCTCGAAGCGTTCAAGAAGGACCTGCTCATCTATCTGCAGGACGCCCGGGACGCCCTGCTGTGGAAGCTCGAAGGGCTCTCCGAGTACGACATCCGGCGGCCGCTGACGCCGACCGGCACCAATCTGCTGGGGCTGGTCAAGCACGCGACGGCGGCGGAGGCGATGTACTTCGGCGAGGCCTTCGGGCGGCCGTTCGACGCGCCCCGGCCGTGGATCACGGGGGACGCCGAGCCGAACTCCGACTTCTGGGCGACCCCGGAGGAGAGCCGGGAGCAGATCGTCGACGGGTACCGCGCGGCCTGCGCGCACGCCGACGCGACGATCGCCGCGCTGGCGCTGGACGCGGTCGGCCGGGTGCCGTGGGGCGCTCGCTCCGAGGTGACGCTGCACCACGGCCTCGTCCACATGACCGCCGAGACCCAGCGGCACGCCGGGCACGCCGACATCGTCCGCGAACTCGTCGACGGCGCGACCGGCCAGCGGCGGGACGGGGCGAACACGGCCCCCGGCGACGAGGCCTGGTGGGCCGGGCACCGGGACCGGGTCGAAGGCGCCGCCCGGGAGGCTGCCCTGGTGGGGCGGAAGGCTCAGGCGTAGCGACGGGCCAGGGCGGTGGCGGCGGCCGCGACGGCCTCGCGCAGGTCGGGCGGGCCGAGCACCACGGCCTCGGGGCCCAGCCGCAGGAGGTCTCCGACGGCCACCGTCGTGCTCTCGACGGCGAGGTCGACCTCCGCCCAGCCGTCGGCGTCGGGCGGCCCGGCGGTGGCCAGGGCCCGGGCGCCGGCGGCTCCGAACTGCATCGGGAGCAGCCTGCGGGCCTCCGGGGAGAGCCGCAGCCGGGCGGTCTGCCGGTGGAGGGCGGCGGTCAGCCGGCGGGCGGTTTCCGCCCAGTGGGCGGCCAGGTCGAAGCCGGCGGGGCGCTCGAAGGTCTCGTCGGCGACCTCGACCGCGAGCAGCCGGGAGACCCGGTAGGTGCGGGCGGCCGACTCGGCGGAACCGGCACCGGCCGAACCGGAGTCGGCACCGGAGTCGGTCGCAGCCGCGGCACCGGCCGCAGCCGCGACCAGGTACCAGATGCCGCCCTTGAGGACGAGGCCCAGCGGGTGCAGCTCCCGGTGCACCTCGCCGCGCCAGCGCCGGTAGTGGACGCGCAGCACCCGCTGCTCCCAGACCGCCCGCGCGACCGGGGCCAGGTGGTCGACCGGGTCGGCGTCGCGGAACCAGGCCGGCGCGTCGAGGTGGAAGCGGTCCTGGACGCGGCGGGTGCGGTCGGCGAGTTCGGCGGGCAGCGCCGCCTGGAGCTTGAGCTGGGCGGTGGTCAGCACGGCGCCGAGGCCGAGGTCGCGGGCCGGTCCGGGGGCGCCGGTGAGGAACAGCGCGTCGGCCTCGGCGTCGGTGAGGCCGGTGAGCCGGGTGCGGTAGCCGTCCATCAGGCGGTAGCCGCCGTCGGGCCCCCGGTCGGCGGTCACCGGCACACCGGACGCGGCCAGCGCCTCGACGTCCCGGTAGACGGTGCGGACCGACACCTCCAGCTCGGCGGCGAGTTCGCCGGCGGTCATCCGGCCGCGGTTCTGGAGCAGGAGGAGCAGGGCGAGGAGCCGGTCGGCGCGCATGGACCCATTCTGGCGCCCGTACCTGACAGAAGATGTCAGGTACGGGCGCCAGGGTGGTCACCGAGCGCTCGGCACACCGCCGTGCGCCGCCCCGAGCACCATCCGGAGAACCACCATGAGCGCTCCCACCACCGTCACCGGCGGCTTCGGCTACGCCGACTGGACGGAGACCCCGATCGGCCCGGCGGAGACCCTGCCCCGGCTGGCCCGGGCCTCCGTCGTCAACGCCTTCACCGGCGGCATCGAGGCGGCGGCGACCGTCTGCGAGTACGTCTTCCTCTACGCCACCGAGAAGACCGGCACCTTCACCGGCCTGCAGCAGCTCACCGGCCGGCTGGACGGCCGCACCGGCGGCTTCACCGTGGAGGAGCGCGGCACCTTCGAGGAGGACGGCACCGTCCGCTGCACCTTCGAGGTGGTCCCCGGCAGCGCCACCGGCGAGCTCACCGGTCTGCGCGGCACCGGCGGCTACCTCTACCACCCCGGCGAGTCCCCCGTCCCGTACACCTTCACGTACGAGCTCGGCTGAGCCGGCTCCCGCCCGGGCCGGGGGCGCCCTACCCCGGGATCCGGCCGGTGAGCAGGGCGACCCGGACGTGCTCCGGATAGCCGGCCGGGGTCGGCGGGGCGGGGAGGGCGGCGCGCAGACGGGCGGCGAAGGCCGGGCGCTCGGCGGGGGACGGGAGGGACGGGGCGGGGATCGCGGAGTAGAGGGTGCCCAGGAGCTGGTCGGGGGTCAGGGCGTCCTCGTACGCGATCACCTCCTCCCGCACCTCCGTGAAGCCGGCCGCCGCCAACGCGGCCGCGTAGCCACCGCGTTCGACGTCGTCGGTGCCGCAGGAGGCGGTCACCGGGAAGCCGAAGTGCGCCTCCAGCGCGACGCGCAGGGCCTGCGACCAGTCGGTGTCCTGGGCCCAGACCGGCGCGCCGTTGGCGACCACGGCAACGCCGCCGCCCGGGCGGGTGAGGGGGCGCAGGGCGCCGAACAGCTTCCCGGGGTCCATCCAGTGCAGGGCGTTGCCGATGACGGTGACGCCGAGCGGGCGCCCGCCGGGCAGCAGGCCGGCGAGCGCGGGGACGTCCGCGTCGGTGCCGAGCAGCCACAGGGCGTTGCGCACGCCCGCCCGCCCGGCGGCGGCCCGGGCCTGGCCGAGCATGTCGGGCTCCGGGTCCATGCCGATGACGGTCCGCACCCGGGCGGCGAGCGGCAGGGCGAGTTGGCCGGTGCCGCAGCCGAGGTCGAGCGCGAGGTCCCCGATCCCGGGGTGGGCGTCCAGGCCGAAGGTGTCGGCGAGGGCGTCGAGGGCGGCCGGCGGATAGCCCCGGCGGTACTCGGCGTAGTAGGCGGCCACGTCGCCGGAGAAGTCCGGGAGGGCGGGGGGAGAGGAGGTCGTCATGGCGGCAACCTGCCCAGCCGCGCCGGGCCCAGTCGATTGATCGCTCTGAGCGGACGGTTGATCGCTCCGGGCGGAAGGCGATCGGCCACTCGCCGCGGCGGTCGGCCGATCGGGCGCGGCGCCCACACCGTTCCCGGACATCCACCCGGTTTTGCCCCATCGGGCCTTTCCATCAAGAGATTTGACGGTCACTCAGACACTGACCCGGCCCGCGGCGGCCGGGGTGGCCGATCAAATCCGGACAGGTCCGGTTCGACCCCTCCTTCGCGAGGACCCGGTCACGTCGACCCTCCGCAGGGCGACAGGGGTGAAGGCCGGGCGAGGGATCTGTCGGCAGCCGCAGAGGGGGGCGAGCTGCCCTCTTCATGAGCGCGGCAGTCGACCGCCCTCCCGCCGGACCGCGCCGCGGGCCGGCGCGCGAGCCGCCGGCGCCACCGGCACCGGGGCCTACGCATGCGGACGAACCGGGCATCACGGCGACCCGGCCCCGCGCGGTCGGCACCGCGGACCGGGGCGACTTACCGGCCAATGTGGTCGAGGCGTCCTCTCGGCGGCCCGCGTGGCGATCTAGACTCGGCGAAGGGGCGGCACCCGGGCGTGATCGATCCGATCCGAGCCGGGCGCCCACGGGGGACCACCAGGCACACCGGCACCATCCGCTCGGGCACACGTGCGCCCGGGCGCAGGCCGCACCTCTGCCCGGTACGTCCTGCACGCCCGGGGAGCACATCATGTCCGACATGTCCACCGACCTCGGTCTCCAGGACCTCGACCTCGGCGAGCCGACCGTCACCCCCCTGCGCGACACCGTCGCGCAGGGGGAGAACGGCGCGCGTCGCACGGCTCGTGCTCCTGCCAGACCTCGTCGCTGTGCGTCCAGCCCACCATGTGCACCACCGACCCGCTCTGACGCTCCATCGGGTCGGTACCCATCGATCCTCCTCGGGAGACCTCCATGTCCGACCACCTGCAGGACGACCTCGACCTCGACGACCTCGACCTGGGCGAACTGACCATCACCGCGCTGCACGACAGCATCGCTCTGCCGGAGGGCGGGGCTTCCGCCGGCCCGATCTCCACCTCCTGCAACTCGTCCTCCCACACCAGCGTCATCCTCACGCCCGGCACGCGCTACTGAGCGTCGCGGTCGTGAGTGGTGCCATGAGGCACTGAGCGGTGACGAACCATCACAGGAC
Organism: Kitasatospora sp. NPDC057595; assembly: GCF_042800875.1. NCBI lineage: Bacteria > Bacillati > Actinomycetota > Actinomycetes > Kitasatosporales > Streptomycetaceae > Kitasatospora > Kitasatospora sp. NPDC057595. The sequence continues at coordinate 341,531 of NZ_JBHVGL010000004.1, read as the reverse complement.
CCGGCGCGTTCCGCCGCGGAACGCGCCGGGTTCCCCTACCTGCTTCCGGAGGTCGCCCGCCGTGCCCAGCCGTGCCCCCTTCCGGGCCGTCCCGGCGCCCGCGCCGCCGGCCGCCGCCCCCGACGGGGCGTCCACCGCGGCGTACGCGCTGGTGCGCGCCACCGTGCTCGCCCGGGCCCCGCAGTCCGCGCCGTCCGCGCTCGTCAGGGACCTGCTGGCGCGGCTCACCGGCGCGGAGGCCGCCGACACCGCCCTGCGGTCCGCACTCGGCGACGATCTCTACGCCAGCCGGGGCGGCCACGACGAGGAGTTCCACCGGCGGGTCGTCCTGCCGCTGCGCAGGGACCTGCACAACGGCCGTACGCCGCGCGCCGCCCAGCTCGGCCGGCTCGGCGACCTGCCAGCCCGGATCCCCCGGCTCACCGAGTGGCTGCAGCTGCGGGAGCATCGCGCCCGGCTGCTGGCCGACCTCACGGAGGCCCTGCCGGCGGCACTCACGGCGGAACGGGCCGCCCTGGCCGGGCTCTGCCGGGAGCCCGCGTTCCGGCGCGCCGTCGCCCTGGGCAGCGCCGACCTGCTGCGTGCGGTGGTGCGCGCCGCGGACCCGGACGCCGGACCGTCGGGCCGGGCCCGCAAGGAGGAGGCCGCCGTCCTGCGCCACACGCTGCGGGCGACCTGCAAGACCAGTCCGCTGTCCTGGTTCACGGCGGTCGGCTGGGCCTCGGAGGAACCGCGCCGCGACACGGCGGAACCGGCTCCGCGGGCGGTCGTCCGGGTCAACCGGGCCCTGGTCGGCGCGCTCGTCCAGGGCCTGCTCGACGAACCCCGGCGCGCCCGCAGCCTGCCGCACCGGATGACCAGCGCCGCCCGCGTCGACGCCGGACGCGCCCACTACCAGCGCACGCGGCCGGTGTTCGTCGGCGGCCGCCTCCTGGTCACGCGCGAGGACGAGGTGGAACTCGACGCCCGGCCGTACCTGGCGGTGCTCGCCGCCCTCACCGAGACCCCCGACCCGCCGGAGCGGCTCGCCGCCCGGCTCGCCGAGGCCCTGGGGCGCCCCGCCGGGGACCCGGCGGTACCGCGCTTCGTCGAAAGGCTCCTGGACGCCGGACTGCTGGTGCCCACCGACCCGGTCGACCCGCAGGACCCCGACCCGCTAGAACGGCTCGCCGCCTGGCTCGGGGCCTGGCCCGAGGACGCCGCGACGGCCCGCGCGCTGCGCCGGCTCGCCGAGGACACCGCCGCCTACGCGACCACGCCCCCGGAACGCCGTCCGGCGGTGCTCGCCGCCCTGGCCGCCGCCTGGCGCGACCTGCTCGCCGACGCCGGCCGGCCCCTCCCCGGGGAGACCGTGCCGGTCACCGTGCTCAGCGAGGACGTCCACACCCCCGACCCGCCGCACCCCCGGTTGAACGCCGCCGACCGGGCCGTGCTCGCCGAACTCACCGCGCTGGCCGAGCTGTTCGACCACGGCCAGCTGGCCCGGCCGGCCTTCCGGGACCGCTTCGTCGCCCGGTACGGCACCGGCGGCGTCTGCACCACGCCGTGGGAGTTCGGCGCCGAGATCAACGCTGCCTGGGCCGACGCCCCGGTCCCCGATGACATCGCCGCCCTGCGGCGGGAATTCATCGGCCTGCCCGAACTGGACGGCGAGGTCGTCCTGCCCGCCGACCGGGTGCGCGCCCTGGCCGGACGACTGCCCGCCTGGACGGCGGCCCGGCCGCTCAGCTACTCCTGGTTCGTCCAACGCGAGCCGTCCGAGGGCCTGTTGTGCGTCAACCACATCTACGGCGGCTGGGGCCGCTTCACCAGCCGGTTCCTCGACGCGACCGCGCCGCAGGCCTCGGCCGAGGTCGCCCGGCAGGTCCGCGACGGCCTCGGCGCGGACGCGCGGGCCGCCCAGATCCGGCCGGTGGGCGGCTTCAACGCCAATCTGCACCCGCTGCTGCTCCCCGAGGAGATCGGGCCCGACCGCCGGTGGTCCGCCCTCGCGGAGGCGGACCTCGATCTCGTCCACGACGTCGACGGCGACCAGCTGCGGCTCCGGCTCCGCTCCACCGGCGAGTACCTCGACGTCCTCTACCTGGGCTTCCTCTCCCCCGCCCTGCTGCCCCAACGGCTGGCGCCGCTGCTCGCGGACCACCCGAACGGCGCCGTCGTCCTCCAGCCGCTGCTGCCCCGCACGACGCTGCCCGCGCCCGGCGGCACCGTCACCCGCACGCCCCGGCTGCGGCACCGGCACGTCGTCCTCGCCCGCCGCCGCTGGCTCCTCCCGGCCGGGGTCGTCGACGCCCTGCGGGCCGACCTCGCCGCCGACCCCGCCGGTCCCCCCGGCCCGGACCGCGTCCCGGTCGCCGCCGTCGCCCGCTGGCGCGCCCGCCTCGGCCTGCCCGATCAGCTCTTCGTCCACCCCCTGACGCGGCCCGCCGAGGACGGCGCGGCCGTCGACGCCCTCCTCGACCGGCTGCGGGCGTCCAAGCCCCAGCCCGTCGACCTCGGCAATCCGCTCCACCTCCGGCACCTGGACCGGTGGCTCGCCCGCCACCCGCACGGCGTCGTGCTGGAGGAGGCGCTGCCCCTGATCGGCGGACAGACCGAGCCGACGCGGGCGGTCGAACTCGTCGCGGAGACCTACCGCCGGGCCCGGACCGCCACCGCGCCCGTCCCCCTGCCCGCCCCGTCTCCGCACCGCCGGTGCGCCGCCGAGGAGTCGCCCGATGACCGAGCCCATGAGTGAACCCGCGCGTGAACCCCTGCCCGACCCCCTGACCGACCCCCTGCCCGAAGCCCTGCCCGAAGCCCTGACCGAGCCCCCGCCCGGACCCGTCACCGGGCCCGCGAGCGGGCGGACGCCCGGATCCGCCGTCGACGTGATCCTGTACTACTACCGGCCCACCAAGGCGCCCGCCCTGCGCGAGGCCGTCCTTCCGCTGGCCCGGCGGGCGACCGAGCGCGGGCTGCGCGCCCACGTGGAACGGCACTGGCGGTTCGGCCCGCACCTGCGGCTGCGGCTGGAGGGACCGGCCGAGCGGGTGGCCGCCGTGGCACAGGAGTCCTCCGAGGCACTGCGGGCGTGGGTGGCCGCGCACCCCTCCGTCGACAACCGCACGGAGGAGCGACTGCTCGCCGAGGCCGCCGTCGCCGGGCGGGCCGAACTGATCGCGCCGCCGTACGGCCCGCTGGTACCGGACAACACCGTCCGGGTCGCTCCCGTCGAGCCGGCCGCGCAGGCCGGTCTGCGGGCCCTGCTGGGGGACGAACCGGCCGCGCTGCGCGACGAGTTGATGCGCGCCGGGCTGCCGTCCGTCACCTCGGCCTGCCGGTTCCTCGGCGAGCACGGCGACACCGCGCAGGCCCGGGTGCGGCTGGTGGTCACGGCGCTGGCGGCGCACGCGAGCACCCATCCGGACGGGCTTGCCGGCGGGCACTACTCCTTCCTCTCCCACCTTGAGGACTTCCTCGTCCACGAGGACCCGGACGGCCGCCTGCGCGCCGCCTTCGACCGGCACGGGGAGCGCGGCGGCCCGGCGGTCACGGAGCTGGTCCGGCGCGTCACGGCCGGGGACATCCGGAGCTGGGAGCGGGACTGGGCGCACTGGTCGGCGACGGCCTGGCAGCGGGCCGAGCGGCTGCTCGCGGCCGGGGCCGACCTCTCCGGCCACCGGGAGGAGTACCGGGCCCGCGCGCTCGCCCTCGGCGACCCGGCCGTCGCCGAACGCTGGGACTTCGGCCTGCGCACCCGCTACAGCGAGTTCCACCGGATGGTGGCGCGCAGCGACCCCGACGGCACGCTGTTCAACCGCACCGACTACCTGATCTACCGGACCACCACCAACGCCCTGTACCGGCTCTTCGCGATCTGCGACGTCCGGCCGCTGGAACGCTACCTGGCCGCCCACCTCGTCGTGCGCACCGTGCCCGAGCTCACCGGGCACCGGTGGCAGGACCACATCGGCGCGGTGATCGCCCGGGCCGAGGGGGCGGCATGACCGCCGAACCGGCCGCCGGCCGGCCGCGGTTGCGCCCCGGCGTGGCGGTCACCCCGCTGCGGGAGGGGCTGCACCTGCGCGGCCGCCGCACCAGCCTCACCCTGGAGGGCAGCCGCTCGCTGCCGGCGCTGTGGGAGGTCCTGTCCGCGCGGCTCGCCGACGGTCCGCCCGCCGACGCGGACCCGGCGCGGCCGGAGCCGGACGCGGGACGGCCCGGAGCCGCGACGGGACAGCCGCATCCGATGGCCGGACACCCGAAGCTGGAGGCGGCACTGGCCACCGTCACCGCCCGCCTGCGCGAGCACGGTCTGCTGGTCGACCGGTTCGACGACGCCGAACCGCCGCCCTGGCCGGGCTCGGTGGCCGAGCACCCCGGCGCGGCGGCGACGGCCCTCGCCGCCGCGCGCCCGGTGGTCGCCGCGGCGGACCCGGACGACGGGACGGCCCACGCGGTGGCACGCGCGCTCGCCCGGGGCGGGGCGCGGCCGACGGTCGTCGCCGACGCCTCGCTGCCCGCCGGACAGGTCCTGGTCGTCGCGGGCGAACCGCCGGTGGCCGTCGGACTGCGGTGCGGAGCGGACGGCGGGTTCGTCACCGCGCCCGCCGATCCCACCCGCACCCGTGCCGATCTCGCCGCCCTCGCGGAGCGGCTGCACCCCGACTCCGCCCGGGGCCACGACGGTCCGGCCCCGAGGACGCTTCCGCCGCTGCTCGCCGCCGCGACGGCCCAGCGGCTGCTGTGCGCCGTCGCCGGTCTGCCCGACCCGGGCGACCCGGCGGACAACCCCCGGCTGCTCCCCGGCCGCCCCGCCGTCCTTGTCGCCGGGACCCGCCCGCCGCACGCCGAGCACCGCCCCTGGGCGGCGGGGCCCGGACCGGCGGGTGAGCCGCCCGAGGACCTCGACGCGGCCCTGCGCCGGGTCGCCGCGCTCGGCGACCCGCTGCTCGGCGTGCTCGACGCGCCCGCCCCCGGCGACCTTCCGCAGCTGCCCACCGCCCTGGCGACCTGCCGGACGCCGGACGGGCTGCTGGTGGCCGGGGCCGCCCGGACCGACCTCGCCCGGCTGGCGGCTGCCGTCCGGGCCGCCGAACTCCAGCTGGCGGCCGTCGATCCCGGTGCCGCCGGTACGGCCGGTGCCGCGCCCCGCGTCACGGTCGGCGCCGGGCCCGCGCACGCCCTCGGCCGGGCCCTGCGGCGCGCCGCCCTCGCCGAACTCGCCGACCCTGCGGCCTCCACCGCTGACGAGGCGCAGCCCGGCGCCCGGTGGCGCGAGCACCCGCAGGCCCGGCACTGGACGGCGGCCCTGGCCCGGCGCCTCGGCCGCAACGCCGACCTCACGGTCCGCCGGCTCGCCGGCTCCGCCTTCCTGGCCACCGCGGAGGGGAGCCCGGCCGTCGAGGCCACCGCCGCCGACGCGGTCGCCGTCGCCGCCCTGGGCGCCCTCACCCGGCTGGCGGCCCGCGACCTCGGCCCGGCCCGCGTCCACCACACCGTGTTCGACGGCGCCGCCGCCCCGCTGGCCGCCGCCGGACGGCCGCTCGCCGACTGGATGGACGGCGGCTGGACCGCCCGCTGGCTCGCCGAACTCGCCGACCGCGAGGCGGACCTGCAGACCGCGCTGCAGGCTCTGACCGGACTGCGCACCGCTCCCTGGCAGCCCCGCACCGCCGCCGCCCACCCACCGGCCGACGCCCTGGCGGGCTGCGGCTTCACCGTCCTCGTGCCCGTGGGAGACCGCCGGTGACCGCCACCGATCCACCCGTCCTCGACCCCGAGCAGGCCCTCGCGACCACGAGCGGCACCGCCCTCGTCCACCTCACCGCCTGGACCCTCGGCCTCGCCGAACGGCTCAGCCGGCACGCCCTGGCACACCCCGTCCGGCTGGTCCCGGTGCGCGAGGACGGTGCGCTGACCGTCATCGGGCCCGTCCTCCACCCCGGCTCGCCCGCCTGCCTGAGCTGTACCGAGTTCCAGCGGCTCGCCAGCGCCGGCGGCCGGGTGCCCTGGCAGAGCCCGGCCCTGGCCCTCGCCGGCACCGGCACCCCGGCGTTCTCCGAGGCGGTGCTCGCCCTGGCCGCCGACCTCGCCGAAGCCGACGACCGGGCGGACCCCGTTCACCGGTCCGGCACCGACGACCCGGCCGGCACCGACGCCCCCACCGGGACCGGCCCGGGCGGCACCGTCGGCGGCCCGACCCACGCCACCGTCCACCTGGTCCACGGCGACCGCGCCACCTGGTCCACCCACCGGGTCCGCCCCGTCGGCGGCTGCGCCGTCTGCCACCCGCTCCCCGAGGACTCCCCCGACGCCGCCCGCCTGCCCGGCACGCCCCGCCCGCTGCCCGACCCCGCCGTGCTGCGCGGCGCCAACGAGCGGACCACCGCCGAGCGGCTGCGCGCCGAACTGCACGACGAGCGCTTCGGCCCGGTCCGCCGCCTCTACCGCACCGAGGACTCGGCCTTCGCCCTCACCAGCGCCCTGGTCACCGACGGCCGGGCGGAGGAGGACGGCGGCTACGGACGCTCGACGGACTTCCGCTCCAGCGAACGCGTGGCCCTGTTCGAGGGCGTGGAGCGACTCGCGGGCATGCGCCCGCTCGGCCGCCGCACCGCCCTGCGCGCCTCCTACGCCGAGCTGGTCGCCGCACGCGGGCCCGAGGCCGTCCTCGACCCCGTCAGGCTCGGCCTGCCCGACCCCGGCGACCACCCCGACCGCACCACCGTCCCCTTCACCCCGGAGCTGGAACTCGACTGGGTGCACGGCTGGTCCCTCACCCACCGACGCCCGGTCGCCGTCCCCGAGCACCTCGTCTACTGGGACCCGCCGGACCGCGACCGCCCCCGGGTGGCGCACGAGTCCTCCAACGGCTGCGGCCTGGGCAACAGTCCCGAGGAGGCCGCGCTGTACGGCCTGTTCGAGATCGCCGAACGCGACGCCTTCCTGATGGCCTGGTACGCCCGCACCCCGCTGCCCGCCGTCACCGTCCCCCTCGACGACCCGGAGACGGCCGACCTCGCCGACCGCGCCGAGCTGCTCGGCTACCGGCTCACCCTGCTCGACGCCACCAACGACCTCGGCGTCCCGGCCGTGCTCGCCCTCTGCCGCTACCGGGGCACGCACCCCGACGCGCCTCGCGTCTTCCTGGCCGCCGGCGCCCACCACGACCCGCGCACGGCGATCCGCTCCGCCGTCGCCGAGGTGGTCACCAACGTCCAGGACGAACCGCGCCGCCCGACCACCGACGGCAGTGCCCGCGACCGGCGGCGCCTGCGCGCGATGCTGGAGCGGCCCGAACTGGTCGTCGTGCTGGACGACCACGTCGGCCTCAACACCCTGCCCGAAGCGCAGCCCCGGCTGGACTTCCTGTTCACCGGCCCGCCCCCGGTGCCGTGGCAGGAGCGCTGGCCCGGCGCCCCCGAGCCGGTGGGCGATCTGACGGCCCTGCTGGACCGGACGGTCGGCCGCCTCGCCGGGGAGGGCCTGGAGGTCGTGGTGGTCCGCCAGGACGAGCCCGGCGTGCGCGACCGGCTCGGGCTGTACTGCGCCAAGGTGATCGTCCCCGGGACGCTCCCGATGACCTTCGGCGAGGCCAACCGGCGCACCCACGGCCTGCCCCGCCTGCTGGAGGTCCCGCACCGACTCGGCCGCACCCCGCGCCCGCTGCGCCACGAGGACCTGCCGCTGCACCCGCACCCGTTCCCCTGACCCGCCGAACCGCCCGGTTCCCCCGCCCGACTCCCCTGCCGTCCGGGAAGGACGCGATGACGACCCGACAGCCGCCGGCCGCCCCCTGGCAGAGCCTGCACCTGGCCCTGCCGCTGCCCGCCCACGAGACCGACGCCTTCGTCACCGAGGACCTCGCGCCGCTGATGGACCGCGACGCGGACCCCGGCTGGTTCTTCATCCGCTACGGCGAGGGCGGCCCGCACCTGCGGATCCGCTTCCGGGGGACGGCCGGGCGCGCGGACACCCTCGCGAAGGAGTTCACCCGGCTCGCCTCCCTCCGCACCCCGCCGGACGGTCCGTGGGCGGCCCGGCACGGGGAGGTCACCGCCGTCCCGTACGAACCGGAGACCGAGCGCTACGGAGGGCCCGCGCTGCTGCCGGTCGCCGAGGAGCTGTTCACCCACTCCACCCGCACCGCGGTCCGGGCCCTGCGCGCCCTCGGCCCGGCCCCCGGCGCCCGGCTGTCGCCCGCCCTGGACCTGGCGCACACCACGGCCCACGCCCTGGGGATGGACGAGCTCGCCGCCGCCCGCTGGCTGCGGCGCCACTCCGCCTCCTGGCGCTGGGTGACGGAGTTCCGGCCGCTGCCCGGGGCCGCCGTGCACAGCAGGGTGAACGCGGTGTTCGCCCAGCAGCGGCAGACCCTGGCCCGCCGCGCCGCGGCCCTGCGCGAGGCGCTCGACACCGGTACCGCCGCGCCCTGGCTCGGCGACTGGTCGGCCCACGTCGTGGAGGCCGCCGCCCGGATGCGGTCCGGCGCGCCGGAGGCGTCCGGGCAAGAGCTCTTCCAGGTGTGGGCCTCGCAGCTGCACATGCTGTTCAACCGGCTGGGGGTCGGGCCGGACGAGGAGCGCGCGGTCTGCCGGCTCGCCGGCCGGACGCTCCTGGAGACGGACCGGCCGTTCGGCTTCTTCCCCCAGGGTCCGGACGCCCCGGACTTCCAGTACCTGGAACGCAGCAAGTTCCAGATCGGGCGCCCCGAGGACACCGCGCTGCCTGAGGTGCCGCCCGTCGAGGCGCCGCGGCCGTCCCCGCACGACGTGCCGCTGCCCGCCGACCCGCTGCCGGCCGTCTCCCTCGCCGACGCGCTGCTCGGCCGCCGCTCCACCCGGGGCCGGCTGACCGGTCCGCTCACGGCCGGCGAGCTGGGCGGCCTGCTCTGGTCCGCCTGCGCGCCGAACCGCCCCACCGGCGACCGCCCCTACCCCAGCGCGGGCGGCATGCACGCCGTCCGGGTACGGCTGCTCGCCCTCGCCGTCGACGGCCTGCCGGCCGGCACCTACCACTGCGTCCCGACGCTGCGCTGCCTGCGCCCGATCGGTCCGGCGCCCGAACCGGACCAGCTCAAGGCCCTCTCCTACTACCTCTCCCGCCCGGCCTCGGACCCGCAGGCGCTGATGGTGGACGAGGCGCCCGCGGTCCTGGCGATCCACCTCGACCTCGGCCACCTGCGGCGCCGCTACGGCCTGCGCGCGCTGCGTCTCGGCCTCGTCGAGGCCGGGCACCTGGCGCAGAACCTCCTCCTCACCGCCACCGCCTTCGGCCTCGGCACCACGCCCCTGGGCGGGCTCTTCGACGACCTCGCCCACGAGTTGCTCTCGCTCGACGACCTCGACGAGCCGATCCAGTACCTCCTCCCGCTGGGCCGCGCGATCCCGACGTCCCCGGCGGAAACTCCGGGGGGAAGGTGAGCGGCTCCCCGGGAAGCGCCGCCGTTGACCGGGCCCCGGACGGCCCCTAGGGTCGGGATCCGTGCAGCGATACGACTGGCTGAAGAAGATTCAGCGCATGGACCCGGAGACCGAGTTCACCGAGATCTACCGGATCAGCAGCTGGTACGAGTTTCCCTGGGACTACACCCAGTCGCTCAGCTTCGCGCTCTACCGCACCTACGCCGTCCCCAGCATCGGCCGACTGCTCGCCCGGACCGGCGAGTTCACCGGCCGCGCCCAGAAGCGCTACGACGACACCACGCTGATCCTGGAGGCGGTGATCGAGCACGGCTTCGACTCCTCCCAGGGGCGCGAGGCGATCCGCCGGATGAACCAGATGCACCGCCGGTACGACATCACGAACGACGACTTCCGGTACGTGCTCGCCACCTTCGTGGTGACGCCCAAGCGCTGGATGGACGACTACGGCTGGCGCCGGCTGTCCCCGCACGAGATCCGGGCCTCGGTCAACTACTACCGCGAACTGGGCCGGCACATGGGCCTGAGCGGCGTACCGGAGACGTACGAGGAGTTCGAGCGGCTGCTCGACGACTACGAGCGCGAGCACTTCGCCTTCGACCCGGGCAGCCGGGCGGTCTCCGACGCCACGCTCGGCCTGATGGTCTCCTGGTACCCGGCGCCGCTGCGGCCGTCGATGCGGATCTCCTCGCTCTGCCTGCTCGACGACCCGCTGCGCGAGGCGTTCGGCTACCCGGCCCCGCCGGCCGCGCTGCGGCGCGCCGTCCGGGAGGGGATGCGGCTGCGCGGGCGCTTCGTACGGCTGCTGCCGCCGCGCCGCAGGCCGCACCTGGGGCGGGACGGCTGGCAGGTGCGCAGCTACCCCGGGTATCCGTACGGCTATCGGATCAGCGACCTGGGGACCTTCGAGGAGAAGGCCGGCACCGGGTCCGCCTCCGGCGGCTGCCCGTTCCCGCACGCCGCGGCGGCGGGCGGCGAGCACGGCGGACACGGTGATCAGGGTGAGCACGGTGTGCCCGGCAAGCAGGGCACGCACAACGGCTGAACCGCGGCTCACCGGGGTGTAGCCGGTCGCCGTACCGGCTACACCCCGGTGAGGTGGCGCAGCAGCGGGCCGGGGTCGTGACTGCCGCAGGCCGTGCGGACGGCGGCGTCATGGGCGGCGGCGAGGGCGTCGAGCCGGGTGAGGCGGGCGTGGCCGACGCGGGACAGGTGGGCGGTGACGCGGCGGCGGTCCCGCTCGTCCTGGCGGCGGTAGACCCAGCCGGCCTCGGTGAGGGCGTCGACGATGCGGCTGAGGCTGGCCTGCGGGATGAGCAGGGCCTGGGCGAGCTCGCCCATCGAGCGGCCGGTGCCCTCGGCGAGGGCGCGCATGACGCGCCACTGGTCGAGGGTGCAGCCCTCGGCCTCCAGGCGGGCGGCGAGGTCGCGGGCGAGGCGGCGCTGGGCGACGGTGAGGAGCTCGATCAGCAGCGGCTGGTCGATGGAGACGGCCTCGGGAGTGGTGGCGGGGGTGGTGGCTGGTGGTGTCATGGCCGTGTCTCTTTTCCCCGTCGCTGGTCCCGGTCGCCGGTTCCGGCCGTTCGGTCCTCGTTCGGTCCCGTTTGGCCGGATCGGCTGGCATGACGATACTCGCAAGCGATGACCGCCGACGTGAAGCTGCTGGAGCCACTCGACGCGCGGTACCTCCCCCGGGAGGCGCCGGCGCTGCGGGTGGGCCTGGTCGTGCCGCAGTCCGGCACGCTCGGCCTGACCGGGCCCTCGGCCCTGGACGGGGCGCTGCTCGCCGCGCACGAGGTGAACGCCGGCGGCGGGGTGCGCGGGCTGCCGCTGGAGCTGGTGCTGGTGGACGGCGGCGGCACGCCTGCGGCGGTGTCCCGGGAGGTGGAGCTGCTGCTGGACGCCGGGGCGGTGGACGCGGTGGCCGGCTGCCACTCCAGCGATGTACACCGGGCGCTGGAGGCGGTCACCACCGGGCGGACCGCGTACGTGTACACGCCGCCGCACGAGGGCGGGGCCCGGCTGCCGGGCGTGTTCTGCACCGGGGCGGACCCGGCGCGCCAGCTGGACGGGGTGGTGGAGCGGCTCACCGAGCGGCACCGGCTGCGCCGCTGGGCACTGGTCGGCAACGACTACATCTGGCCGTACGCCATGCACCGGGCGGCCGGGGAGGCGGTGGCCCGGGCCGGGGCGCGGGTGGTGCTGGAGCGGCACCTGCCGTTCGGGACGGCGGACCGGACGCTGGAGCCGCTGCTGGACGCGCTGCGCGCGGAGCGGGCGGACGCGCTGCTGCTGAGCCTGATCGGCGCCGACCTGGTCCGGTTCAACCGGGCGCTGCGCCGCACCGGGCTGGACCGCCGGCTGGTGCGGCTGTCCGTCGCGCTGGAGGAGAACAGCCTGCTCGCGTACGGCGGGGACGGCACCGGCACGCTGTACGCCGTGATGCCGTCGTTCGTCTCGCTCACGGAGGAGCGGCGGATGCGGCTGGCGGAGCAGCACCGGGCGGTGTTCGGGCCGTACGCGCCGGTGCTGGACGCCTACGCGGTCGGGTTGTACGACGGGCTGCACCTGCTGGCGGCGCTGGCCGCGCGCGGGGAGCTGGTCGCGGACGGCGGGCTGGGACGGTCGGCGGCGCGGCTGCTGCGGGGGGACGGCGCGGCGGTGCGGCGGGCGTGGGCACGGGCGCCGCTGGGCCCGGCCCGCGACGGGGTGCACCTGGCGCGGGCCGACGGACTCGGGTTCACGGTCCTGCCGTAGCGCCTCCCACCAGGTGCGCCTCCCACCAGGTGCGATGCCCACCGGGTGCGGTGCCCGCCATGTGGACTGGATTCGCAAATCCCTTCCATTTGGAAATAACTGGCTCTAGTGTCTCCCCACCACCTCGGGTCGCCCCGCCACGGGTCGTCACGGAAGAGAGCCCCCACATGTCCGAAGCACCCGCCTCACCCACCGGCACCGGCACCGGGACCGGCAGCAGCACCGGCATCGAGAGCTACGGCTACAAACAGGAGCTGCGCCGTTCCCTGCGCTTCACCGACCTGCTGGTCTACGGCCTGGTCTTCATGGTCCCGATCGCCCCCTTCGGCATCTTCGGCAGCGTCTTCCAGGGCTCCGGCGGCATGGTCGCCCTCGCCTACGTGCTCGGCATGGTGGCGATGATGTTCACCGCCCTGTCCTACGCCCAGATGTCCCGGGCGTTCCCGATGGCCGGCTCGGTGTACACCTACGCCGGGCGCGGCATCGCGGCTCCGGTCGGCTTCCTGTCCGGCTGGATGATCCTGCTGGACTACGTGCTCGTCCCCGGCCTGCTCTACCTGATCGCCGGCGTGGCGATGAACTCGCTGGTGCCGGCGGTGCCGGTCTGGCTGTGGCTGGTCGGCTTCGTGCTGCTGAACACCGCCGTCAACTACCTGGGCGTCGAGATGACGTCGAAGGTCAACAAGGCGATGCTGATCGGCGAGCTGGTCGTGCTGGTGGTGTTCATCGGCTTCGGCCTGGCCGCGCTGGCCTCCGGCAAGGGCCGCGGCTTCGACTTCACCCCGGTCTACAACTCCCAGACGTTCTCCTGGAGCCTGGTCTTCGGCGCGGTGTCGGTGGCGGTGCTGAGCTTCCTCGGCTTCGACGGCATCTCCACCCTCTCCGAGGAGAACAAGGACTCCGCCAAGGCCGTCGGCAAGTCGATGATCGCCGCGCTGCTGCTGGCCGGCTCGCTGTTCATCGTGCAGACCTGGATCGCCTCGCTGCTCGTCCCGGACCCGGCCGCGCTGATCGCCGACGGCGACCCGGACGGCACCGCCTTCTACGACGCGGCACGCGTCGCCGCCGGCGGCTGGCTCGCCACCGTCACCGCCGCCGCGACCGCCGTCGCCTGGGGCTTCGCCAACTCCCTGGTCGCCCAGGCGGCCACCTCGCGACTCCTGTTCGCGATGGCCCGCGACCGCCAGCTGCCCGCCTTCCTCGCCAAGGTCCACCCGCGCCACCGCGTCCCGGTGAACGCGACCCTGCTGACCGCGGGCGTCTCGCTCGTCCTCGGCCTCTACACCGCCTCGCGCGAGGACGGCATCACGCTGCTCTCCACGCTGGTCAACTTCGGCGCGCTGACCACCTTCCTCGTCCTGCACGTGTCCGTGGTGGTGCACTACGTGTTCCGCCGCCGCAGCCGCGACTGGTGGCGTCACCTCATCGCCCCCGTCATCGGCTTCGCGATCCTGGCGTACGTGGTCGTGAACGCGGACATCGCCGCCCAGCGCCTCGGCTTCGTCTGGCTGGCGATCGGCGGACTCGTCCTGACCGGGCTGCTGCTGTCCGGCCGCCGCCCGAACCTCGCCGCGGTGGCCTCCGACGCCACCCCCGATTCCTCCCCCGGCAAGGAGACCCCGTGAACCTGCCCGACGTCGTCACCCTCTCGCCCAAGCCCGAGGACTACGCCTACACCTTCGGCGGACGCACCCCGTTGGTGACCGTCCAGCCCGGCACGGTGGTCGAGCTGACCACCGAGGACTGCTTCGGCGGCCGGGTCCGCGGCTTCGCCGACCTGCCGAGCGCGGTCTGCGAGTTCCCCTACCTCAACCCGGTCACCGGACCGATCGCGGTGGCCGGCGCCGAGCCCGGCGACACCCTGGCCGTGCACTTCGTGGAGATCACCCCGGCCCGCGACTGGGGCGTCTCCAGCACCTTCCCGCACTTCGGCGCGCTCACCACCACCCACTCCACCGCGATGCTGCACGCGCCGCTGGAGGAGCGGGTCTGGGTGTACGAGCTGGACACCGCGGCCGGCGTCTGCCGGTTCCGGGCCCGCAACAGCGACTTCACCGCCGAACTCCCGCTGGACCCGATGCACGGCACCGTCGGCGTCGCGCCCGCCGGCGGGGAGACCCTGATGTCGATCACCCCGGGCGCGCACGGCGGCAACCTCGACACGCCCGAGATGCGGGCCGGCACCACCGCCTACTTCGGCGTCAACGTGCCCGGCGGACTGCTCGCCATCGGCGACGGCCACGCCCGCCAGGGCGAGGGCGAGGTCTGCGGAACGGCCGTCGAGACGGCGATGCGCACCACGGTGGTGGTCGACCTGATCAAGGGCGGCGGCCCGGCCTGGCCCCGCCTGGAGAGCGACCACCACCTGATCTCCACCGGCTCGGCCCGGCCCCTGGAGGACGCCTTCCGGATCAGCCAGCACGACCTCGTCACCTGGAGCGCCGACCTGCTCGGCCTGGACCTGCTGGACGCCTACCAGCTGGTCAGCCAGGCCGGCCTGGCCCCGGCCGCCAACGTGTGCGACACCAACTACACGATGGCCGCCAAGCTCCCCAAGTCCCTCCTGGGCCGCACCCGCGCCTACGACGGCCTGCACGACCACCTCCGCGCGACCGCCGCCGCCTACCTGAAGGGGCGTTGAAGAGGGATCAGGATCCCCGGACAACGGTGTTCTGGCAGGCCGTGAGGAGCCATCGGCCGTCCTCCTTGGCCATGACGTAGAGCGGGCTGCCCTCCTCCCCGACCTGCCCGCCGCCGCCGTCGAGGTAGCGCTGGCGCACCTTGACGGCGGCGACGTCGGGGCGGAGGAAGAACACGTGCACCACCTCGTACACGGCCGTGCTGCCGCTGCCCACGACGGCCCCGGGCAGCACCGTGCGGGTGAACTCGGCGATCTCCTCCCGGCCGCGCAGCAGCCTGCCGTGGCCGGTGGTCCAGATCGCGTCGGCGCGGAAGAGGCCGACGAACTCCTCGACCAGCTCATTGGCCTGCGCGTGCTGGACGGTGGCGACCACCTGCTGGATGGCGGCGATCTCGGCTTCGGCGGAGCCGGCGTCCAGGAGGGCGTTCCCGGTGCGGGCCGGGCCCGCGGTGATCGTGGTGTTCGCGTCGGTGTTCATGCCGACCATCGTCGGATCTCAAGTCCGCTTCAGGTCAAGGCCGACGGCGGTCCGGACTTGAAGCTGCCGCAGCGGCAGCCTCTAACGTCCTGGGCAGGGCCGGAGGAACCGGCCCCGGTGAGAGACGTGAGGGAGAACGGGATGGCCGGCTGGCCGATCGCCGATGTGGCGCGGATGTCGGGAGTGACGGCGCGGACGTTGCGGCACTACGACGAGATCGCGCTGCTGCCGCCCGCCGGGGTCGGCGCCAACGGCCACCGCTACTACGGGGAGTCGGAGCTGCTGCGGCTCCAGCAGATCCTCGTGCTGCGGGCACTGGGCCTGGGGCTGTCCGAGATCGGCCGGATCCTGGCCACCCGGGTGGACGAGCTGGAGGCGCTGCGCGGCCACCACCGCCGGCTGCTCGCCGAGCGCGACCGTCTGGACGCGCTGGCCGCCACGGTCGCCCGCACGATCTCCGATCTGGAGCGATCCAGGAAGGACGGTACGCCGATGACCGCGATCAACCGGCCCGAGAACCTCTTCGAGGGAGTCCGGGCCGCCGACTACGAGGAGGGCGTGCGCGCGTTCCCCGAGCTGGCCGAGGCCACCGAGCGGGTCACCGCGGAGCTGAGCGCGGAGGAGATCGAGGCGGGGCAGCGCGAGCGCACCGCGCTGATGGTCCGGCTCGCCGAGCTGATGGCCGCCGGTGAGCCGGTCGACGCCGCGGCGGTGCGGGCCGAGGTCGCCGGGCAGTACCGGGCGCTCGCCGCGATCCAGCCGGTCTCCGCGGAGGAGTTCCGGGCGATGGGCCGGGCCTGCGTGGAGAACGAGCCGTGGCGGGCCGCGTACGAGTCGATCGCCCCGGGGCTCGCCGAGTACCAGCGGGACGCCATCGAGGCGTACGCGGCGACGCTGCCCGCCTGAGCCTCCTGAACCGCCCGGACGGCCTCGCCGGGGGCCGGGCGGGCACGGCGGGCGCGGGCGGGTGGACGGGACCCGCGCGCGCCCGCCTCCGCGGGCTCCGCAGCCCGCACCCGAACGGGTGATCTACGCTGGTGAGGTGCTCCTTCTCGTTCGCCGCCGCCACGTGGACCTGCTCCGCGTGACCAGCATGTCCTGTCGACGCTCCGGCTGAACCTCGTACCCCTCCCCTCAGCGCGGCCCGCAGCGGCCGCGCTCCCCCCTCCCGGCCCCGGGCACGGCCGCCGCACCAGGCGCGTCCCCGGCGTTCCCGGTCACCACCGGAGCCGGCCGGGACGAGACCCAGCGGATGTCACCCATGACGCAGCAGCACCAGCCCACCCTCGAAGCCCCCGTCGACGCGCTTCCGGTGATCGACCTCTCGCTCGCCGGCGGCAGCCCGGCGGGCCGCACCCGCCTGCACGACGAACTGCGGACCGCCGCCACCGGCGTCGGCTTCTTCCAGCTCGTCGGCCACGGGATCACCCCGGCCGAGACGGCCGCCCTCACCGACGCCATGCGGGCCTTCTTCGCCCTCCCCGAGGCCGAGCGCCTCGCCGTCGCCAACCTCCACTCCCCGCACTACCGCGGCTACACCCGCACCGGCGACGAGCGCACCGGCGGCAGCCGGGACTGGCGCGACCAGCTCGACATCGGCGCCGAACTGCCCCCGCACGTGCCCGCGGCCGGCGAGCCCCCGTACTGGTGGCTGGAGGGCCCCAACCAGTGGCCCGCCGCGCTCCCCGAGCTGCGCACCGCGGCACTGGCCTGGATCGACCGGCTCGGCGCGGTCGCCCGCACGCTGCTGCACGAACTCCTCGCCGCGATCGGCGCCCGCCCCGACTTCTACGACCCCGCCTTCGCCGGGCACCCGCACCTGCGGCTCAAGCTGGTCCGCTACCCGGGCACCGCACCCGACGGCGCCGCCCAGGGAGTCGGCGCGCACAAGGACTACGGCTTCATCACCCTGCTCCTCCAGGACACCGTCGGCGGCCTCCAGGTGCAGCGCCCGGACGGCTCCTTCCTGGACGTCCCGCCGCTGGAGGGCGCCTTCGTCGTCAACCTCGGTGAACTGCTGGAGGTCGCCACCGACGGCTACCTCAAGGCCACCAGCCACCGCGTGGTCAGCCCGCCCGGCGCCCGCGAGCGCTACTCCGTCCCGTTCTTCTACAACCCCCGCCTCGACGCCCACGTCGAACCGCTGGACTTCCCGCTCGCCCACCACGCCCCCGGCACCACCCAGGACCCGGCCAACCCGCTCTACGCCGACTTCGGCTTCAACGAGTGGAAGGGCTACACCCGCGCCCACCCCGAGGTCACCCGCCGCCACCACCCCGACCTCGCCGCCTGACACCCACCCGCCGCCCACGGGCCCGCGATCCCCACCGGAGCGCGGGCCCGCCCGCGTTCGGGGCGTGGACCCGGTGCGACAGCGGTGTCACACTCCTGGTGTCACAGTGGTGCTGCTACGAGGCGGGAGGCCGGAGGTGGAGGTGCGGCTGACGGTGGACGAGTTGGCGGCGCGGGCGGGGGTGACGGTGCGGACGGTCCGGTTCTACGGGACGAAGGGGCTGCTGCCGCCGCCGGTGCTGGGGGCCCGGCGGGTCGGGTGGTACGGGGCGGAGCACCTGGACCGGCTGGGGCTGATCGAGGAGTTGCAGCGGCAGGGGCTGACGCTGGCCGCCATCGAGCGGTACCTGGCGCGGCTGCCGCGCGGGACCACGCCGCTGGACCTGGCGATCCACCGGGCGCTGGTGGCGTCGTGGACGCCGGAGGTGCCGGAGGAGGCGGGCCGCGCCGAGGTGGAGCGGCGGGCCGGGCGGCGGCTGTCGGAGGAGCAGGTGGACCGGCTGGCCGCGATGGGGGCGCTGGAGCGGACGGCGGACCCGGAGGTGTTCCGGGTGGACCCGGGGCTGCTGCCGCTGGGGGTGCGGATCCTGGACGTGCCGATCCCGCTGGACACGCTGGTGGCGGCGCGCGCGGTGGTGGTGGAGCACAGCCGGGCGACGGCGCGGGAGCTGCAGCGGCTGTTCCGGGAGACGGTGTGGAAGCCGTACCGGGAGAGCGAGCCGGCGCCGGACGACGTGCAGCGGATGAAGGCGCTGACCGATCACATCCAGCCGATGGTGGCGCAGGCGCTGGTCACGGCGTTCCAGCGGTCCTTGCGGGAGGAGCTCGGCAACGAGCTGGGCGAGGAGTCGGGCGAGGAGTCCGGCGGGGCGGCCGCCGAGGAGCAGCGGGCCGCCCCGCCCGGGTGAGGGGCCTGCGGGCTCAGTCGCCGAAGGTGCCGCCCTCGGCGGCGATCCGCTCCAGCAGGGCGGGCGGCGCGAACCGCTCGCCGTAAGCGGCGGCGAGTTCGCGGGCACGGGCCGCGAAGCCGGACGAGCCGCCCGGGTAGCCGTTGATGTACTGGAGGACACCGCCGGTCCAGGCCGGGAAGCCGATGCCGAGGATGGAGCCGACGTTGGCGTCCGCGACCGAGGTGAGCACCCCCTCCTCCAGGCAGCGCACCGAGTCCAGGGCCTCGCTGAACAGCATCCGCTCCTTGAGGTCCTCGAACGGCACGGCGGCGTCCGCCCGCGTGAAGTGCTCGCGCAGGCCCGGCCACAGACGGCCGCGCACCCCGTTCTCGTCGTACTCGTAGAAGCCGGCGCCGCCGCTGCGGCCGGGGCGGCCGAACTCGTCGACCATCCGGTCCACCACCGCGTCCGCCGGGTGGGCGGTCCACTCGCCGCCGGCGGCCTCGACGGCGCGCCGGTACTCGTCACGGATCCTGCGCGGCAGGGTGAGGGTCAGTTCGTCGAGCAGCGAGAGCACCTTGGCCGGGTAGCCGGCCTGCGCGGCGGCCTGCTCGACGCTGGAGGGATCGACGCCCTCGCCGATCATGGCGACGCCCTCGTTGATGAACTGGCCGATCACCCGCGAGGTGAAGAAGCCGCGCGAGTCGTTGACCACGATCGGGGTCCGGCCGATCCGGCGGACCAGGTCGAAGGCGCGGGCCAGCGCCTCGTCCCCGGTCTGCGGTCCTCGGACGATCTCCACCAGCCGCATCTTGTCGACCGGCGAGAAGAAGTGCAGGCCGATGAAGTCGGCGGTGCGCTCCACGCCCTCGGCGAGCAGGCCGATCGGCAGGGTGGAGGTGTTGGAGCAGAGCAGCGCGTCCGGCGCGACGACACCCTCGATCTCCTGGAACACCTTGTGCTTCAGCTCGGGGTTCTCGAAGACCGCCTCGATCACCACGTCGCAGCCGGCCAGGTCGGCGGCCTCGGCGGTGGGGGTGATCCGGGCGAGGATGTCGTCGCGCTGCGCCCCGGTCCTGCGCCCGCGTGCCACCGCCTTCGCCAACAGGCCCTCGGAGTAGGCCTTTCCGCGCTCGGCGGCCTCGACGGTGATGTCCTTGAGCAGCACCTCGATGCCGGCCTCGGCGCAGACGTGGGCGATGCCGGCGCCCATCATGCCGGCGCCGAGCACCGCGACCTTGCGGACCGTCCGCCTCTCCACCGAAGCGGGCCGTCCGGCACCGGAGTTGACCGCCTGGAGGTCGAAGAAGAGCGCCTGGATCATGTTCTTGCTGGTCTGCCCGCAGGCCAGCTCGGTGAAGTAGCGGGCCTCGACCACCATCGCGGTGTCGACGTCCACCTGGGCGCTCTCGACGGCGGCCGCGAGCACGTTGCGCGGCGCCGGGTAGGGGGCGCCGGCCAGCTGCTTGCGCAGGTTGGCCGGGAAGGCCGGCAGGTTGGCGGCGAGGGCCGGGGTGCTGGGGGTGCCGCCGGGGATCTTGTAGCCCTTGACGTCCCAGGGCTGGACGGGGGCCGGGTTCGCCTCGATCCAGGCCCGCGCCCGGGCAGTCAACTCCTCGGGGGTGTCGACGAGTTCGTGCACCAGGCCGTGTTCGAGGGCCTGCACCGGGCGGTACTGGCGGCCCTGCAGCAGGAACTTCAGCAGGGCGTCGGTGATGCCGAACAGCCGGACGGTGCGGACGATCCCGCCGCCGCCGGGGAGCAGGCCGAGGGTGACCTCGGGCAGGCCGATCCGGCTCGCGGGGGTGTCCAGGGCGATCCGGTGGTGGCAGGCGAGGGCGAGTTCCAGGCCGCCGCCGAGCGCGCTGCCGTTGACGGCGGCGACGACCGGCCTGCCGAGCGTCTCCAGGGTGCGCAGGGCCCGCTTGATCCGCATCGACTTCTCGAAGACGGCGGCGGCGTCCTCGGGGCGGGCGGCGGAGAGCATCCGCAGGTCGCCGCCGGCGAAGAAGGTCTTCTTGGCCGAGGTGACGACCACGCCGCGCAGCCCGCCGTCGGCGGCGAGGCCGGCCAGCCGGGCGACGACGGCCTCGAAGTCGGCGGTGAACGCGTCGTTCATGGTGTTGACGGACTGGGTGGGGTCGTCGAGGACGAGGGTGACCACGCCGTCCTGGTCCTGCTCCCAGCGGATGGTGGTGGTGTCGCTCATGGGTTCGGATCTCCGGAGGAGGTGAGGAGGAGGGCGGAGGACGGGGTCAGACGCGCTCGACGACGGTGGCGATGCCCATGCCGCCGCCCACGCAGAGGGTGGCCAGGCCGTAGCGCAGCTCGCGCCGCTCCAGCTCGTCGACGAGGGTGCCGATCAGCATCGCGCCGGTGGCGCCCAGCGGGTGGCCGAGGGCGATCGCGCCGCCGTTGACGTTCACCTGCTCCGGGGAGAAGCCCATCTCGCGGATGAAGCGCAGGGCGACGGCGGCGAAGGCCTCGTTGATCTCGACCAGGTCGATGTCGGCGGCGGTCAGCCCGGCCTTGGCGAGCGCCTTGCGGGTGGCGGGCGCGGGACCGGTGAGCATGATGGTCGGCTCGGAGCCGGAGACGGCGGCGGAGACGATCCGGGCGCGCGGCCGCAGCCCGTAGCGCTCGCCGGTCTCCCGGTTGCCGATGGCGACCAGGGCGGCGCCGTCGACGATGCCGGAGGAGTTCCCGGCGTGGTGGACGTGGTCGATGGCCTCCACCCAGTGGTACTTCTGCAGGGCGACGGCGTCGAAGCCGCCGGCCTCGCCGATCGCGGCGAAGGAGGGCTTCAGCCCGGCCAGCGTCTCGACGGTGGTGCCGGGGCGGATGAACTCGTCGCGGTCCAGCACGACCAGGCCGCTGCGGTCGCGGACCGGGACGACCGAGCGGTCGAACAGGCCGTCGGCCTGGGCCTTGGCGGCACGGGCCTGGGACTCGGCGGCGAAGGCGTCGACGTCGGTGCGCGAGAAGCCCTCGATGGTGGCGATGAGGTCGGCGCCGATGCCCTGGGGCACGAAGTTGGTCTCGTAGGCCGTCATCGGGTCGGCGAACCAGGCGCCGCCGTCGGAGGCCATCTTCACCCGCGACATCGACTCGACGCCGCCGGCCAGGACGAGGTCTTCCCAGCCGGAGCGGACCTTGGCGGCGGCCAGGTTGACGGCCTCCAGGCCGGAGGCGCAGAAGCGGTTCTCCTGGACGCCGGCGACCGTGTCGGGCAGGCCGGCGGCGATGGCGGCGATCCGGGCGATGTCGGAGCCCTGGTCGCCGACCGGGCTGACCACGCCGAGCACGATGTCGTCGATCGCCGCCGGGTCCAGGCCGGGGAAGCGGCGGCGGATCTCGTGGATCAGGCCGACGACCAGGTCGATCGGCTTGGTGCCGTGCAGGGAGCCGGTGGCCTTGCCCCGGCCGCGCGGGGTGCGGATCGCGTCGTAGACGTACGCTTCGGTGGTCACGGTGGGGAGCCTTTCGGGGCAGAGGGTTTGACGCCGGAGAGCCGTGGGAGACGGACGGGAGATCGGAGGCGGGGATCAGTCGAGCAGGGAGCGGCCCACGATCTCCTTCATGATCTCGGTGGTGCCGCCGTAGATGGTCTGGATGCGGCCGTCGGTGAACGCCCGGGCCACCGGGTACTCGGCCATGTAACCGTAGCCACCGTGGAGTTGGAGGCAGCGGTCGGCGGTGCGCTTCTGCAGTTCGGTGGCCCACCACTTGGCCATCGAGGCGTCCGCCGGGGTGAGCGCGTAGCGGTTGTGCTCGGTGATGCAGCGGTCGACGAAGGCGCGGGTGACGGCGCACTCGGTGGCCAGTTCGGCGATCTCGAAGCGCACGTGCTGCAGCTTGGCCAGCGGCCGGCCGAACGCCTCGCGCTGCTTGACGTAGGCGGTGGTGATCTCGACCAGGTGCTCGGCGCCGGCGATCGCGGCGGCGGCGATGGTGAGCCGCTCCTGGGCGAGGTTGCGCATCAGGTAGAGGAAGCCCTGGTCCGGCTCGCCGAGCAGGTTCCGTTTGGGGACGCGGACGTCCTGGAAGAACAACTCGGCGGTGTCCTGGGCCTTCTGGCCGATCTTGTCGAGGTTGCGGCCGCGCTCGAAGCCGGGCATCCCGCGCTCGACGACCAGCAGGCCGAGACCGTGCGCGCCGCCCTCGGGGGTGGTGCGGGCGACCACGATCACCAGGTCGGCGAGGATGCCGTTGGAGATGAAGGTCTTGGCGCCGTTGAGCAGGAAGTGGTCGCCCCGGTCGACCGCCTGGGTGCGGATGCCCTGGAGGTCGGAGCCGGTGCCGGGCTCGGTCATCGCGATGGCGGTGATCAGCTCGCCGGTGCAGAAGCCGGGCAGCCAGCGGCGCTTCTGCTCCTCGGTGGCGAGCGAGGTGAGGTAGGGGCCGATGATGTCGTTGTGCAGGCCGAGCGCCAGACCGGAGGCCCCGGCCCGGGCGAACTCCTCGGCCAGCACGGCGGCGTAGCGGAAGTCGGCGGTTCCCCCGCCGCCGTACTCCTCGGGCACGGCGAGGCCGAGCAGGCCCTGCCGGCCGGCGGCCAGCCAGGCCTCGCGGTCGACGATGCCGGCCTTCTCCCAGCGGTCGTAGTGCGGCAGCACCTCCTTGGCGAGGTAGGCCCGGACGGTGGCCCGGAAGTCCTCGTGCTCGTCGGTGAAGAGGTCGCGTTGCACGGCAATCTCCTTGGCGGGGTGGGCGGTTCAGGCGGTCGGCGGCGCGACGAGGCCGGGTACGCCCCAGTCGGCGGCGACCTCGGCGGTGTCGGCGCCCGGCCGGCCGGGCGGGCGGCGCAGCGCGCCGGGGGTGGCGGAGAACCGCGGGGCGGGGGCGGGCTGGGTCACGCCGTCCACCTCGACGTACGTCCCCCGGGCCACCAGGTGCGGGTGGTCGTGCGCCTGACGCATCGTCAGCACCGCTTCCACGCAGGCGTCGGACCCGGCGAAGACGGTCTCCCACGCGGCGCGCGGCCGGGTGGCGAAGCGTGCGGCGATCCGGGCGCGCAGTTCGGGCCAGCGGGCGGTGTCCCACTGGCCGGGCGCGTCCGGGCCCAGCTCCAGCAGCCGGGCGAACTCGGCGTAGAACGGCGGCTCCAGGGCGCCGACCGCGAGGTGGCCGCCGTCGGCGGCCGGGTAGACGGCGTAGAACGGCGCGCCGCCGTCGAGCAGGTTGACGCCGCGCCGCTCCTGCCAGCGCCCGCCGGCCAGCAGGCCCTGGAGGACGGCGGTGAGGTGGGCGGCGCCGTCGACGATGGCGGCGTCGACGACCTGGCCGGCGCCGGTGGCGCGGGCGTGGTGCAGGGCGGCGAGCAGGCCGACGACCAGGTAGAGCGAGCCGCCGGCGTAGTCGCCGAGCAGGTTGGCGGGGAGGGCGGGCGGCCCCTCGGGGGCGTCGGCGACGGGCACGGGCACGGCGGGCGCGGGCACGGCGGGCGCGGGCACGGGCGCGGGCGTAGGCACGGGCGCGGGCGTAGGCACGGGCGCGGGCGTAGGCACGGGTGCGGTAGGCGCGACCAGGCCGAGCGCGCCCGACACCGCCGTGTACCCGATGTCGTGCCCGGCCCGGGCGGCCAGCGGTCCGTCCTGACCCCAGCCGGTCATCCGTCCGTACACCAGCGCGGGGTTGCGGGCGAGGCAGGCCTCGGGCCCGACACCGAGGCGCTCCGCGACGCCGGGCCGGTAGCCCTCGATCAGCAGGTCCGCGCGGGCGGCCAGGTCGAGCACCAGGCCGGGACCGCCGGGGGCCTTGAGGTCGACCACCACCGAGCGCTTGTTGCGGCCCGCGACGTCGTACGCCGGTTCGATGCCGAGCGGCGAGGGTTCGGGCCGGTCGACCCGGACGACGTCGGCGCCGAGGTCGCCCAGCAGCATCGCGGCGAACGGCCCGGGACCGATCCCGGCGAGCTCGACCACCCGGACGCCGGCCAGCGGTCCGCCGCGCCCGGCCCCGACGCCGTCACGTTCGGACGCCACTGCCCCTCCGGGGGTCGACGAAGTCTGACAGTAAAGCTGTCACACTCGCGATGATAGGGAAGCGACCGTTCAGTAACAAGACCCTCGTCCTCGACGCACCCCTGGTGACGCGTCCGTGCGGGCTCGACCACGGAGGGTGCGTCGGTACACCGACAGACCCTCCGGGTACCGTCGTGCCCGGCGGGGGGGCTGCTGACCTCCCGTCGTATCCGGAGGACGGAAGAGCAGCCACACATGGTCCACCCGGGGTTCACCACCGGGCCGGTCGCGCCCAGTACCTCGCCGTTCGCCGGTCCCGCGCCCCGGGCGACCGACGCCGTGCACGCCGCGCTGGGGCCGGGGCGGATCAGCGAGGAGAAGTCCCCTGACTACTCGCCCACCGCGGTGGGCCGGAATCAGTACTGCAGCGCCAAGGTGAGCTTCGGCCTGTTCGGGGACACCGAGCAGAGCGTCAGCTTCGGGATCTCCGCGGTCCGGAGCGCAGGTGCCGAATCCCGCCCCGGGGCACGGCTCTTCGCCGAGCACGGTGCGGTGGGTGCGGTGACTCCGGGCGGCGCGTGGGCGCTGCTTCCGGAGGGCTGCCCCGCCGGCTTGCAGGCCTCGGTCGGCACCGGCCACGACGGGAAGGACGGCGACCACGCGCAAGGTACCGCCCGGCTCGCCGTCGAGCTCGCCGGCCTCGCCGCGAAGGACCGCAGCTGCGGCAGCACCCCGCCCGCGCCGAGGACGCTGTCCCCGGCGGGCGCGGAGCAGCCGGTCGACTGGAACAACCTCTGCGGCCTGCCCGGCATGGCGGTCACCAAGGCACCCGAAGCGGACCACGAGGACTGGTACCGCCAGCAGGCCACCACGGCCTTCTCCCCCGTCTGGTCCTGCGAGGTGACCGACAAGCCGACCGGGAGGCCCGTGGCGTCGTTCGTCGTCGTCACCGAGCCCCGGGCGGTGGACTTCCCCCCCCGGAGGGGGAGCACTCCACGGCGTTCGGCCGGAGCTCGTGGGCCGGCAGCTCGAACGAGGACGTGGTGGCCCTCTGCCAGGGCCGGAGGACGTACTTCCACTACGAGGAGCGCCCCGCCCCGGCCCTCAGGAGCCAACGCCTGCTTCCCGACACCGAGGCCGTCCGGACGCGGTTCCTCTCCGCCGCCGGCAAGGCGATCGGCTGCGAGCCGATCATCCCCTAGCAGCCCCTCCTCCCCGAGGACCGCCGCCTCCCCTCCGGTTCCCCCCGGCGGGGGAGGCGGATCGGGTCGGCGGAGGAGGTGCGGGTGGGCGGGTGCGCGGGAGCGTGGGGGCATGACCTCGACGTTTCCGCTCCTCCCCGCCGCCCCGCCCGCACCCGCCGCGCCCGTACCCGCCCCCGTCGGCCGGGTGCGGACCGCCGCCGCCTGGACGGCCGTCGCGGCGACCGTGCCGTACCTCACCCTCAAGCTGCTCTGGCTCACCGGCCACCCGGTCGGGGCCGGGGACGCCGACGCCATGGACGACCTGTGGCTCCTCAACCTGCTCACCTTCGGCATGGACGCCATCGCCGTCGTCCTGGCGCTCGCGTTCGTCCGGCCGTGGGGGCGGCGCGCGCCGGCCGGGCTGCTGGCCTTCCCGATGTGGGTCGCGACCGGGCTGCTCGGCACCATCCTGGTCGCCCTGCCGCTCTTCCTGCTGTCCTCGCTGGTGCTCGGACCGGAGGCCGCGAGGCCCGGAAGCGACGAAGGGCCGAGCGGCTGGGTGTTCACCGTGGTGTACGGCGGCTTCGCCGTCCAGGGGCTGGCGCTGATCACCGGGTTCCTGCTGTACGCCCGGGAGCGCTGGGCCGGGCTGCTGCGCCGCGACCGGATCGGCGACCTGCCGCACTCCCCCACGCTGACCACCCAGCGGGCCTTCGCCCGCGTCGCCGCGCTGCTCGCCGCCGGGGTCGCGGCGGCCCGGCTGTACTGGGCCTTCGGCGGGGGCGCCGGGCTGCCGGTGACCTGGCAGGAGCAGCGCGGCCGGAGCGTGGCGATCATGGACGCGGTGACGGCCGTGATGGCGGTGGCCGCGGTGGCGGCGCTGCTGGTGCTGGTGTTCCGGCTCCGGCCGGGGTGGCGGCTGCGCGGGCCGCTGGCGGTGGTGTGGACGGCGGCCGGGTCGGTGTTCGCCTGGGGCTCCTGGCAGTTGGTGGCGTTCGGGACGTCCGTCACGGCCCCCGCCGACCCGCGCAAGGCGGTGCCGGGGCTGCTGCCGCTGGTGGAGTCGGCGCAGGTGGTGACCGGGCTGCTGGTGCTGGCCGTGGGCGCGGTCGCGCTGGTCGAGCGGGCCGCGGCGGGCGCCGTCCGGGACACCGTCCGGGACACCGCCTGGGCCGCGGCGGCCGGCCCGGCCGCCGGAATCCCCGAGGCCCCCGGCGGCGCTGACGTAGAGTCTGGGAAATGATCACGGGGGCGGGTCGGGAGCCGGACGGGAGCGGTGGCGCGCTGCGGCGGGCCGCGGGTGCGCTGTTCGGGCGGCGGGCCCGGCTGCGCTGGGTGCACCTGGTGCTCGGCGGCGCGCTGCTGATGCCGTACTGGATGCTGGCGACGGTCGCGCTGGGCGCGCTGGATCCGCGCAAGGGCTCGCTGCTGCAACTGCTGCTCTACTTCGCCGCGCTCGCCGTCTCGCTCCCGATGGCCGCCGTCACCGCCCTGGTCCCGATCGTCCGGGCGCTGGAGGGCGCGGCGGCCCTGGCGCTGTGCACGCCCCGGCGGGCGGCGGAGGTGGTCACCGGCCCGGCCCGGTCCTGGGCGGCCCGGCGGCGGACGGCCGCGTGGTTCGTGCTGCACCTGCTGTTCGGCGGCGTGGTCAGCGGGATGACGCTGGCCGGTGCGCCGTTCGCGGTGGTGCTGATCCTGCGCCCGACCGGCTTCGAGAAGGCGGTGCGGTTCTGGGAGGACCGGGGTGTGCCCGGCTGGCTGCCCGGTCCGCTGCTCGGCGTCGCGCTGCTGGCGCTGATCGTCGGCACCAGCGCCGGCCTGGGCGGGCTGCTGGCGCGGTGGGCGCCGGTCCTGCTCGGCCCGACCCCGGACGAGCGGCTGGCCACCGCCGAACGGCGGGCCGCCGTGCTCGCCCAGCGCAACCGGCTGGCCCGTGAGCTGCACGACTCGGTCGGCCACGCGCTGAGCGCCGTCGGCATCCAGGCCTCGGCCGCCGCCCGGGTGCTGCGCTCCGACCCGGAGTTCGCGGCGGAGGCGCTGGCCGCCATCGAGGAGACCGCGCGCGGCGCCGTCGCCGAACTGGACGCGGTGCTGGGGCTGCTGCGCGAGGAGGACGGCGACGCGGCCGGGCCCGCCGGACCGACCCTCGGCGGGCTGGACGACCTGCTGCGCCAGCTGGCCCGCACCGGGCTGGCGGTGGACGCCGAGCTGGCCCCCGGGCTGGACCGGCTGCCGGCCGCGTTCTCCCGCGAGGCCTACCGGATCGTCCAGGAGGGCCTGACCAACGTCCTGCGGCACGCCGGCC
The DNA here is from genome assembly GCF_042800875.1 of Kitasatospora sp. NPDC057595. Taxonomy (NCBI): domain Bacteria; kingdom Bacillati; phylum Actinomycetota; class Actinomycetes; order Kitasatosporales; family Streptomycetaceae; genus Kitasatospora; species Kitasatospora sp. NPDC057595. The sequence goes on along the minus strand of NZ_JBHVGL010000004.1, from coordinate 313,614 downwards.
CGGGCGGTTCCGCGCCCGCGCGGCTGCGGGTCGCCCCGGCCGGCGGGCGGCTGGAGATCGAACTGACCAACCCGCTCGGGCGGTCGCGACCCAGCCGGCCCGGCGGCGGGCGCGGGCTGCGCGGGATCGGCGAACGCGCGGCGGCGCTGCGCGGCGGCTGCGAGGCCGGGCCGGCGGACGACGGGACGACGTGGCGGCTGGCCGTCTGGCTGCCGGTGGGAGGAGCGCGGTGAACGACGGGAGCGCGGTGAACGACGGGGGCACGGTGAACGACAGGAACGCGGTGAACGACGGGAGCGCGGTGAGCGACGGGGGCGCGGTGAGCAACAGCGGGAACGTCGCGGAGGCCCCGGGGGCCGCGGCCGACGGTCCGGTCCGGGTGGTGATCGCCGACGACGAGCGGCTGGTGCGCACGGGTCTGCGGGTGGTGATCGACGCCGAGCCGGACCTCACCGTCGTCGGCGAGGCGGCCGACGGCGCCGAGGTGGTGCCGCTGGTGCGCGAACTGCGGCCGGACGTGGTGCTGATGGACGTCCGGATGCCGGGGATCGACGGCATCCGGGCCACCGAGCAGCTGGTCGGCGGGATGGCCGACCCGCCCCGGATCCTGGTGGTCACCACCTTCGAGCACGACGACCACGTGTACGACGCGCTGCGGGCGGGGGCCGCCGGATTCCTGCTGAAGCGGGCGCGGGCCGAGGAGATGGTGCAGGCGGTACGGCTGATCGCGCGCGGCGACTCGCTGCTGTTCCCGGCGGCCGTACGCGAACTGGCCCTGCGGTACGCGGCCCCGGGCGGCGGGCCGGGCACCGCGCGGACCGGCCGCCAGACGTCCGACCGGGGCCCGATCGGGCGGCTGACCGGGCGGGAGGCGGAGGTGCTGCGGCTGATGGCGGTCGGGCTCAACAACGGGGAGATCGCCGCGGAGCTCGTGGTCAGCCAGGAGACGGTCAAGACCCACGTCGGCGGTGTGCTGGCCAAGCTGGGCGCGCGGGACCGCACCCAGGCGGTGATCGCGGCGTACGAGTCGGGCTTCGTGCTGCCGGGCTGACCGTGGAGCGGGCGGGCGTGGACCGGTGCTCAGATCCGCCAGTCGCGGATCCGGTCGGCCGCCGCGAACACGTCCGCCCGCCCCTCGGCGATGTCCCGGGCCAGCTCCACCAGCGCCCCGTACGGCGGGTCGATGCCCTCCCCGGCCGCGTGCATGTATGCCGCCGTCGTCATGCAGGCGTACAGGTTGTTGCGCACCGGGAGCGGCCGCAGCAGCACGATCGTGTGCATCAGGGTGGCCGCGCACCAGGCCGGATCGGCGTCGTGGCCCAGCTGCGCGGTGTTCACCCGGTGCCGGGCGACGGCCGCCTGCAGCGCCGAGTAGTCCCGCACGCTGAGGTCCTCCGGCGAGGCCAGCTCCTGGACGTCGAGCAGCCAGCGCAGATCGACCCGCAGCAGCATCATCGCGGCACCCTCATCGCTCCCGCCCCCGCTCAGGCGGCCGGCGCGTCCTCCGGGAACTCCCGGTCGAACTCCTCGCGGTGCGCGTTCCAGAACGCCACCGCGTGGGAGACGAACACCCGGCGCTGCTGCTCCCGCACACTCAGGTCGTGCACATAGGCCTTGACGCTCTTGCCGTCGGCGGCGGCCGCCTCGCGGATGGCGGCGAGCTCGTGCTCCGTGTACTCGATGTTGAGTGCTGGCATGGCGCCGATGGTACTGGAGCGCAAGGGAGTTGGACACCGAGCCGGCGCCCCCGAGGCCGCCCCGGGCGGGTGTACGCCGCCGGTCGGATCCGGCCCCCGCCGGTGTACCTCCCTGGTCGGGGTACGGACCGCTCCACAGGCTGACGTGCGGTGGCCGGACCGCTCCGTACCGTCAACTCATGGGCGGCGGAGGGGTTCCGCGGGGGAGGCCCGGACCTGGAGGCACAGGACACGGCATGGGTATCGGACACAGGACATCGATGGCCAGGGCGGCGGGCGTCGTGGCGGTCGCGCTCGCGCTCACGGCGGGGACGGCGGGCGCGGCCGGGGCGGTCGGGGCGGTCGGCGGCGCGCCGGACGGGGACGGCGCGACGGGGCGGCCGGGCGTCAACCGGCTGGAGGGCGTCTGGCAGGCGGACGGGTACAGCACGATCATCGAGATCCACGGGACCACCTTCCGCACCTACGACGTGACCCGGATCAGCTGCACCCCGGGCTTCCTGAGCGGCACGCAGGTCGGCACGCCCGGGCCCGGCGGCGCCGTTCGCTACGGCCGGGCGGGCAAGGGGTACGCGGAGCTGACGCTCACTCCCCAGGGGCGCAACCGGGCGGTGTACCGGGAGGACTCCGCCGCCGGGACCAGGAACCTGTCCCGGCTGCCCGGCGGCCTGCCGGCCCAGTGCACGCGGCCGGCGCCGCAGGACGCGCTCGCGGTCTTCGACCGGTTCTGGGCGAACTTCGAGGAGAACTACCCCTTCTTCGCCGCCAAGGGCATCGACTGGCAGGCCAGGGGCGCGCAGGCGCGGGCAGGGATCACCCCGCAGACCGACACCGACACGCTCCAGGGAATCCTCGCCGGCCTCCTGGAACCGCTCGGCGACGCGCACACCGCGCTGGGGCGCAAGCGCGCCGACGGCGGGTACGGCCTGGTCTTCGGCGGACAGCGCCCGGGCACCCAGGATCCCGACGACGAGACCCGGGAGCAGGCGGGCCGGGCGGTCGCCGCCCAGCTCGTCGCCCCCGAGCAGACCTTCGGCCGTGGCCGGCTGGGTGTCGGCGAACTCCCGGGCGGCATCGGCTACCTGCGGGTGAGCGCCTTCGACGGGTACGTGGCCGACGCTCCCCACCAGGCCAAGGAGGCCGAACTGGACCGGGCGCTGGACGCCCTGCTGGCCCACCCCGACCGGCTGAACGGCCTGGTGATCGACCTGCGGCTGAACGGCGGCGGATCGGACGCGCTGGGGCTGCGGATCGCCTCCCGGCTCACCGACCGGCCGTTCCTCGCCTACCGCAAGGTGGCGCGCAACGACCCGGCCGACCCGACCGCCTTCACCCGCCCGGACCCGATCACCGTCCGGCCCGCCGCCGGGGCCACCCGCTACACCGGGCCGATCGCCCTGCTCACGGCCGGCTCGACGGTGAGCGCGGGCGAGACCTTCACCCAGGCGATGGCCGAACGGCGCCCGGCGCCGGTACGGATCGGCGAGAACACCCAGGGTGTCTTCTCCGACGTCATGATCAAACTGATCTCCGACAACCTGCTCATCGGCCTGCCGAACGAGAAGTTCCTCACCCGCGACGGCAGCACCTTCGACGGCCCGGGCATCCCGCCGGACGTCCGCACCCCGGTCTTCACCCCGGAGGAGCTGGCCGGGCTGAAGGACTCCGCCCTGACCGAGGCCCGGCGGCTGCTCACCGCCGGGGCCGGCCCGAGCTGACCGCCGCGCCGGAGCGCCGGTGCTGCATCGGCGGTGCCGCACCGACCGGCGCTACATCGGCTCCACCGCCCTCAGCGCGCCGTCCAGCTCCAGCCAGCGGGTGACGCCCAGGCCGCGCAGGAACGGCACGTCGTGGCTGGCCACGATCAGCGCCCCCTGGTAGGCGGCGAGCGCCTGGGTGAGCTGGCGGACGCTGGCCAGGTCGAGGTTGTTGGTCGGCTCGTCGAGCAGCAGCAGCTGCGGCGGCGGGTCGGCCAGCAGCAGCGCCGCCAGGGTGGCCCGGAACCGCTCGCCGCCGGAGAGCGTGCCGGCCGGCTGGTCGGCCCGCCCGCCGCGGAACAGGAACCGGGCCAACCGGGCCCGGACCGCGTTGTCCCCCGCGCCGGGCGCGAACAGCTTGACGTTGCCCACGACGGACAGCCCGTCGTCGAGCAGGTCGAGCCGCTGCGGGAGGTGGCGCAGCGGCACCGGGGTGACGACCTCGCCCTCCAGCGGGGCGAGTTCACCGGCGATGGTGCGCAGCAGGGTGGACTTGCCCGCGCCGTTGCGGCCGATCAGGGCGATCCGCTCGGGCCCGCGCAGGTCGAGGTCGGCGGTGATGCCGTACGGCAGCCGGACCTTGTCCAGGGTGAGCACGGTGCGCCCGGCCGGCACGGCGGTGCGGGGCAGGTCGATCCGGATCTCCGCGTCGTCCCGGACGGCCTCCTCGGCGACGGTCAGCTTGCGCTTGGCCTCCTCCAGCCGCTCGGTGTGCATGCCCTGGAGCCGGCCGGCGGTCTCCTGGCCCTGGCGTTTGAGCTTGCCGGCGAAGATGTGCGGATCGTTGCGGGTGACCGAACGCTTCCTGCCGTAACTTGCGCTGCGTTCCAGCCGCATCCGGGCCTCGGCGAGGTCCCGCTTCTGGCGGTGGACGTCGGCCTCGGCGGTGCGCAGCAGCCGCTCGGCGGTCTCCTGCTGGGCGGCGACGGTGCGCTCGTACTCGGCGAAGTTGCCGCCGTACCAGGTGACCTGACCGTCCCTCAGTTCGGCGATCTGGTCGACGTGCTGGAGCAGTTCGCGGTCGTGGCTGACGATCACCATCACACCGCCCCAGCCGGCCACCGTCTCGTAGAGCCGCTGCCGGGCGGAGCGGTCCAGGTTGTTGGTCGGCTCGTCGAGCAGCAGGACGTCGGGGCGGCGCAGCAGCAGGGCGGCCAGCCGCAGCAGGACGGCCTCGCCGCCGGAGAGTTCGCCGGTGGTGCGGTCGAGGTCGAGCCGGTGCAGACCGAGCCGGTCGAGCAGGGCGCGGGCGCGCTCCTCGACGTCCCAGTCGTCGCCGACCGCGTCGAAGTGGCGCTGGTCGGTGGAGCCGGTCTCGATGGCGTGCAGGGCCTCGCGGGCGGCCCGGACGCCGAGCGCCTCGTCGACCCGCAGGCCGGTGTCCAGGGTGAGGCCCTGCGGCAGGTAGCCGATCTCGCCGGCCGCCCTGACGACGCCCGAGGTGGGGGTGAGTTCACCCGCCAGCAGGCGCAGCAGGGTGGACTTGCCCGCGCCGTTGAGCCCGATCAGCCCGGTGCGGCCGGGGCCGACGGCGAGGTGGAAGCCGTCGAGGACGGGCCTGCCGTCCGGCCACTCGAAGGAGAGGTCGGTGCAGAGCAGTGAGGTGGTGGGTTGTGCCATGGAAAGCCTCCCGAAGGTCGCCGACGTGGTCGTGGAGCAACACGGGGAGACACCGCGGGTGCGGGTGGGGACCGGGAGGGGAGGGCCCGGGGTCGTCAGAAGGACGGGGGACGCCGGGCAGGCTCACCACTGAGGTCGGGCACGCGCACACTCACGGACCGCGGGCAGCGACATGGCTGCGATGCGGCGGGGGCGGTGTCTCGGGACCTCAGTAGATCAATGGCCTTCTCCTGTTCTGGCGACTGGCAGGCATCACGCTACGGACGGCCCCCGAGGCGTGCAACCGGTTTTCTCGGTGCCGATCACGTGCCGATCCGGTGACGGCCGCGTCCCGGAACGGTCCGGGGACGGGGGTCGTCCGCGGCGCATGGCAGACTCCTCCTCTGCCACCCGCTCGACACTCGCGGCCGTGGCGTGCATTCACAGGGGGAACAGAACAGATGTCACCGATATCCCGGGCGACGCGTGCCGCGCTGGGCGCTTCCGTCGTCGCGCTGACCATGGTCGTCGCGACCGCGTGCGGTCCGGACAACAGCGACCCGGTCGCCGACCCGTCCGGCGCGCAGACCGCCGCGACCACCGCGGCCACCGCGGGCTCCACCGGCAAGCCGGGCGGTCTGCCGCCGATCAAGCTGCCGACCGCCGACGAGCTCAAGAAGTGGAGCTTCGACGACTGGGACAAGTGGGCCCAACAGAACGTCATCACCCCGGCGGTCAAGGGCTTCTGGGACCTCCAGAAGATCCTCAAGGCCAAGCCGGCCAAGCCGGGCCCGGGCAACCAGCCCACCGGTCAGCCCACCGCGCAACCGACCGCACAGCCGACGTCGGCGGCCCCGACGGACCGGCCGACCAGCGCCGCGCCCGCCCAGCCGGGCGGCACCGGCGGTGCGACCGGCGGCACGGGCGGCACCGGCGGCACCGGCGGCGGCCAGAACGACCCGCAGCCCAAGCTCGTCGAGATGAAGCCCGTCGCCCACCCGTACGCCAAGCCGGCCCACGTCAACGGCAAGCTGTTCTTCCAGGACGGCAACCAGGACTACGTCTGCTCCGGCACCGTCGTCTCCGACCCGGCCAACCCGGGGAAGAGCAACCTGGTCTGGACGGCCAGCCACTGCCTGCACGGCGGCAAGGGCGGCAAGTACCACACCAACATCACCTTCGCCCCGGCCTTCAACAGCACCGGCGCGGTCAGCGGCGGCAAGCAGGGCTCGCTCGCCGAGGCCGAGCCGTACGGCGAGTGGGGCGCCGTCGCGGGCATGGTCGCCCCGCAGTGGACGGCCGAGGCCGACCCGGAGAACGGCGGCCCGTGGAGCCAGTACGACTTCGGCATCCTCAGGGTGGCCAACCCGGACGGCAGCGCCAAGTCGCTGGAGGAGGTCGTCGGCGGCTCGGTGCCGGTCTGGTTCAACGCCCCGCGCGAGCAGATCGCCACGGTGAGCACCTACGGCTACCCGGCCGGCAAGCCCTTCGACGGCATGGAGCTGGAGCACTGCGAGGCCGGCAAGCCGGCCCGCCGCTCGATGGACCCGGCCCGCCCGACCATGCTGATGACCGGCTGCAACGGCACCGGCGGCGACAGCGGCGGCGGCTGGTTCACCACCAAGGACGGCAGGCAGGTCCTGGTGTCGGACACCTCCATCGGCGGCTTCGACAACACCTGGGAGGCCGGCCCGTACCTGGACGACGTCGCCCAGCACGCGCTGGACTACTTCTCCAGGAAGAACAAGTGACCCCGGTCACGGCCTGACCCGCTCCGCCCTCCCCGCCGGGGGCGGCGGCACCCCCGCGTGCCGCCGCCCCCGGCGGCGTCCGTGCCCGCCCGCCTAGAATCGGGGCATCATGAGCGCCACACTCGTCGTCAAGGACCTCGCCGCCGGCCACGGCGAGCGCACCCTCTTCTCCGGCCTGGACCTGGTCGTCGCCCCCGGTGACGTGATCGGCCTGGTCGGCGTCAACGGAGCCGGCAAGTCCACCCTGCTGCGCCTGCTGGCCGGACTGGACGCCCCGGAGGGCGGTTCGGTGCGGCTCAGCCCGGCCACCGCCAACGTCGGCCACCTCCCGCAGGAGCCGGAGCGCCGCCCGGAGGAGTCGGTCCGCGACTTCCTGGCCCGCCGCACCGGGGTGGCCGCCGCGCAGGCCGCGCTGGACGAGGCCACCCAGGGCCTGGTGGACGGCGTGCCCGGCGCCGACGACGCCTACGCGGTGAACCTGGACCGCTGGCTGGACCTCGGCGGCGCCGACCTGGAGGAGCGGGCCGAGGAGGTCGCCGACTCGCTCGGCCTCAAGGTCTCCCTGGACCTGCCGATGACGGCCCTGTCCGGCGGCCAGGCGGCCCGGGCCGGCCTGGCCTCGCTGCTGCTCTCCCGCTACGACGTCTTCCTGCTCGACGAGCCCACCAACGACCTCGACCTGGACGGCCTGGAGCGGCTGGAGGCCTTCGTCAAGGGCCTGCGCGCGGGCACCGTGGTGATCAGCCACGACCGCGAGTTCCTGGCCCGCACCGTCACCAAGGTGCTGGAGCTGGACCTGCACCAGGGGCAGGTCAACCTCTACGGCGGCGGCTACGAGGCGTACCTGGAGGAGCGCGCGACCGCCCGCCGGCACGCCCGCGAGGAGTACGAGGAGTACGCCGACACCAAGGCGGGCCTGGAGGCCCGGGCCCGGATGCAGCGCGGCTGGATGGAGAACGGCGTGCGCAACGCGCGCCGCAAGTCCAGCGACAACGACAAGATCGGGCGTGCGATGCGCACCGAGTCCACCGAGAAGCAGGCCGCCAAGGCCCGCCAGACGCAGCGGATGATCGAGCGCCTCGACGTGGTCGAGGAGCCGCGCAAGGAGTGGGAGCTGCGGATGGAGATCGCCACCGCGCCGCGCTCCGGCTCGGTGGTCGCCACCCTGCGCGGGGCCACCGCCCGGCGCGGCGACTTCACGCTCGGCCCGGTCGACCTGCAGATCGACTGGGCGGACCGGGTGGCCATCACCGGCGCCAACGGCGCGGGCAAGTCCACCCTGCTGGCCGCCCTGCTGGGCCGGCTCGAACTCGACGGGGGCAGCGCCGCGCTGGGCTCCGGCGTGGTCGTCGGCGAGGTGGACCAGGCCCGCGGGCTGTTCCTCGGCGGGGAGCCGCTGCTGGAGGCGTTCGCCGCCGCCGTCCCGGAGCTCGCGCCGGAGGAGGTGCGCACCCTGTTGGCCAAGTTCGGCCTGAAGGCGGTGCACGTGCTCCGCCCGGCGGACACCCTCTCCCCCGGCGAGCGCACCAGGGCGGCGCTGGCGCTGCTCCAGGCTCGCGGGGTGAACCTGCTGGTGCTGGACGAGCCCACCAACCACCTGGACCTGCCCGCGATCGAGCAGTTGGAGTCGGCGCTCGGCTCGTACACCGGCACGCTGCTGCTGGTCACCCACGACCGGCGGATGCTGGACACCGTCGCGGTGAACCGGCGGATCGAGGTCGGCGGCGGCCGGGTCCGCGAACTGTAGCCGGGGAGACGGCGGCGGGCCGGGAGGGGAGGTCCAGACCTCTTCCCCGGCCCGCCGTCATGTGCTGTGCTGTCGCCCATGGTTGACAGCACAGCGCTCGACAGCGCGGTGGCAGACGTGTCCTACCCGACCGTCCCGCTCACCCCCATGACCGTGCCCGCCCACGAGGCCGAGGCCCGCAGCAAGGCATTCCACGACGTGATGGACCAGCGCCGGACCGTCCGCGACTACTCGACGCGCCCGATCCCGGACGGCGTCGTCGAGTGGGCCGTCCGCACCGCCAACACCGCGCCGAGCGGCGCGCACGTGCAGCCCTGGCGGTTCGTGGTGATCACCGATCCGGAGCGCAAGCGCCTGCTGCGGGAGGCCGCCGAGGCCGAGGAGCGCGAGTTCTACGCGCACCGGGCCTCCGAGGAGTGGCTGGCCGCACTGGCGCCGATCGGCACCGACTGGCACAAGCCGTTCCTGGAGGACGCGCCGGCCGTGATCGTCGTCTTCGAGGTGCACAAGGGCCCCAACTCGCCGCGTCCGTACTACACCAAGGAGTCGGTGGGGATCGCCGTCGGCCTGCTGCTCGCCTCGCTGCACCAGGCGGGACTGGCGACGCTGACCCACACGCCGAGCCCGATGAAGTTCCTCAACGAGGTGTGCGAACGGCCGCAGGAGGAACGGGCCGCGTACGTCATTCCGGTGGGTTACCCCGCCGAGGGGGCGCGCGTGCCGGACCTGCGGCGCAAGGAGCTCGACGAGGTGCTGATCCGGCTCTGACGCGCCCCCGACGCGGCCGGCGCGCGGCGGCGGCCGGTGGTGACAGGTACAGGACGTCGACATAATCGCCGTCATGGACCACGTCATGCCGCCGCCGCGCGGGGGCGCCTCCGCGCCCGGCGTGCCGGCCCTCGGCGCGCCCGCCCCCGGCCGGCCGCCCGAACTGCTGCGGCCGGCCGACGGGATCACCCTGCGGCGGCGCTCCCCGGCCCAGGCCCCCGCGCTCAACGCCGCCGTCCGGGCCAACCTGGAGCACCTGCGCCCCTGGATGGAGTGGGCCGCCGAGGCGCCCACCCCCGCCCGGACCGCCGCACTCGCCGCGGCCGGCGTCGCCGCCTGGGACGCCGGCACCGACTTCATCTACCTGGCCGCCCTGGACGCCGAACCGGGCCGGGTGATCGGCTCGTTCGGCCTGCACCGCAGGATCGGCCCGGGCGCGCTGGAGATCGGCTACTGGGTGAGCGCCGAGCACGGCCGCCGCGGCATCGCCACCGCCGCCGCCCGGTCGGTCACCGCGGCGGCACTCGCCCTGCCCGGGATCCGCCGGGTCGAGCTCCACTGCGACCCGGCCAACACCGCCAGCGGCGCGGTGGCCCGCCGGCTCGGCTTCCGGCTCGACCGGGTGGTCGACGCGCCGGTCCGGGCGCCGGGCGAGACCGGGCGCGAGCAGGTCTGGATCCAGGAGCGCCACCCGCCCGGCCCGTGCGCCGTCTGGTGAAGGTACCGAGGGTGCCGGGCCCCCAGGACCTGCGGGGTCCGGACGGTCAGTACCGCTCGCCGGTCGCCGCCGGCAGCGCGTCCAGCTCGGCGAGGTCGGCCGGCGAGAGCACCAGATCGGCCGCCGCCGCGTTCTCCTCCAGGTACTTCGGCGTCCTGGTCCCCGGGATCGGCAGCACGTACCGCCCCTGCGCCAGCACCCAGGCGAGCGCCACCTGCGCGGGCGTCGCACCGTGCCGCGCCGCGACCTCCCGCACCCGCTCCACCAGCGCCAGGTTGGCCTTCAGCGCCTCCTGCTGGAAGCGCGGCAGCTGCCGGCGGAAGTCGTCCGCCGGCAGCTCGTCGAACGAGGCGATGCCGCCGGTCAGAAAGCCCCGGCCGAGCGGGGAGAACGGCAGGAACGCGATCCCCTGCTCCTCGGTGTAGGGCAGCACCTCGGCGAGCGAGTCCCGGGTCCAGAGCGACAGCTCGTTCTGCACCGAGGCCACCGGGTGCACGGCCTGCGCGCGCCCGATCTCCTCGACGGTCACCTCGGAGAGACCGATCCGCCGCGCCTTTCCGGCCGCCACCGCCTCGGCGAGCGCGCCCCAGGACTCCTCGACCGGCACCTCCGGGTCGATCCGGTGCAGCTGGTACAGGTCGACGTGGTCGGTGCCGAGCCGGCGCAGGCTGTCGTCGATCGCCCGGCGGATGTGCTCCGGCCGCCCGTTGCGCAGCACCCGCTCCTCGTCGTTGCCCGGCACCAGGCCCACCTTGGTGGCCAGCACCGCGCGCTCCCGGTACGGCCCGGCCAGCGCGGCGCCGACCACCTCCTCGTTGGTGTACGGCCCGTAGATGTCGGAGGTGTCGATCAGCGTGACGCCGAGGTCCAGCGCCTGCCGGATCACCCGCACCGACTTGTCGTCGTCGCGGTTGTGCACGTCGTAGGCCCAGGTCATCCCCATGCAGCCGAGGCCGACGACCCCGACCTCGGGACCCTCGCTGCCGAGCGTGGCGTTGCGCATGACGGTACTCCTCACTGGTGCCGGCCCGGCGTGGCGCCGACCGCGGTCGGATCAACTCAACGGGGAACAGCCTCTCCCTTCGAGTGCGCTCTAGGTCAAGCCCGTTCCCGCCACCGGGTGACGCCGCGCCAGCCAGTCCCGGAACCCTCCCCCCAGCACCAGGTCCGCGAGCCGCCGGTACCCGCCCGCCCCCGGGTGCGCGCCGTCCCCGGCCAGCGCCTCCGCCGCCCAGACCCGGTCCGCCGCCAGCTCCCGGGTCACGCCGACGAACGGCACCCCGCGCCCGGCGCAGATCCCGGCGATCCCGTCGGCCAGCGCCAGCACCCGCTCCAGGTGCGGCGCGCCCGCGCCGACCACCGGCGGCGGGCCCACCACCAGCGGCGCGAGGCCGCGCTCGCGCGCCCCGTCCAGCAGCGCCGCCACGTTGGCCAGGCACGCCTCCGGCGCGACCCGCACCCGGCCGCCCTCCTCCACCGCGTCGTTGCTGCCCACCGACAGCACCAGCCGGTTGTCCGCACCGGGCAGCGCCCGGACCGCCGCCTCACCCCGGCAGCGGGCCAGCACGTCCGCCGAAGTGCTGCGCCGCACGCCCAGGTTGAACGCCGTCACCGCGTCCGGCCGCGCCGCGAGATCCGCCCAGCAGTCCGCCATCACCCGGCCCACCCAGCCCCGGAACTCCGGGTCCCCGACGCCCTGGGTGAACGAGTCGCCGACGAAGACGATCCGCAGGTCCCTGCCATTCAAGTCCTTGGTCACAGCGGAACCTTAAGGTCCGCGTAAGCCTTGCCATGACGTGCCTTTGATGCACGGGAGGTTCTTGACGTGCCCAGGTGGTCTAGTCCAGGTTGATGCTCAGCACCGCGCAACTCCCCCACCGGACCACCCCTCCACCGCCGCCCGCCCCGCGTCTCCTCCCCCCGCGCGGGCCGGGCGGCGGCCCCCGTCCACCGAGAGGCACCCCCATGCCACGCGCGCCCCACGACACCGCTGCCCGGCACCGCCGCCCGGTCCTCCGCACCAAGGTGCTCGGCCTCACCGCCGCCGTCGTCCTGGCCGGCGGCGGCCTCGCCACGATGGCCGGGAACGCCGGCGCCGCCGACGGCAACCTGCTCGGCAACCCCGGGTTCGAGAGCGGCTCGCTGGGCGCCTGGAGCTGTACCGGAACGGCCGGCAGCGTGGTCGACTCCGGCGCGCACGGCGGCTCGTACGCGCTGCGCGGCGAGGTCTCCAGCGCGGACACCGCGCAGTGCGGCCAGAGCGTCACGGTGCGGCCCAACACCACGTACACGCTGAGCGCCTGGGTCCAGGGCCAGTACGTGTACCTCGGCGCGACCGGCAGCGGCGTCACCGACCCGGCCGTCTGGACGCCCGGCGGCTCCGGCTGGCAGCAGCTGACCTCCACCTTCACCACCGGCGCGGCCACCACCAGCGTCAACGTCTACCTGCACGGCTGGTACGGGCAGGGCGCCTACCTCGCCGACGACGTCACGCTCACCGGCCCCGGCGGCAACCCGAGCACCCCGCCGCCCACCACCACGCCCCCGACCACCACACCGCCCACCACCACGCCGCCGACCGGCGGGCCGACCACCCCCGCGCCGAACGTCGCCCTCCCGGTCGCCCCGTACATCGACATGGGCGCCTGGCCCACCCCGTCGATGCCCGCGATGGCCAAGTCCGGCAACCTCAAGGGCTTCACCATGGGCTTCGTCACCGCCGTGGGCTGCAAGGCCAGCTGGTTCAACGCCTACGACCCGCGCACCGGCTGGGCCAAGGACCAGATCGACGCGCTGCGCGCGGCCGGCGGCGACGTCAAGCTCTCCTTCGGCGGCGCCAGCGGCACCGAACTCGCCGCCGCCTGCACCAGCGTCGACTCCCTGTTCGCCGAGTACGACGCCGTGGTGAACGCCTACGACCTGCGCTACGTCGACTTCGACATCGAGGGCGCCGCGATCGCCGACACCGTCGCCAACGACCGCCGCTCCGCCGCCCTCGCCAAGCTGCAGAAGGCCCACCCCGGCCTCAAGGTCTCCTTCACCCTGCCGGTCCTGCCCGAGGGCCTGACCACCGAGGGCATCGCCATCGTCCGCTCCGCCCGGGACGCGGGCCTGGACGTCGACGTCGTCAACGTCATGGCGATGGACTACTACCGCACCGGCACCGACTACGGCGACGCCGCCGTCCAGGCCGCGCAGTCCCTGTACGGCCAGCTCAAGGCGCTGTACCCGGCCAAGAGCGACGCCCAGCTGTGGGCGACGGTCGGGGTCACCCCGATGCTCGGCGAGAACGACGACCACCAGATCTACAACCAGGCCGACGCCCAGCAGCTGGTCGCCTTCGCCCGGCAGCACCACCTCGGCGTGCTGGCCTTCTGGGACGCCACCCGGGACGCCAACGCCTGCACCGGCGGCGGCCTCTTCAAGTGCACCAACATCCCGCAGCAGCCGTACGAGTTCGCGAAGATCTTCGCCCAGTACGCCGGCTGAGCCCCGGCACCCGCCGAGCCCTGACAAGCCCTGACACTCGCTGAGTACCGGGCACCGGACGGCGCCGACGGCCCCCTTTCCCGGGGGGTCGCCGGCGCCGCCGCAATTCGCGCGCGCGTTCCCCGCCGGTCGACTACAGTCCCGGTCAATGCCCAGGGGCAGCGCAGAGGCAGGCGCACCGCCTTGCCAAGGCGGACACGTCGGTTCGAATCCGGGCGAGGCCGGGTCCCCCGTCTCCGGCGTCTTCCTCAAGGACTACCGTGAGGCCGCCTGGTGACCCTGCCGCCGGACCGGTGGTGACCCCGCCGCCGTCCAGGCGCTACGCCGGGGCGGTGATCCGCTCCACCGGGCCGAACTCGCGGAAGGTCCCGTGGATGCGCATCGGGACGCCCTTCAGCTCGGTCTTCCGGTCGAAGCGGACGGTACGCCCCTGGGCGTCGATCCACTGGTCGAGGTGGAAGCTCGTGACGCCCTTGCCCTTGAGGATCTTGTAGCTCTCGGGCTCCACCGCCTTCATCCGCTCCAGGTCGACGGTGCCGGCGAGGTGGAAGCACGGGGTGCCCTCGCAGTCCTCCATCCCCTGGCGGGCGGACCGGCCGAGGTCCAGCAGCGCCTTGGCGTAGCCGTGGTAGTCGGCGATCCGGTCGCCGAGCGGGGACTTCCGCCAGCTGCTTCCGCTCTTGATGTAGGTGGTGCCGTCGTCGGTCACGACGGTGGTCGGGCCGCTGTCGGTGGCGCCGCCGACGACGTCGTCGCCGCCCGCGCTCATGGATTCGCTGAGCCGGCCGGAGCGGACGGGCCCGTTGAGGTTGACCCGGCCCTTGGTGACGGCGCTGAGCGGGCCGCCCTCGGTCGTGAAGTCCTGGGTGGCCGCGTACGGCGTCTTCTCCGCCAGCGCGAGCGCCTTCTCCGGGTCGATCGCCCCGCCCACCGTCGTGGCGGTGGCGGTGGGCGTTGTGGTGACGGTGGGCGTCGACGTCGGCGTCTCGACGGCGGTGGGCGTCGGCGTGGCGGTCGGCGCGGCCTCGGGCGTGCCGGTCACCGACGCGGACGACGACGCGGACGACGGGGCGGACGCGGCCGGCGCCGCATCGTCGTTGCAGCCCACCAGGCCGACGAGGGAGACCGCCGCAGCGGCGACAGCAAAGACAGTGGAACGACGCATGGTCAGGAGAACCCCCCGGTCGAACAAAGAGACGGGGCGCATCCTGACACATCATCTGGTCCGTGGTCGAACTGTTTTCCCCCGGCCCCGGACCATCGCGACGCCCGCGTCCAGGTCGACCCCCGCCCCGGGCGGGGCGCCGGCGTGCTCGTCGTCCCGCAGGACCAGCCGAGCCTGGCGCTGTTCGATCTGAACGCGTTTGTTGGCGTTGAAGAACGCGTGCAGTTCCTCGACCGCCGTCATACCGAGGCCGCCCGCAACCGTCCCGGCGCGCGACCTCCTCCGGCGTCCGCTCCGGACCGCCGCCACCGCGAACAGCGCGGTCACCAGCGCCGCCACCACCAGGGCCACCGTCACCACCATGCCCGGCCCAACGAGCGTGCCGCACACGATCGTTCCGACCGCCCGCCGCGCAGGAAGTCGGACCCGCCGACTTCCTGCGCGGGCCGCCGAACTACGCCACCGGCTCCTCGTCCGCGACCTCCAGGCCGTAGGCGACGACCGCCTGCCGCAGGCCACCCGGGTACCCGGCCAGGGCGGGAGTGAAGTCCCAGTTGCCGGCGTCGTCACGGTCGAAGCGGCCGAGCCGCATCGCGATGTTGGACTCCGCCCCGTCCGCCAGGTGCACGATCGCCGCGTCCTGGTCGGCGCCCGCTTCGAGGATCAGCGCCGGCCCGCCGAACCCGGCCATGGTGGCGTCGGGGTGGTTCTCGGTGTCGGCGGCGGCGATGATGACCAGCCGGTCGGCCTCGGCGGGGAGCGCCTCGAAGTCGACCATCAAGCAGGCGTTGGCGTCGTCGTAGCCGGTGACCAGACGGACGGAACCGTCCGGCGTCGAGGCGTTGTTGTAAAAAACGAGATGGTCGTCGGAGAGCGCCCGGTTGCCCTGGCAGACCAGGGCGGCGATGTCGTAATCCTCCTCCCCGGTCCAGTGCAGCAGCAGCCGGGACGGCTCGGCGGCCACCTCGATCGCCGGCTGCTGCTCGCCCCCGGCACCCGCGGCCTCCTCGTAGGCCGGTGCGAAGATCTCGTGGAACCCGTGGTGCTTCAGCAGACCGACCAGCTCGGCGCCGTTGATCAGCGTGATCGGCTTGCCGGACACGAACTGGTGCGAGCTGGGCCCGAACTTGCTGGTCGTCACCAACACGGCCTTCGTCGCGGCCCCGTCGTGCTGCAGCGTGCCGTAGAGGTCCCGGACCGCCGACGGCGTCACCGTGTCCCGGTACCGCTTGACCTGCACGATCACGTTCCCGCCCCGGAACGGGTCGGTGTCGATGCCCCGGACGTCCACCCCGCCGTCCTTGGACCGGGCCGTGAGCTCGACCTTCATGCCCATGGACTCCATCAGCCGGGCGATCAGCCCCTCGAACTCGATCGGGTCCATCTCCAGCAGGAGCTGGAGTTCGCGCACCCGCCGCGCCATCCGGCCGCGGTTCGCATTGGTGTCGTCACGCAGATGCCGGAACAGCATGCGCTGCGCACGGCGCTCGGCGGTGTCGGGGTTGCTGAGGCGGTGGAGCTTGCGGCTCCGGGACATAGGTACTCCCTCGAACGCACCCGACCGACAGATCGTCAGGTGCGTGTCATAAACGGCGACTTCAGAACGGCTTGGGTGTGTCCCCCGCTGGGTAAGTGAGTAGGTTACCGCCGCTCATAGGCTTTCGGCATGACGACGAACAACAGCGACCTTCTTGTGATGACCACGACCCACGACGACGAGGCGAAGGCCCGCGCCCTGGCCACCGCCGCGGTACGGGCCCGGCTCGCGGCCTGCGCGCAGGTGTACCGGATCCAGTCCGTCTACTGGTGGGAGGGCGAGGTCCAGGACACGGCCGAGTGGCGGATCGACTTCAAGACCCGCGCCGAACTCGCCGACGCCCTCACCGGGTTCATCGACGAGCACCACGACTACGACACCCCCGAGGTCGTCGCCGTCACGGTGGCGGCCGGGA
The DNA here is from genome assembly GCF_042800875.1 of Kitasatospora sp. NPDC057595. Taxonomy (NCBI): domain Bacteria; kingdom Bacillati; phylum Actinomycetota; class Actinomycetes; order Kitasatosporales; family Streptomycetaceae; genus Kitasatospora; species Kitasatospora sp. NPDC057595. Next base: position 296,971 of record NZ_JBHVGL010000004.1, on the reverse strand, counting down.
GCCCCGCGTACCTGGAGTGGGTACGGGCGGAGACCGCCGAGCGATGAGCGCCTGCTCCCGCGCCGGGTTCCGGCGACTTCCTGCGGCGCGCCACTGCCCGGCGGTCGCGAACGGGCCGATCGCGGGCACGTCCCGCGCCGGCCCGGCCGCACGGCCCGGCGCCTATTCCTCCGGAGAGTCCCGCCGGTCAGCGCCGTCCCGCCAAGGGAACGGGGCGAGGTCGGGCTCGACCCAGCTGGTCCTCGCCTGCGCGCCGGCCAGCGTCGCCGGCCGGTAGAAGCGGGTCAGCAGTTGCTTGTCGAGCAGCTCGGGGTGGCGGTCCGCGAACGCGGTGAAGTCGCCTTCGCCGGGTTCGGTCGCGTGGTGCCCGACCAGTTCCACCCAGGCACGGCTGATGGTCGCGTGGTACTTCTCGGGCGCACCCGCGTTGCGGGCGGTGCGCCGGATCCCGTCGCCGACCACACCGACCGCGGCGGGCACGCCGTACTCCCGCACGGCCAGCCACGTCAGATGGACGTGCTCGCGGTGGCCGAACCGCCCGGCGGTCGCCATCGCCTCCGCCATCAACGCTTCGAAGGTGGGCGCGTCGGCGACCTGCGGTCGGGGCTCGCGCAGGGTCATGAGGACACCTCTGTCAGGGCTTGCAGGGCGGTGCGCAGGGCGACAACAGCGTCGTCGGGCAGGTTGCCGAGCGCGCGGCGTTCCAAGTCGGCGATGGCCTGGTGGATCGTGGTGGCAGCCACCCGCCCGGAGGGGGTGAGTGCGATGAGCACCGCCCGGCGGTCTCCCGGGCGGGTGCCTCGGGTGATGTGACCGCGCCGCTCCAGCCGGTCCAGCACGCTGGTCAGCGTGGTGGGGCGGGTGCCGACGGCCGCGCCCAGTTCGGAGACGGTTCGCCCACGGCCGTCGGCAAGGTTGGCCAGCGCATTGATCTCGGAGGCGGTCAGGTCCAGGTCGACCAGTTCTGCGGCGAGCACCTGGAGGGTGGCATGGGTGGCCCGCTGGAGCGCCAGCAGGGCGGACCAGTCGGATGGTACGGATTCGGATTTCACGATTTCGAACTGTACGATTTCGTACAATACGCCGCAAGTCGGGGCCACCAGCCACCGACGCCCCCGACAGCCGGCAGGCCTTCCTCACCTACGCCACCACCACCGAGGCCTGAAGCAGAAACGGCCCGCCGCTCCGAGGGCGGAGCGGCGGGCCGTCGGCTTTCCCCTGTCAGAACCAGTGGAGGGCGTGCGGGGCGCGGTCGGTGCGGAAGAGGGTGTCGGCGAGGGCGGCGGCGTCCGGGTGGTGGGCGCGGATGTGGCCGGCGCGGATCAGGGTGCTGGGGGTGGTGCCGCCGAGGTAGATGGACCCCAGGTCGCTGACGTCGAGCGAGAGGTCGGGCTCGCGGTCGGTCGGGACGCACTCGGCCTTGCCGTCGCGGACGGTCAGCAGGTAGCGGTTGTGCTCGCCGAGGAACGCGTCCGCCACGTCGAGGACGAGCTCGCCGTCGGCGAACCACCCGCGCGCGGTCAGGGCGCGGGGGACGTCCAGCAGGCGCACCCAGAGCCAGTCCGTCTCGTCGGTCACCTCGCCCGCGCGGAAGTCGGCGAGCTGCCAGCGCAGCGGGTGATCGGTCGGGAGGTGCTTGAACACGATCTTGGTCATCAGGTCGTGTTGCAGCACGTACCGGGCCAGGGCCGTGAAGGCGGCATCGTCGACGGCTATGGTCTCGTCGACGGTCAGGGTGAGCGTCTTGGTCACGTGGTCGTAGTCGCCCCGCGAGTAGCTCGCGTACCCGTCCGGTACGCCGTCGGCATCGCGGTGGACGGCGACGTAGCGCGGCGCCGGGGCGATGGGCGGCTGCCCCGCCCGCAGGGCCCACCAGTGGTGCGGCCGCGACACCGCGCCGGGCTGCGTGCGCCGGTACCGGTCGTAGACCTCCTCCATGAGGTCGACGCACTCGGCCCGCCGCAGCACCTCGACCGTGCCGGTGTCCGCGGCGCCGCCCGCCCGCGGGGCGGCGAGGTCCGAGCGGTGGCGCGGCACCGTCAGCCGCCGGGTGTACGTCGCCGGGCCGTAGCCGAAGCGGCGGTAGATGACGGCCTCGGAGGCCAGCAGTACCGAGAGGAACTCCCCCCGCTCCCGAAGCTCCGCAAGCTGGTGCCGCATCATCCCGGTGAGCACGCCCTGGCGCCTATGGGTGGGCAGCACGCCGACGGCGGTCACCCCGGCGACCGGGACGACGGCGCCACCGGGCAGGGTGAGTTCGAAGGAGTACGCGCCGGCCGTGCCGATCGGCTTCCCGTCGTCCGCCACCGCCAGCACGCCCCGGTCCAGCTCCATGGCCGCCCACCAGACCCCGCCGCCGTCCTCGGCCGGTGTGTCCGGGGCCAGCCCGAACGGGACGAGGAGGGTTTCGACGAAGACGTCACGGTCCTGCTCGGTGGTGGAACGGATCTCCATGGGTACAGCGGCCTCCCCTGGTCACGGCACCACCGCACGTGGTGCCCGCCACAGTGCAACTCCCCCGGACGCCCGGGTCAAGCGATTTTCGCGCCCGCCCCGGGTCCTCACGCGTAGCGGAGGGCGGGGCGGGAGAGGAGGCCGAGGAGGGTGCCGAGGGCCAGGCCGAGCAGGGAGTCGAGAACGTCCTGGGCATCGCAGGCGCGGCCCAGGGCGGGTACGGCGTACTGGGCGGCCTCCAGGGCGAAGGGGAGCGCGGCGGCACCGACGAGCACGGCGGCGTCCCGGCGGCGGGAGCCGGCCAGGGCGGCGGCCAGACCGATCGGGGCGAACATCAGGATCGCGAGGTCGGCCTGCCGCGAGCCGAACCACTCCCCCGGCGGCCGCAGGTGGAGGCCGCCGAACGAGCAGTGCCGGACGACGCCCGCCCAGAAGGCGTCCTCCCGGAGCGGGCGCGGGTGCGCCGGCAACAGGGTCAGCGTGGCCACCACGCCGAGGGCGAGCAGCAGGAGGAAGCCCACCGCCCAGTGCGTGCGCAGCAGCCGCCCGACCGGGCGGTTGAGCAGCGCCGCCGGGACGAGGGAGGCGAGCAGTCCGGGCCAGAACATCGGTAGCCCGTTCAACACGGATTTGATCACGCCCGCACGGACGCCGCCGACGCCCGCGCGGTTCTCCCCGGCGCACCGTCCGCCCTCGACCGATCCTTGAACTGGCGCACTGTTAGAGTCAGTTGGAATTCCGACCAAGGGGGTCAATCGCATGAAGCTCCGTCCGGCGGCAGTCGTCGTGGGCGTCGCGGCCACCGTGCTGATCGTCGTCGCGTTCCGGCCGGCCGCGAGCCGGCCCGAGCCTCCCCGGCCCGGTGGAGCGCGCGACGCCCACGCGCCCTCCGCCATGCCGTCCGCGCCCGGCGCCGAGGACGGCTCCGCCGCCTTCACCCGGTGGGTCGAGCAGCACGGCACCGAGGAGCAGCGGACAGCCGTCCTGGGCCACGTCACCAGGCTCAACCGGGCCGTGCAGCAGGACGACCACGTCAACACCTACCTGGCCACCGACTTCCCCGAGAACGTCGACGCCCGGACGCGCACCATCATCCGCGCCTACCTGAACTGGGCCGGGCCGGACGACCCCGCCCGGATGCTCGTCCTCTACAACGCCACCGGCTCGGTGATGGGCGCGGTCCGCGTCGCCGACTGGAGCTGACGCCCGGGACGCGCGGGCCTCAGACCGCCATCGCGTCCCGGACACCGCGCGACAACCGCTCGGCCACCGCGGCGACCAGAGCGCGCGGGCGGCGCGGGGCGAGGTGGGCGCCGAACTGGTTGCTCGGGCCGGGGACGACGTAGGAACGGCCGGCGTCCAGGGCCCGCAGTGCGGCCCGGACGACCGGCTCCGGGGTGGTGAACGCACCCGTGACCGCGGCCTTCCGGGTACCGATGACGTCGAAGAACCCGGTCTCCACGGGCCCGGGGCACAGGGCCAGGACGCGGATGCCGCGCCGCCGGTACTCCTGGCGCAGCGCGAGGCTGAAGTTGAGCACGAAGCTCTTCGACGAGCCGTAGACGGCGAAGTACGGAGTCGGCTGGAAGGCCGCCGTGGACGCCACGTTGAGCACCGCGCCGCGGCCGCGCGCGAGCATGCCGGGCAGCAGTTCATGGGTGAGGCCGACGAGCGCGACGACGTTGACCATCAGCTGGTCGTGGTCGCTCCGCGGGTCGATCGTCCCGAACGAACCGCAGGTGCCGAAGCCGGCGTTGTTGACCAGCAGGTCCACCGTCAGGCCGCGCTCGGCGAGTTCGGCACCCGTCCGGCGGGCGGCGTCGGGCTCGGAGAGGTCCTGGACGAGGACGTGGGCGGTGACGCCGTGGGCCTTGCCGAGGCGTTCCGCGAGGTCCCGCAGGCGGTCGGCGGAGCGGGCGACCAGCACGAGGTCGTGGCCGCGCGCGGCGAGCTGGGCGGCGAACTCGGCGCCGAGGCCGGAGGAGGCGCCGGTGATCAGAGCAGTGGTGGCCGTACGCACAGTGTGCTCCTTGTCTCGCAAGATGTGACACGAGAGTATCGGATAACCATAGATGTGCGACACCACTGTTTCACTTATTGGGCGACCCGTTCCCCCGCTGTACCGTTCCCCGGTACGTCAGAGCTGGAGGCACACGATGAGCAACACGTCCGGGCGCCCGCTGCGCGCCGACGCCGAACGCAGCATCCGCGCGATCCTCGCGGCGGCGGAACGCGTCCTCGCGCAGACCCCGGGCGCCTCCATGGAGCAGATCGCGGAGGCCGCCGGCGTCACCCGGACCACCGTCCACCGCCGGTTCGCCAACCGCCAGGCCCTGATCGACGCGCTCACCGCCGAGGCCGCCGCCAAGCTCGCCGAAGCCATCGAGGACGGCCACCCGGAGACCGCGCCGCCACTGGTCGCGCTGCACCGGACGACGGCCAATGTGCTGCGGGTGAAGGCCGCCTGGGGCTTCGCGCTCGGGCCCGCGGTCGCCCACAGCGAGGAGGCCGCGCGGACGCACCGCGAGATCGCCGGCCGCTGCCTCGAACTGCTCGGCCGGATCCGCGAGCAGGGCGTGATCGCCGCGGACGCGGACCTGGAGTGGGTGCGCCGGGTCTTCTACGCGCTCATCGGCGAGGCCCTGCACGGCGACGTCGGCACGACGGCCGTCGACGCCGATCCGGACACCCTGGCGGCCCGGATCGTCGATACCCTGCTGCACGGCGCGGGGCCGCGCACCGCGCGCTGACCCGACCGCCGGCGCGCGGGCCGACGCGCTCACCGTTCCGCCCGTCCGGCCCGTCGGCCGCCGGGCCTCGCATCCCCAACTCCCCTATATCGCATGACAATCCTCCATATCACTCGATAGGGGGAACTATCGCCTGTGTCCCCACTTTTGCGGCCCGATGGGGCAACATCAGCACGTCCGCGCTCGAACGACCTCCGTCCGGGCGGCAGAACCGGCCCCTGGGACCAGCCCGTGACTACCTCCGCCCCCGTGTGGGACTGCCCCTTCAACCACACCGACGGCCTGGAGTTCGACCCCCTGCTCAAGCGTCTGCTGACCGAGGAGCCGATCGCCAGGATCCGTCTGCCGCACGGCGAGGGCGAGGCCTGGCTCGCCACCCGCTACGAGGACGTCCGGGTGGTCACCACCGACCGCCGGTTCAGCCGCGCCGCGGGCATCGGCCGTGACCTGCCCCGGATGACGCCCGCGCCGATCGCGCAGGTCGAGTCGATCAACCTGATGGACCCGCCGGCCCACAACCGGCTCCGCCGCCTGGTCGCCCAGGGCTTCACCAACCGCCAGGTGGAGCGGATGCGCCCGCACACCCAGCGCGTCGTCGACGGCTACTTCGACGAGATGGAGGAGCACGGCGCCCCCGCCGACCTCGTCGCCCACCTCTCCGCCCGGCTGCCGCTCACCACCATCTGCGAGCTGCTCGACATCCCCGCCGAGGACCGCGCCGAACTCCGCGGCCACGCCGTCGCGATGATGTCCATGGGCCCCGGCAGCGGCGCCGGCCAGGTCAACGCCAAGGCCGCCCTGCGCGCCTACTTCTCCGAGCTCACCGCCGCTCGCCGCCGCTCGCCCGGCGAGGACCTCATCAGCGCGCTCGCCACCGCCCGCGACGGCGACGAGCTGCTGGACGACGACGAACTCGCCGTCATGGCCATGGTCCTGCTGGTCACCGGCCACGACACCAGCACCTACGAGCTCTCCAACATCACCTACACCCTGCTCACCCACCCCGAGCAGCTGGCCAAGCTGCGCGCGCAGCCCGACCTGCTGCCGCGCGCCCTGGAGGAGCTGCTGCGCTTCATCCCGTTCCGCCAGGGCGTGGGCATCGCCCGGGTCGCCACCGAGGACGTCGAGCTCGGCGGCGTGCTGATCAAGGCCGGCGAGCCGGTGCACGTCTCCTACCTGGCCGCCAACCGCGACCCCGCGATGTACGAGCGGCCCGACGAGCTGGACCTCGACCGCGGCGCGCCCACCCACATGACCTTCGGCTACGGCACCCACCACTGCCTCGGCTCCCACCTGGCCCGGATGGAGCTCCAGGTGGCCATCGGCACCCTGCTGAACCGGTTCCCCGGGCTGCGGCTCGCCGTGCCGCCCGCCGAGCTGGACTGGCAGACCGGCTCGATCTGGCGCTACCCGCGGACCCTGCCGGTCGCCTGGTGACCACCGTCCGGTGACCACCGCCCGGCGACCGCCCCGCGGTGACGTCCCACCGTACCCGGCCGCGTCCATCGGCCACTTGCCCGTTCGGAGACCTCCCCCATGGCCACACTCTGCCGCCCCGCCATCGCCGTGCCCGAGCACGTCATCACGCTCGACCAGACCCTCGATCTGGCCCGCGCCCTGCACGCCGAGCACCCGCAACTCGGCCTCGCGCTGCGGCTGATCGAGAACACCGGGGTACGGACCAGGCACCTGGTCCAGCCCATCGAGGAGACCCTGCAGCACCCTGGCTTCACCGCCCGCAACGCCGTCTACGAGCGGGAGGCCAAGCGCCGCGTGCCCGAGGTGGTCCAGCGCGCCCTCGACCACGCCGAACTCGCCGCCCGGGACGTCGACCTCATCCTCTACGTGTCCTGCACCGGCTTCATGATGCCCTCGCTGACGGCGTGGCTGATCAACTCCATGGGGTTCCGCTCCGACACCCGGCAGCTGCCGATCGCCCAGCTCGGCTGCGCGGCCGGCGGCGCCGCCGTCAACCGGGCGCACGACTTCTGCCGCGCCTACCCCGGCGCCAACGTGCTCATCGTGGCCTGCGAGTTCTGCTCGCTCTGCTACCAGCCCAGCGACGTCGGGGTCGGCTCGCTGCTCTCCAACGGGCTGTTCGGCGACGCGATCGCCGCCGTCGTACTGCGCGGCCGCGGCGGTACCGGCGTCCACCTGGAGCGCAACGGCTCGCACCTGGTGCCGGACACCGAGAACTGGATCTCCTACGGGGTCAAGGACACCGGGTTCCACTTCCAGCTCGACAAACGCGTCCCCGGCACCATGGAGATGCTCGCCCCCGCCCTGCGCGCGCTGGCCGTCGAGCACGCCTGGAACGTCTCCGGCCTCGGCTTCTACATCGTGCACGCGGGCGGCCCGCGGATCCTGGACGACCTCTGCCGCTTCCTCAACCTGGAGCCGGCCGCGTTCCGCTTCTCCCGGGCCACGCTCACCGAGCGCGGCAACATCGCCAGCGCCGTGGTCTTCGACGCGCTGGCCCGGATGTTCGACGAGGGCGGGGTCGAGGACGGCACCCAGGGACTCATCGCGGGCTTCGGCCCGGGCATCACCGCCGAGATCTCGCTGGGCAGTTGGGTCGGCAGGCCACTGGAGACGGTGGCCGCGCGCGTTCCGCGCGCGATCGACACCTCGGAGTTGACGATCGCTCACCAGACAGCCCCCCTGCCGCGTCCGGCCGGGACTACGATCACCGAATGACCGATACCACGGATGCCACGGGTACCACCGGCACCACCGACAGCACCACCATCGAGGGGGCCGGCGGGTCACCGAACGGCGCCGGAGCCCCGTCGATCCCAAGACCGGCCGGCCCCGCCGACGCCGAGCGGGACGAAGCCGGCCGGAACGACGCCGAGCGGGCCGCCGCCCACCGGGCCGAGGCCGGCCGGGCCGCCGAGCTGGCCGCGCTCTTCCCCACCCTGCACGCCCCGCAGTACTGGGACTGGGGCCGCTACGACGCCCAGTTCTCCACCGTCCTGCCGCCGGACGAGCTGGTCACCAACATCCACCTGGTGGGGTTCACCGACGGTGGCCGGGTGGTGCTCTGCCGCGACGAGCGCGACCACTGGTTCCTGCCCGGCGGCACCCGCGAGAGCGGCGAGTCGGTGGCCTCCTGCCTGGTCCGCGAGCTGCGCGAGGAGGCCGGCGCCCGGCTGCTGGGCGAGCCGGTCTGGCTGGGCGCGCACCGCTGCGTGACCGACGACCCGGTGCCCTACCGGCCGTGGCAGCCGCACCCCGAGAAGGCCTGGCTCTGGGGCTGGGCCGAGGTCGCGGTGGACTCCGTCCCGACCAACCCGGACGACGGCGAGCAGGTCGTCGAGGTCCGTGCGGCGGAGCCGACCGAGGCGCAGCGGCTGCTGCTGACCGGCCGCGACGCGTGGTGGGGCGAGCTGATCGAGCTGGCGGTCGAGCTGCGGTCGCATCCGCGCTGATCCGCGATTGTTCCCGCCACCTCGGGTGAACACCGGGGGACGGCCGGAAGACCACCGGAATGGCGCAGCAGCGGGCCGCGATGTCCGATATCCGGTGATATGACTCGAAGGGACTCGGGTCCCTCTCGGGCCCGCACCGACGGGAGCCGTCATGGACAACTACCCGCTGCTCAACATCTTCTGGACGATGCTGGAGCTGTTCCTCTGGATCCTCTGGTTCTTCCTGCTCTTCAAGATCATCACGGACATCTTCCGCAGCCACGACATGGGCGGCTGGGCCAAGGCCGGCTGGCTGCTCCTGGTGATCCTGCTGCCGCTGATCGGCGTGCTGGTCTACGTCATCGTGCGCGGCAAGAGCATGGGCCAACGCGACCTCGAACAGGCCCAGAAGGCGGACGCCGCGTTCAAGGCGTACATCCGGGACGCGGCGGGCCCGGCGCCGGGGACGGAGCCCGGGGAGGGGGCGCCCGCCCGGAGCCACGTCGACGACCTGGCCAGGCTGGCCGACCTCAAGTCCAGCGGGGCGATCTCCGAGGAGGAGTACCAGAAGGCCAAGGACAAGCTGCTGGTGTGACGCCGGCCGGCGCGGCGGCGGCGGTGGAGCAGGAGCGGTGGTGGCCGGTGGACGGGTGTCCACCGGCCACCGGCCACCGGCCACCGCTCTGATGCTCAGCGCCGCCCGGAGCGACGGTCGCCGCGGCGGTCGTCCGCCGCGCCGCCGCCGGCCAGCCCGGCCCGGCGCAGCGCGTCCGCCATGGCGCTGTTGCCCAGCGGCGCCGAGCCGCCGGAGCCACCGCGGTCACCACGGTCGCGGCGGTCCTGCCCGCGCCCGCCGCCCTGACCGCCGCCCTGACCGCCGCGCCGCTCCTGGCGCGGCGGACGGGCCTGCCGGTCGCCGCCGCGCCCGCCGCTCTCGCCGCCGCGCCCCACCTCGTCGTCCAGCCGCAGGGTGAGCCCGATCCGCTTGCGCGGCACGTCCACCGAGGTCACCCGGACGGTCACGATGTCGCCCGGCTTCACCACCTCGCGCGGGTCCTTGACGAAGTTCTTCGACAGCGCCGACACGTGCACCAGACCGTCCTGGTGCACGCCCACGTCGACGAAGGCGCCGAACGCGGCCACGTTCGTGACCACGCCCTCCAGCACCATGCCGACCTCCAGGTCGCCGATCTTGTCGACGCCCTCCTTGAAGGTCGCGGTGCGGAACGCCGGGCGCGGGTCGCGGCCCGGCTTGTCCAGCTCGCCGAGGATGTCGGTGACGGTCGGGACGCCGAAGGTGTCGTCGGCGAAGTCGCCCGGCCGCAGGGCGCGCAGCTTCCCGCTGTTGCCGATCAGCTCGCGCAGCTCCCCGCCGGTCGCGGCGAGGATGCGGCGCACCACCGGGTACGCCTCCGGGTGCACGCTGGAGGCGTCCAGCGGGTCGTCGCCGCCCGGGATCCGCAGGAAGCCCGCGCACTGCTCGAAGGCCTTCGGACCGAGCCGGGACACGTCCTTGAGCGCCCTACGGGTGCGGAACGGGCCATTGGCGTCACGGTGGGCGACGATGTTGTCCGCGAGGGTGCCGGTGATGCCGGAGACCCGGGTCAGCAGCGGGGCGGAGGCGGTGTTGACGTCCACGCCGACCGCGTTGACGCAGTCCTCGACCACCGCGTCCAGCGAACGGGAGAGCTTCACCTCGCTCAGGTCGTGCTGGTACTGGCCGACGCCGATCGACTTGGGGTCGATCTTGACCAGTTCGGCCAGCGGGTCCTGGAGCCGGCGGGCGATCGAGACCGCGCCGCGGATCGACACGTCGAGGTCCGGCAGCTCCTGCGAGGCGAAGGCGGACGCCGAGTAGACCGAGGCCCCGGCCTCGCTGACCATCGCCTTGGTGAGCTTCAGCTCCGGGTGGCGCTTGATGAGGTCCTCGGCGAGCTTGTCGGTCTCCCGGGAGGCGGTGCCGTTGCCGATCGCCACCAGGTCGACGTCGTGCTTCTTCGCCAGCGCGGCCAGCGTCGCCAGCGCGGCGTCCCACTTGTTGGCCGGCTGGTGCGGGTAGATCGTCTCGTACGCGACCACCTTGCCGGTGGCGTCCACCACGGCGACCTTCACGCCGGTGCGGAAGCCCGGGTCCAGGCCCATGGTGGCGCGGGTGCCGGCCGGGGCGGCGAGCAGCAGGTCCCGCAGGTTGGCGGCGAAGACCCGGACCGCCTCGTCCTCGGCCTCCGCGCGCAGCCGGCCGCGCAGGTCGATGCCGAGCCGGACCAGGATCCGGGTGCGCCAGGCCCAGCGGACGGTGTCGCCGAGCCACTTGTCGGCCGGGCGGCCGTGGTCGGCGATGCCGAAGCGGGCGGCGATCCGCTGCTCGTAGTCGCTCGCGCCGGGCAGGTCGCCGGCCTCCTCGCCGTCGTACGGGGACAGGTCGAGGTCCAGCACCTCCTCCTTCTCGCCGCGCAGCATCGCCAGGATCCGGTGCGAGGGGAGCTTGGTGTACGGCTCGGCGAAGTCGAAGTAGTCGGCGAACTTCGCGCCCTCCTGCTCCTTGCCCTCGCGGACGGTGGCGACCATCCGGCCGCGGGTCCACATCCGCTCGCGCAGCGAGCCGACCAGGTCGGCGTCCTCGCCGAACCGCTCGACCAGGATCGCCCGGGCGCCCTCCAGCGCGGCCGGCGCGTCGGCCACCGACTCGTTCAGGTAGCCGGCCGCCAGCGCCGCCGGGTCCTGCGACGGGTCGGCGAGCAGGGTGTCGGCCAGCGGTTCGAGACCGGCCTCGCGGGCGATCTGCGCCTTGGTGCGCCGCTTCGGCTTGAACGGCAGGTAGATGTCCTCCAGCCGCGCCTTGGAGTCGGCGGCCAGGACCTGCGCGCGCAGCGCGTCGTCCAGCTTGCCCTGCGCCTCGATCGACTCCAGTACGGCGGTGCGCCGCTCCTCCAGCTCGCGCAGGTAACGCAGCCGCTCCTCCAGGGTGCGCAGCTGCGCGTCGTCCAGCGAGCCGGTGACCTCCTTGCGGTAGCGGGCCACGAACGGCACCGTCGCGCCGCCGTCCAGCAGCTCGACCGCCGACTTCACCTGCCCCTCGCGGACGCCCAGTTCCTCGGCGATCTTCCGCTCGATCGCCTGCTGGGCCTGCTGGGCCGCCTGTTCGACTGGCGTGGTCACGAAGCCGGTCACCTTCTTCAGAGTTGCTGTCCGTACCCGGGCATTCTCGCAGCAACCCCCGACACCCCGCCCCGCCCCCGGCACCCCGGGCGTGGCGCGCCGGGGGCTCCGGCCGTGGTCAGCAGCCGTCGTCGACGGTGCGCTCCGGGGAACCGTCCGGACCGAGCCCGATCAGCACGGTCTCCTTCTCCTCCACCAGCCTGATCCGGTCCGGGCCGTCCCGGGCGACCTCGGGCCCGCCCTGCCGGTCGCCGTTGACGTACACGAGGTGCCAACGGCGGGTGAGCACGATCCTGACCGGCAGCCACCAGCGCGAGAACAGGACGCCGCCGAAGAACAGCGCCAGCACCGGCCTTCCGAGGAACGCGGGGTGGTCCAGCCGGTCGCGCAGCACCAGCAGCCCGCCGGAGCCGCTGTTGACCCGGCCGAGGACGGCGGCTCCGGCCAGCGCGGCCGCGAGCCCGAGCGCCCCCCACGAAACCCAACGCCCCCGCGAAATCCTCATGTTCTCACCCTGGTGTTCGAAATCCACCTGAGCGCGGGGCCCCTCCCGGCGTACAGTGCCGGGCATGTGCGCAGCCGCTCGGACGCCCGACCACCTGCACGACGACGACCACCCGTACGACCCTCTGCACGACCCGCTGCACGACCGTCTCCACGACGACGAACCCGCCATCGACACCGGCCTGGTGAGGCGCCTGCTCGCCGCCCAGTTCCCGCACTGGAAGGGCCTGCCGCTGGCGCCGGCGGGCTTCACGGCCACCGACAACGCGATGTTCCGGCTCGGCCCCGAACTCGCCGTCCGCCTCCCCCGGGCGGCCTGGGCCGCCGGGAACCTCGGGCGCGAGCAGCACTGGCTCCCCCGCCTCGCCCGGCACCTGCCGGTGCCCGTCCCGGCGCCGGTCGGCCAGGGCCGACCGACCGTCGGCTACCCCTGGAACTGGTCGGTGCTGCGCTGGCTGGACGGCGCCAACCCGGCCCCGGGTTCCATCCCCAACCCCGTCCAACTCGCCTACGACCTCGCCGACTTCCTCACCGCGCTGCGCGGCGTCGAGCCGGCCCCGGGCGCCCCCGCCGCGCTGCGCGGCGGACCGCTGGCCGGCCGTGACGCCGCCACCCGGGCCGCCATCGGACGGCTGCGCGGGGTGATCGACACCGAGACGGCGACCACCCTGTGGGACAAGGCGCTGCGACTGCCCGGGCACACCGGTCCGGCGGTCTGGGTACACGGCGACCTCACGCCGGGCAACCTGCTGGTCACCGGCCAACGGCTGAGCGCGGTCCTGGACTTCGGCCTGCTGGGTGTCGGCGACCCGACCGTCGACCTGCTGCCCGCCTGGAGCCTGCTGCCGCCCAGCGCCCGCCCGGCCTTCCGCAGCTCCCTGGCCGTCGACGACGCCACCTGGGAGCGCGGCCGCGCCTGGGCGCTGTCCCTGGCTCTCGTCCAACTGCCCTACTACCGCACCACCAACCCGCCGCTGGCCGCCAACGCCCGGCACATCGTCCGGGAGATCCTGGCGGACCGCAGCGTGTGACCCCGGCGCGCGACGGCAGCGCACGGCGGCAGCGCGTGACCCCGGTGTCCGCCCCCGGCCCCGGTCAGATGAAGCGCGTCGGCTCGGCGGCCCCCGGCGGCAACGGCGTGCGGGCCGACTCCGACTGCCAGGCCCCGGCCAGCTCGGCCGGGAAGCGGCGGCCACTGCGGGTCAGCACCAGCCCGGGTGTCAACTCGACCTCGTCGCCCGGGCGGAACGGCCGGTCGGCGCCCGGTGGGAGCCGCTCCCACGGGCCCAGGTGGCCGCGCCGCCCGGCCGCGCGCAGCCGGCTGCCGTACGTGCTGGCGTCCCGTACGGTCACCGCGCCGCCGCGCACCGAGACCACCAGGTGGCGTCGGCTGACCAGGGCCGCCCGCTCGGCCGGCAGCAGGCCGAGCAGCGCGATGGCGTCCTCCGCCACCACCGGCGCCCGGCCGACCGCCGTCCGCGACCCCTCGTCCAGCGTGTACCGGGCCACGCACTCCCCGTCCAGCACCACCTTGACCTGCGCGGCACCGGGCCGGGCCCCGTCGTCGAGCAGCGGCGTCCCGTGCAGTTCGCAGGTGGGCACGCCCCGGCGCATCCGGGGCAGCATCACCCGCCCGCCGCGGTGCGGGCTGTACAGGGTGCAGCGGGCCTCCGGGCAGCGCCACGCCCGTCCGACCACCTCGACCAGCGGCTTGCGGGCGGCCGTCAGCAGTCCCTGCTTCTTCAGCGCGGACAGCTCCATCTTCTTGGAGATCTCCGCGCCCGTCCGGTACCCCATGTCCAGCGGCACCAGCCGCACCGCGCCGCGCCCGGCCGCCTCCGGCCGCAGGAACTGCCAGGTGTTGCCCTGGATCCACGGGTGCTCGATCCGGTGGTCGTCGTAGTGGTCGGCGGTGACCACCTGGATCCCGGTCATACCGGCGATCTCCAGCACCCGTTCGTCGGCGTCCGGCACCTCCTCCACCAGCCCCTCGGCGACCCAGCGCGCCAGGGTCCGGCCGTCCGCCGCGTCCTCGAACTCCCGCCGCCCGCCCAGCAGACTGCGGTCGGCCACGCAGTAGACCGCGACGTCCCGGTCCCCGGTCAGCCGCACCAGCGCGTCCACCACCAGCCCCAGCCGGTGCAGCGACCGCGCCGCGGAGCCGCCGAGGTCGGTCCGCCGCACGACGTTGGAGAGTTCGACCAGATAGTCCGCCCGGTCGGCGGAGGTGGCGAGGTTGCGGTCGAGGGCGCGGAACGAAGGGCGTTCGGGGCGGTGCTCCATGGAGGCCTCCGTGCGGTCGGCGTGCACGGGGCGGACCGGGACGAACCGTCCGTCCCCACGCCCCGTCACAACGCCTCCATCATGACCCAGGGCCTCCGGCGACGGGCCGCAACAGCCCTATCGCCTGGTCCAGCGCCAGTAGTTGGTCAGCCCCAGCCCCGCCCCCGCGAGCACCGCACCCACGACGATCAGCGGCACCAGGCCGGTGGCGATCGCGAGGATGAGCACGGCGCCCCCGCTGGGCAGCAGCCAGCGGAACCACGGTTCGCCCGCGACCCGCGTCGCGTCCCAGACGCAGGCGCCGAGTATGGCGAGCAGGATGAGGAAACTTCCGACCGGCATGCCTTGAGGTGTCAGAGTCGCCGCCAGCCACATGGTCTTCGTCCTTCCCGAGCTTGTGGAGGAACCGGTCTCCACGGCCGCTCCCGATCAGGTGTCGCCGGCTCCAAGAGTGCGGGCCGGACGCCTTCCGGCGCCCGGCCCGCCTTGTGTTCACCCTCTGCGCGAGGAGCGTGGATCACGATCCGGTTCTGGTCGGACTGCGACGGGTCCGCGGCCGGCGATCACGGGGCCGAGGTCCGAACGAGTCCAAAGAGCCCAGTGGATCTTACCATCCCAAAATACTCCAGGTATATCCGATGAACTGCCGGAAGAACCGGGCCTGACCGAGGCGGGTGCCCATGGCCAGCCCCAGGGTGAGCATGCGGTTGCCGAACATGCCCACCGCGCGGACGGCCTTGAGCTTGTACCCGATGAAGTCCATGCCGAGTCCGACGCCGAACTTGGCGGTGGACTTCCACGAGTAGTCACCACCCCTCACGTAGTTGTACGTCCGGTTCGCCGCCGACACACCGAAGGCGATGCCGCCGGCCACCGCGCAGGCGCCGGCGCTGGCGACGGTGCAGGCCGTGAAGGCCGCGGCCGCGGTGATCTTGCCCCGGTTGTCCCAGGTCCACTTCGCCGCCGCCTTGACCTTGCTGGCCCCTCGGCAGGAACCGTTCGGGTTCTTGCCGAAGGCGCACCAGCGGCCGTCGAGGTCGTACTGCCCCAGCGGGTCGCCGTAGACGTAGTCGTAGGAGTTGGCACTGCCCCCGTAGACCGGGTCCACGGACAGGAAGCGACCGCTGGCGGGGTTGTAGAGGCGCACGCCCATGAGGACGACGCCGTCCAGCGTCTCGGCGGAACGCTGCTTGCCGCCGAGCCAGCCGTAGCGGACGGCGGCCTGGCCGGCCGCCGGGTTGCCGAACTCGTCGGCGTCCAGCAGCACCGGTGCGGTCAGCGCGGTGTCGGTGACGAGCACCACCGAGCCGAACAGGTTGGTGAGCTGGAGCCTGACCACGCCCTGGTTGGTGGCGGTCGCGGACAGGTCGCCGTCGACACCGGGGACGTTGCGGGTCCAGGCGCCGGTGGCGGTGTCCTCGACGGTCCACCGCGGGCTGTCCGCGCTGCCGCCGTAGTGGTTGAGCTTGCCGGCGCCGCCGGCCCAGGTGCCGTCGGCCTGCTTGACGGCGGTGGTGCTGCCGCTGATCCGGCCGCCAGGGTCGACGGTCCAGGTCTGCCGGGTGGTCGCGGTCTCCTGGGAGGCCACCAGGTCGTCGACCCGGTAGCCGACGGCCGTACCGGACGGCGTCCGCACCGTGCGGCCGAACGCGTCGTAGGCGTAGCCCGGGTCGGTGATCCGGTCCGCGCTGTCGTACGCCGACGCGGTGGTCGTGGCACCGGCGGTGGTGCAGGTGCCGTCGCCGGCCGGGCCGGAGACCGCCTTCGCGGTGCGGTTGTAGTGGACGTCGTAGCTGTAGGTGCGGGTGGTGCAGCCGGCGGCGGCCGTGGACTGCTCCGCCTTGGTCAGCCGGCCGAGGCGGTCGTAGCCGTAGGCCTTGGTGCCGTTGGTGCTGCTGTCCTTGACGACCTGGGTCTGGGTGGAGAGTTCGGAGCTCTGCGCCCAGACGACCTTGCCGTCCGAGGCCCGGGTGTAGCTGCGGGCGACGGCCTTGCCGGAGGCGTTCAGGGTGTCCTTGCGGACGATGCCACCCGGGTAGGTCTGCTCGACGAGCTGGCCGTCCGGGCTGTACTTGGCCGTGAACTCACCGGCCTTGCTGTCGCTCACCGAGGTGAGCAGACCGCGCGGCTCCTTGGCCCGGTCGTAGGTGTAGGCGGCCGTACCGGTCGGGTCGGTGACCTTCACCGGCTTGCCGAACTTGTCGTACTCCGTGGTGGTGGTCGCGCCGTCCGCGTCGGTGTACGAGATCACCCGGCCGAGGACGTCCTTCACCGTGGTGATCGACTTGCCCGCCGCCGAGTTCGTGGTCGCCTCACCCGTCGCCGGGTCGTACGCCACCGTCACCTTCGGGACCGCGAGGCCCTCGTCACCGGTGACCTCCGTGGACACCACCCGGTCGGTGGTGTCGTAGGCGGTGACGGTCTTCCGGGTCTTGCCCGCGTTGGTCTCCACGACCTCCTCGGGACGGCCGGTGCGCGAGTAGCGGGTGGTCTGCTTGACCGGCAGCGTGGTCGGCATCCGCGCCGCGTCCGCGCCCGTCACCGCCGCTCCCGGACCGCTCGTGCACTGCAGTCCCGCCCACTCGGGACGGTTGGCGCAGGCCGGGTCGGCGGCGTTCGCGCCCGCCGTGTAGTACACGGACTTCACCGTGGCGGCGTCCGCCTCGGTGTTGCCCGGGACCCGCACCTCCTCGGCGCGGCCCTGCGTGTCGAACCGGCTGGTGGTGGTGAGCTTGGCGCCCAGCGCGTCGGTGGTCACCGAGGTCGCCTTCTTCACCGTCCAGCCGGCGGTGCCGCCGATCGGGGTGCCGTAGCCGGTCCTGGTGACCCGCAGCTCCGCGTCGTCGGCGTAGCCGTCGATCCGGGCGCCGTCGGTCTGGGTGGTGACCAGGTGGTAGGCCCGGCCGTCGGGCTTGCCCTCGTCGTAGGTGCTGGTGTTGTGGTCACGGACCACCACGGACGTCCCGGCGGCGAGCGTCGGGTTGACGGTGCTCTTGGTCAGCGTCACGGTGTCCAGGCCGGCGTGGTAGCGCTCGCCGGTGCTGGCCGGGTTGGTGCCGGTGATGGTGATCTTCAGCTCGTGGTCACCACGCGCCAGCCGGATCGCCTGGCCGGTCGCGTACGGGACCACCGCCGGGTTCGCGGAGTAGGTGTCGATCGGCTGGCCGAGGTTCTGCCCGTCGATCGCGAACTGCACGATGCCGTGGTCGTTGTACTTGGTCAGCTGACCGGAGAGCAGGTACTCGCCCTCCTCCGGCACGCTGACCCGCACCACGTCGTAGCCGCCGGCCGCGGTGGCCCGCACGCTCAGGTGCGCACCGCCCGACCAGGTCAGGCCGCAGCAGTCGGTGTCGATCTTGACCGGCACGTTCGCGCCGAGTTGCGGCAGCTTCTCGGCCTCCGCCGTGACGGTGGCCGGGGTGGTCTGGCCGTTGACCTGCTCGGCGAGCGAGGCGCGGTAGACCGGGCCGAGCGTCTCGACGACGTCCTGGCCGTCCGGGCTGTAGCCGGTACGGGTGTCCAGCAGCCGGGCGCGGGCGGCGGAGTCGGCCGGGAGGTTCAGCTCGGTCGCGTACCGGGCCGCGTCCGGGTGGGTCCCGAGCGCGATCGAGCGGTTGGTCGCCTCCAGGGCCCGCACGACGTGGCCGTAGCGGTCGTACTCCTTGGTGTCGATGTCACCGCCCGGAGTGACCGACGGGGTGGCGGTGTTGACCTCCTGGCCGTTGGCGTTGAGGTAGTGCACGGTGGCCGGCTTGTAGCCGTCCTTGCCCGGCTTCACGGCGGTCGCCGTGTTGGTGCCCGGATCGTCCTCGGGATCGAAGACGGCGGTGGCGTCAGTCGGAGCGTCCAGCTGGGCCCACTTGGCCACCTCCGCGCCGGACAGGTCGTACGGACCGCCCGCGCCGACGGTCAGCGGCACGTCGTAGACGACGTTGGTCGCGGTCTCGCCGTTGACCTGGTCCTTGCTGCCCTGCGTCAGGGCGGCACGGCGGACCTTCAGCAGGCGCCCCGGGTCCTGGTCGGCCGCGGCCTTGCCGAAGTCGAAGTTCCACGGCAGCTGACCCGCCGGGGTGATCCGGGTGACCCGGCCCGCGTCGTCGTAGCCGTACGTGGTCTTCAGCGGCTGCGCCAGGCGCGGGTCCCAGGTCTCGGCGAGGCGGCCCTTGTCGTCGTACGCGTAGTGCGCGACCTCGACGGCCTCCTCCTTCGAGGTCGCCGGGTTCCACGACCACAGCTTGACGGCCTTCACCCGGTCGATGAAGTCACCGGGTGCGGCGGCCGTGGCGGTGGTCACCTTGGCGTACTCGTACTCCATGACCTCGCAGCCGCGCGGCAGCGGGTCCACCGAGCACCGGTTGACGTCGTCCACGCCCGGCTCGACCGGCGGGATCACGCGCTTGACCAGGGCCCGGCCGTCGGTGATGTCGTACAGGTAGCGGGTCGCCGACGGGGCACCCGGACCGGTCTCGCTGACCACCTGGTAGCTGTTCGCCCCGGCCTGCTGGGCGAAGACCGTCTTGGTCCCGTTCAGTTCGGTCAGCTCGTAGGTGGTGGCGTTGGTCTGCACGTTCCAGACCTGGTTCGGACCGGCCCAGCAGACCCAGATGGTGGCGCCGTTGTAGGCGTCCAGGCACTTGCCGGACTGCTGGTTCAGCAGCTGGCCGTCGGTGCGCACGTCCCACTTCTGGTTGGTGCCGCCGTTGCAGTCCCAGAGCACGATCCGGGTGTTGTCGTCGACCGCGCCCCAGGGGTTGTCCAGGCACCGGCCGAGGATCTGGATGCGCTGCTGGTCGTCACGGGTCCACTGCTGGTTGGTGGCACCGGTGCACGGCGCCGTCTGCAGCACCGCTCCGTTGCCGGCGTCGCCGTTCGGCACCTCCAGGCACAGACCGTTGGCGGACAGCGAGATCGAACCCGCCGTCGCCGGGACGGCCTTGAGCGAGAAGGACTCCGCGCCCGGCTCCGGGAAGAACGTGCCGTCGGAGCCCTTGGCGAAGGTCAGCGTGCCGTCGTCGTTGCCCTTGATCTCGACCAGGTCCGACTGCGGGAACGACAGCGAACGGAAGTCGGAACCGCCGCCCGCGTCCGGACCGCCGGCCCACTGCGGACCGAACGGCGCGACGATCTCCTTCATCGACAGGTCGTCGAAGAAGACCTGCTTGTCCGCCGCGGTGAAGCCGTTGTAGAGGCGGAAGAACGCCTCGGTGGCGTCCGCCGGAACGGCCAGGTCGACGCTGAGCTGCTGCCAGCCGTCGGTGAAGCCCGCCTTGGCCGAGGTGGTCTTGGCGTAGCCGGCCCCGGTCTTCACAAAACCGACGAGCCGCAGGCCGCGATCCCCGAAGTCCGGGTTCAGACCGGTCGAGCCCGGCACGTAGATCCAGCCGGTCAGCCGGTAGGTGCGGCCCGGCTTCATGCCGAGCGCCATGGTGTTGTCCGGACCGACACCCGCGTAGGAGTCGATCTGGCCGGTCGGTGTGATCAGCAGCGAGTCGGTCGAGCTGTCGTGGCCGCGCGCGGTGGAGCGCGACAGCGTCGCCAGGCCGGCCGAGAACCCGTTGGTGTCGGTGCCGACCTGCCGCTGGTTGGCCGTCAGGCGCTCGCCCTGCGGCTGCCAACCGCGGTCGGTGCCGCGCGAGGAGGAGGTGCGGGTGACGGACATGCCGGACGCGGTGACGTCGGTCCGGTTGGTGCTGTAGTCACCGGTGAGCAGGTTGACCGAGCCCGGGCCCGCGTCGGCGCCCGCGGCGCCGTCCGCGTTGCGGTCCACGGTCAGGGTGTTCCAGACGGTGGTGTAACCGGTGCCGGAGCCGTCCTCGGGGAACAGCCTGGCGCGCACCTGGAGGACACCGCCGACGTTGCCGAGGGTGTCCAGGACGTTCCAG
This sequence comes from Kitasatospora sp. NPDC057595, assembly GCF_042800875.1. Taxonomy (NCBI): domain Bacteria; kingdom Bacillati; phylum Actinomycetota; class Actinomycetes; order Kitasatosporales; family Streptomycetaceae; genus Kitasatospora; species Kitasatospora sp. NPDC057595. The sequence continues at coordinate 276,529 of NZ_JBHVGL010000004.1, read as the reverse complement.
TTGGCGTGCGGGCCGAGGTCCGCCAGCCGCGGCCGGTCCTCGGTGACCGGGGTGTTGTCGGCCTTGGTCAGGTTGACGCGCGGCACCGTGTACTCGGTGGCGCCGGGGCCGCGGCGGTACTCGTAGACCACCCGCTTGAACTGCGCCTGGGCGTCGACGGCCAGCTTGACGCGCTTGGCCGCCTGGGTGCCGTTGACCGGCGAGCTGATGCCGGCCTGGCCGACGTGGAACACGTACTCGGCGGGCGGGGAGAGATTGCCCGCGCGGTCCTTGGCCTGCACGCTGAGCACGCGCCGGCCCTCGGTGGTCGGGGTGATCGACGTGGTCAGCGCCGCCGTGGCGTTGACGGTGACCGCGGTGCCGCCGTCCAGGGTGTAGACGTAGGCGGTCAGGTCGTCGGTACCGGCGGCCGGGGTGAAGGTGAACGAACCCGCCTGGTTGGCCGCACCGTGCCACAGCGAGTCCGCCGGGTAGTCGGCGGAGGTGACGAACGGCGTGCCGGGCGCCACGGTGTCCACCACGAACGGGGTGGTCACCCAGTTCGAGCGGGACTTGCCGTCGTCCAGCATCGAGGAGATCGAGTACTGCACGCCCTCGTCGAGCTTGGCGATCCCGAAGTCGGACGCCTTGACGGAGGCCCAGGAACCGCTCGGCGTGTCCTTGGGGATGCTGCCGATGAAGGTGCCGCCGCGCCACAGGTCGAAGTAGACCTTGACGTTGTCACCGTCGTCGTCCGCCGCCTGCGCCAGGAAGCGCGGGTTGGCGTCCGAGACGTACTTCGGGGTGCCCGGCTGGGACGGCTGGATCTCGACCGACGCGGGGGTCCGCGGGACCGAGTTGTAGGTGACCGAGATGTACGGCGGGGCCGAGCTCTGGGCGGAACCGAACTTCTTCCAGGAGAGGCTGCTGTTCTCGTCCGTCGCCTTCAGCATGAAGCCGTAGTCGTTGGAACCGTACTGCGCGAAGTACCGGATCATCTCCGTGACGTCGGTGTTGGTCCAGCCGGACCCGTCCGGAGCCGCGCACTGGTGGGCGTCGCCGCCGTCGACGTCGTAGGTCTCGTACGTCCGGGTCCACATCTGGCCCCACTGGGGCTCGTTGCCCCACCGGGTCCACCAGGCCGCGCCGCCCGCGTTCCAGACCTCCCACTGCTTCGGGGTGCAGGAGGAGGAGTGGAAGTTGTACAGGTGCAGCTTGGCGTCGATGATCTGCTTGCCGTTGAACGACCCGCCCGGGATCGTCACGTACGAGCGTGCCTTGACGCTGCCGTTGTAGCTGCCCAGCTTGAGCTCGTCCGAGCCGGAGGCGTCGAAGTTCTCGTTGTTCTGGACGTAGGTGTCGAAGGTGCTGCCGATGTCCACGACCGGGTCGATGGTCACCGGGTACTGGGTCTTCGCGTCGGCCAGGAACGCCGCGTCCGGGGTGAACACCAGCTCGGTGTCCGCGCCCTCACCGCGCACCTGCATCGTCACCGGGGCCCGGTTGAGGTGCTCGCCCGAGGCCTCGTCGAGCGCCGCGTCCCACATCACGGGGGCTGGGATCTTGACGGCCTCCTTGCCGGTCGCCCTGTCCAGCAGCTGGATCGAACCGTCCTGCTGCGGGGCGACGTTCAGGCCGGTGGTGTCCAGCGGGATGGTGACCGCGCCGGTCTGCCCGACGGCGGAACGATCCTTCACGATCAGGAACTGCTCGAAGCCGGTGCGGGTCGCCTTCAGCACCAGGTCCACGCCCGGGCGGGCGTCGACGTACGTCGCCTGGCTGCCCTCCAGCTTCGGCTTCGGGAGCCTGCCGAGCCAGCCGAAGCCGACCTGCTGCCCACCGGTGCCGATCTTCACCAGCTCCCGCTCGGCGGGCCCGGACTCCGGTGCCCCGGCGGCCGCCGACGCCCCCTTCGCGAGTGCCCCGGTGCCCGGCGCGCTGTCGCCCACCGTCACCCCGGCCTCGCCGCCGGCCAGCACCAGCCCGCCGGGGTGCGCCTTCGGCGCCACCTTGCCGTCGGGGGTCTGCACCAGCGTGGTGTCGACCTCCACCCAGTCCTTGCCGTCCTTGCCGGCCTTCATCCGGATCTGCCCGGTGGACCGGTCGGCGGTCAGCGTCCCGTCCGGGTTCGCCCACAGCGTGGTGAACTCCGTCCGGGCCCCGGTCACCTCGATCCGGTGCCCCTGGAGCCGGGCCGCCAGCAGCGCCGAGGCCTCGTCGGGCGCCTCGTCGGTCGGCGTGGCGGGCGCCTGCGGACTCTTCGGATCCGCCGGCTTCGGCGCCGCGGACGCCGAGGAGGCGGTCAGCGCCTGGGCGGCCACACCGCCCTGCACCAGCAGGCCGAGCGTCAGAGCGGCCGATATCGGCCTTCTCCAGCGCGCGGTGGAAGTCCCGTCCGCGGCTGCGGAGGGAGTCTTGGAACGTCGCAACATCAGTTCCTCTTCGGAGAGGGTGCCATGACTGTTCAGGCCCTCTGGCCCGCCGGAGGATCTCCCCAGTCGCACACGTCCCAGTGGTGCTCACCCGTATCGATTCGATAACGATGAATCGCACACGACCAACTTCTGATGTCATGTCATGTCACCGATGCATATGGGTGGTTTGCACCCGTTCCGCCGGGGGCTCGGGCGCCGTGGCCGTCGCCGGGGCCGGCGACGGCCACGAAGGCGAAGGCGGCACCCCGGCCGGCGCGAGGAGTTCGAGGAGTCCTTCCCGGGCCTGCTCGACGCGCTGATCGCGGCGCCCCAGCGCCGCCGAGCCCGGCCGACGGGGTACCCGACGGGCCCAGTAGGGTGCGAACATGACACGCCATCTGGACTTCGAGGGCCCGTACAACTTCCGCGATCTGGGCGGCTATCCGGCCGCCGAGGGACGGACGGTCCGCTGGGGGCTGCTCTACCGCTCCTCCTCGCTCGCCAGGCTCACCTCGGCCGCCGACCAGGAGCGGTTCCGGGCCCTGGACATCGGCACCGTGATCGATCTGCGCTACCCCTGGGAGATCGACCGCCGGGGGCGGATACCGGAGCTGAAGGGCGTCGCGTACCACAACCTGTCGATCGAGCACCGGCCGTACGACCAGGCCGAGATCGACCCGGGGCTCGACCCGTGGCGGTACCTGGCGGACCGGTTCGCCGAGGTGGCCGAGGACGGCGTCGCGGAGATCCGCGACGCCCTGGAGCTGATCGCCGGGGCCGAGCGGCCGGTGGTCTTCCACTGCGCCGCCGGCAAGGACCGCACCGGACTGATCGCCGCCCTGGTGCTCAGCCTGCTCGGCGTCGGCGAGGACGACGTGGCCGCCGACTTCGCGCTCACCGAGCTCGTCACCGCCCGGCTGGTGGAGGACTGGCGCGCCGCCAACCCGGGGCGCACGCTGCGCTGGCCCGCCTTCGGGCGCGCGCCGGAGGAGGTGATCCGGCTCGCGCTCGCGGACCTGACCGCCGCGCACGGCTCGGTCCACGGCTACGCCACCGACCGGCTGGGCGTCGACGAGGAGCTGATCGGCCGGCTGCGGACCCGGCTGCTCACGGCGTAGCCCGGCGGCGGCGGAAACCGGCCAGCACCCGACCAGAACGACAATCGCATGAAAAAGAAATCAATCGTCCGAAGAATCAAAAACAGGCAAGGCTGATCGATACTCGACCGAAAGAATCCAGGAAAGGGAATTTTCGACAAACGTCGATCAGCCTCTTGCCAAGGCCTGGATCCTCAGCCTCACCAGGCCGAATGGCCGAAAAAAATAGTGCTGGGCGCCTGTTCGTGCACGCTAAGGTCATTTCCGTGGCGGCTCGGCCGATCGGGTGACCGCGACCTTTCGGGTCGAACCTCCGCTCGTTTCCTTTTGCCTGCATGACTCCGCCCGCCCGGCGGCGTCACCGAAATGATCGGACGGAATATGCACGCAAAGAACCGCGCCGACCGTCCCCGCCCCGCCGGCCGCCCCCGCCGCACCGACCGCGCGCTCGTCCGAGGCGTCCTGGTCGCCACCGCACTGCTCGGGTTCTCAAGTGCCGCCCCCGCGCTCGCCGAGGGCTCCTGGACGTCCTACATCAGCAACTGGGGGCCCGGCTCGGAGTCCCGCCGCTGGGAGGACGCCGACCGGGACGACGTCGTCACCTCCGTCACCTTCCAGGGCTGCGCGACCGCCACCGAGGACTTCAAGGACGCCGACCTCCAGCTCTACAAGGACGTCTTCGGCCCCGACAAGGCCTACGGCCACCGCACCAACCACTGCGGCACCTCCGGCTGGGGCGACCAGAGCGCCGGCAGCTACTACTTCGTACTCGAAGGCGTGCGCAGCGGCGGCAAGCTCTGGGTGGACACCGTCACCACCCGGTACTGACCCCGCCCCCTCGTCCCCTGACCCACCGGCCCCCGACCCGCCGCCCCTTGACCCTCGCCCCGGCCGTGGTTCCGGCGGACACGCCCGTCCGCCGGCGCCCCCGCACCCGTTCCGAGCGAAATGCGTCGACCCCGCCATGGCCCTTGAATTCCACCGCATCGACTTCCAGTACAGCCGCAAGGCGCTCCTGTTCACCGGTCTCGATCTGCGGATCGACAACCCGGCCACCGTCCTGCTCGGCCCCAACGGCGCCGGCAAGTCCACCCTCATGGCGCTCGCCGCCTCGCAGTTGAGCCCGCACCGGGGGCTGGTCACCTGGCGTGGCGTCAACCCCGCGGCCGGCGACGGCGACCGGGCGGCCTACCGGCGCGCGGTGGCCTGGCTGCCGCAGCAGATCACCCCCGTCCCCGGGCTCAGCGTGCGCGAACAGGTCGCCTACTGCGGCTGGTTGAAGGGCATGTCGCGCACCGCCGCCTGGCGGGCCTCGGCCGGTGCGCTCGCCCGGGTCGGTCTCTCCGGGCTCGCCGACCGGCCCGGCCACCAGCTCTCCGGCGGCCAGCTGCGACGGATGGGCATCGCCGGCTGCCTCGCCCACCACAGCGAGCTGATCCTGATGGACGAGCCCACCGCCGGGCTCGACCCCACCCAGCGCGCGGTGTTCCGCTCCCTGGTCGAGGAACTGACGGGCGAGGTCGGCATCCTCGTCTCCACCCACCGGACCGAGGACCTCGCCGGCACCTACCGGCACGTGGTGGTGCTGGACCGCGGGCAGGTCCGGTTCCAGGGCGCCACCGAGGAGTTCCACGCCCTGGCGGCGGTCGGCCGCGCGGCCCCCGGCGGACTCTCCGGGGCCGACGGCGGGTCCCGCACGCCGAGCGCCGAGGCCGCGTACGCGCGGCTGATCGAACGGGAGACGTGACCGATGCTGCTGCGCACCGTTCTGCGGATCTCGGCCGGCACCCGGATCCTGCCGTTCCTGCTCGGCTTCGTGCTGGTCGCGCTCGGCGACGAGCTGACCGCCTTTGTCACCCCGGCCTACGGGCTCGCCGCCGCCGGACACGCCGGCCTCGCGCTGCCGTTCGCCTGCGCGGCGTGCGCGGCCGGCGGCGCCTGGGAGGGCGGACGGCTTCAGCGGGGCGGTGCGTTCGGCCGCTCGCCGGTCCGCTCCGCGACGGCCATCACCACCCCGGTGCTGCTGCCGGTCGCCGTGATGGGCGCGCTCGGCATGGCCGTCGCCCTCGGCACCGCCGCACTGGCCGGCGGCACCGTGCACGGCCTCCCGCAGCCCGGTCCGTTCGCCGTCTGGGCCGGACTGCTGCTCGCCGCCACCCTGGTCGGCTCGCTCGTCGGCCGGGTGCTGGCGCCGGTGGTCGCCGTGCCGCTGGCGCTGGTCAGCAGCTTCGTGCTGACCTCCTACCCCGCCGCGTTCGACAGCTACTGGCTGCGGCACCTGGTCGGCGGCGGGCTGTCCGACTGCTGCGCCGTGGACCAGGTGCTGGACGGTCGGGCGGTGACCGGCTCACTGGCCTTCTCCGGCGCGGTCTGCGCGGCCGCCGTGCTGCTGATCCGCCGACGCGGCACCCCGCTCGCCCTGGCCGTCGCACTGGTGGTCACCGCGGGCGGCATCGCGGTCGGCGGCTGGACCGTCCGCGACCTCGGCCCCGAGCCGGTACGCGCCCGGCCCGCCGGCGCCCTGGTCTGCGACGGCGGCCGGCCCCGCGTCTGCCTCTGGCCGGAGCTCGGCAGTGCCCGCTCGGCGGTGGTCCGCGCCGAGGTCCGGCGGGTCGCCGAGACCCTGGCCGGACGGGGCGTCACCGTCCCGGAGTCCTTCACCACGGCCGCCCGCCCCGGACCGGGCGAGGCGGGGCTCGGCGTCCCGGCCGACGCCCGGGCGCAGGACGTCCTCCCCGCCGTGGTCGGCGCTCTGCTCCCGCGTGCCCCGGACTGCGCCCGCCGCGGCGAGCCCTACCCGGCCGCGGTCGCCGCCGGCACGGCCACCGCCTGGCTCACCGCCCGGGCGGGCCCGGACGGCGGCACCCCGCCACCGGCCGGCGTCGGCGGCCGGTTCACCGAGGCCGACGCCGCCCGCGCCGTCCAGTTGCTCCGGCTGCCCGACGAGGCCCAGCTCGCCTGGTACCGCGCCACCGCGGCGGCACTGGCCGACTGCGGCACCCCGCCCCCACCGGTCCCGTACGCCGGGACGGCCACCGCGGGCGGGGGTGGGCGGTGATCTGGTGGTGCAAGGCGCGCGCCGTCCCGGTGCTCGCGGCCGTGCTCGCCGCGACCTTCGCCGTCGGCCTGCCGTTCGGCGACGGCGAGCTGCCGGTGCCCGCCCTGCGCGGGCAGACCGGGCACTTCCTGCTCGCGCACGTCATCGCCCTGCTCCCGGCGGTGTTCCTGCTGTACGGGCTGGGCCGGGGTGACCTGCGGACCGAGACGGTCGCCGCGCGGTTCCTGCGCGGGCTGGACGTCGGACTCGCGCTCGCCCTCGCGGCCACCGGGACGATCTGCGGCGGCCTCGCGTACGCGGCCGGGCAGGGCGCACTCGCCGTGGTCCTGGCCCGCAACATCGCCGGCTACCTCGGCCTCGCGCTGCTGTTCCACCCCCTGGTCGGCCACCGTCCGGCCGCCGCCGCGCTGGCCGCCGTCCCGCTGCTCTGCTCGGCGGCGGGCTGGTATCCGGACAGCCGCCCCCGGCCCTGGGCCTGGCCGCTGCACCCGGCCGGCTCCGCGCCCGCGCTCGCCGCCGTCGCCCTGCTGCTGCTCGCCGGTGCGGCCGTCGCCCTGCTCCACAAGCGCCCGCCCAGTACGCCGGACCTCCTGGCCGGCTGAGTGCTCTGCCCGGCCGGGCGGGCGGCTCAGCGGCGTCGGGGCCGGCCCGAGCGGGCGCCGCCCTGGGGGCCGCGGGGCCCGCGGGGCGGGCGGGGCGCGCGCGGGTTGCCGCCGTCGGTGGCCGCCGCGGCGTCGGCCGTGTCGGGCCAGTGGGCTGGGCGCTTCAGCGTGGCCGGGAGACGGGTGGCCGCGTCGCCGCGGGCGGCGTTGAGCTGCGCCTGGGTGAGGAACAGCGCCTCGGTGAGATCGGCGCCCGCCAGATTGGCGTCCCGCAGGTCCGCGCCGACGAGGTCGGCGAGCCGCAGGTCCGCCCCCGCCAGGTCCGCCGCGACCAGCAGCGCGCCCCGCAGATTGGCCCCGCGCAGGTCCGCGCCGCGCAGCCGGGCGCCGAACAGGTCCGCACCCCGGTGCTCGCGCCGACGCGGAACGCCGGCCCGGACCAGCTCGCTGGCCCTGAGCAGCAGCTCGGCCACCTCCTGCCGGTGCGCGGGCACGTCGACCGCGAGGATCTCCTCCGGCGTGCCGCCGGCCAGCCGCTCGGTCTGCTCCAGCGCCCGGCGCAGCTCGTCGTGCACCGGCCGGGCCGGTTCGAAGGTGAGCGCCTCGGTGAGGTACCAGAGCAGCTCGTGCAGCTGCCGCACCACCGGGAACACCTCGAACATGGTCCCCGCGCTCTCCGGCGCCTCGCGCCAGCTGCGCCCGCCGAAGACGACCTGGGAGACCTGCTGACCGGCCCCGAAGCAGTCGTACACGGTGCAGCCGGGGAAGCCGCTGTCCCGCAGCCGCTCGTGGATGCCACAGGTGAAGTCGGTCCGCAGATTGCGGCAGGCGGTGCCGGCGGCCTTGTTCACGGCGAAGTCGGACCCGGCGGCGAACGGCAGCGCGACGCAGCACAGCCCGAAGCAGCTCCCGCAGTCGGAGACGAGGTTGAGGCTCGGGATGCTCACGGTGCTGTTGTTCCTCCGGTACGACGGTGCGACGGCGGTGCGGCTGTGCACCGGTGCAGCTGTAGAGCGTACCGACCGCCGCCGCGCGGCCGTCGGTTAGTGTGGTCGGCCGAGCACGAGCAGCACCGCAGCACCAGAACACCGAGCACCGAGCACCAGCGGAGGAACCAAGGCATGTCCCGGCACGACGTGGCGCCGCACCCGGCCACCGGGAGCACCCGGGACACCGAGCGGCCCGCCGCCGGACGGCCCCCCGCCCTGCGCCTCCCGCCCCGCGCCCGCACCGTCGGATTCACCCTGCTCTGCTTCGCGGTCTGCCTGGCGATCGGTCTCCAGCAGTGGACCACCCTCCAGCTCGGCGGCTTCGACCTCGGCATCTTCGACCAGGGCGTGCGCGGCTACGCGCACTTCGGTCTGCCGGTGTCCACGCTGAAGAGCTTCCACCACGAGTTCCCGCCCGGCTTCTCGCTCCTCGGCGACCACTTCTCGCCGGTGATCGCGCTGATGGCACCGCTCTACTGGCTCTGGGACGACCCGCGCTCGCTGCTCCTCGGCCAGGCGCTCTGCTTCGCCGCCGGCGTGCCGCTGATCCGCCGGATCACCGACCGCTGCTTCGCCGACGCCGACCCCCGCACCGCCCGCCGCGCCACCGACCTGGCCGCCCTCGCCTACGGACTGGGCTGGCCCCTGCTGGTGGCCTCGCGCGGCGGGTTCCACGAGGTGGCGTTCGCCGTGCCGCTGACGCTGCTGATGCTGGAGCGCGGGATGGCCCGGCAGTACTGGGCGTCCGCACTGGCCGGCCTGCTGCTCTGCTGCACCAAGGAGGACATGGGTCTGGCCGTCGGCGCCTACGGCCTGGTGCTGCTGCTGCGGGCGCGCCGGGAAACGGACGCCGACCGGCGCCGACCGGCCGTCCGCTGGGGGCTGGGCCTGCTGCTCGGCGGCCCGCTCGCCTCGGCGGTGGCGATCGCCGAGCTGATCCCGGCGATGGGCGGGGTGCCCGGCTACTACTGGAACTACCAGGCGCTCGGCGAGGACGGCGGCTCGGCGGTCGCCCATGTGCTGGCCGACCCGACCCGCCTCGTCTCGACGCTCTTCGACGCCCCGCTGAAGCCGCTGCTGCTGCTGTGGATCTTCGGCACGCTGTTCCTCCTCCCGCTGCGCTCGGCGACCGTGCTCCTGGCCGTCCCGCTGCTCGCCGAGCGGGTGCTCTCCAGCAACCCCAACCACTGGTCGATCGCCCGGCACTACGACGCGTTCCTCTGGCCGATCCTGCTGGTCGCCGCGGTGGAGGTGCTGGGCCGCTGCCACGACCGGGCGCTCACCCGACGGCTCGGTGTGGCCGCCGCCGCGCTGACCGTCGCGGCCGCGCTGCCGCTCGGGGTGGCGAACCTGTTCGTGCCGGCCTACTGGCAGCCGAAGGCGAGCGAGGCGGCGCTGCTGCGCGGCGCGGCGCTGGTCCCGGACGGCGCCTCCGTCGAGGCCGACAACCAGGCGGCGCCGCGGCTGACCGCCCGCGCGGACGTGGTGCTGGTCGACGAGAAGCCGCGCGGACGCGAGTACGTGCTGATCCGGGCGGACAAGCGGTCCTTCCCGTTCCGGACCGACCACGAGCAGGCGGCCAGGATCGAGCTGCTGCTGGCGCACGGTTACCGGACGGTCTGGTCGGAGGACGGCGTGTACCTGCTGCACCGGGAGGGCACCGAGTCCGTCCCGGGCGAGCAGGTGCCCGGTCCGGACGCCACCCCGTACCAGGACGAGGTGCCGTCGGACGTGGGCCACAACCTCTTCCGGGGCTGACGGCCGCCGGTAGACCGCGGCACCCGCCGCCGCCCGGCGGCCCGTACGCCGCTCAGCCCTCGTAGGGCAGCAGCTCCGCGCGCTTGGGCGGGCGGCCGTCGCCGGAGGAGCGGCCGGTCAGACGGCGGCCGATCCACGGCCCGAGGTGGGTGCGGGCCCAGCGGGCGTCGGCGGCCAGCTTCTCGCCGCGGGTCGGCGGGGCGGCGACCGGCAGCGGGGCGCGCCAGTCGAAGCCGGCGGGGCGCCCGAGCGCTTCCAGAACAGCCTCGGCGACCCGGCGGTGACCCTCGGACGAGAGGTGCAGCCGGTCCTCCGCCCAGAGCCGGCGGTCGTCGAAGCAGGGTGCGGAGAACAGGTCGACCACGGCGATGCCCGGATCCTGGGCGAGCTCGTGCACGAAGGCCTTCATCCGCAGGATCGCCGGGAGCAGCCGGGCGGAGCCGGCCATCCGCCGGGTCGGGTCGGTGCTGGTGAACATGACCACGGTGGCACCGGTGGCGCGCAGCCGGGCTGCGGAGGCGCCGAGGAGTTCCTCGACCCGGGCGACGTCGCAGCGCGGGCGCAGCACGTCGTTGAGCCCGCCGGCCAGGGTGACCAGCTCGGCGCCCATGGCGGCGGCCCGGTCGAGCTGCTCGTCGTGGATCTGGCCGATGAGCTTGCCGCGGACGGCGAGGTTGGCGTACCGGAAGCCGCCGGCCGGGTGGTCGGCGGCGAGCCGGGCGGCGACGCGGTCGGCCCAGCCCCGGAAGTGGCCGTCGGGCAGCAGGTCGTCGCACATGCCCTCGGTGAAGGAGTCCCCGACGGCGACGTAACTGCGGAAGGCGGTGGGCGTGTTCTGGGTGTTCTCCATGGCCCGACGATCGTACGCGCGCGGCCGGCGCCGGGATCGGGCGGGATCGGGCGGAGCCGGCGGGGGGCCGCGGCACCGATCCACCGTTCGTCCGCGCCGGTCAGACCCCCGCCGGCTCGGCCACCGTTTCCCCCGCCGGCTCCCCCGCCGGCTCCTCCACCCCGCCGGTGATCCAGTGCGTTCGCACGGCATCGGTCGGCCGCTGCTCCCCCAGCGCGTCGAGCCCCCAGACACCGAGCGCCGCCACGACCGGCCGCAGCGCGGCGCCGCGTTCGGTCAGCTCGTAGACGGTGGCGTTGGCCGGCCGTTCGAGGCGCCGCCGCTCGATGACGCCCTCGCCCTCCAGCTGCTTGAGCCGCGCGGCGAGGATGTCGGTGGAGACGCCGGGCAGGTCGGCGTGCAGGTCGGTGTAGCGGCGCGGACCGGCCAGGAGTTCACGGACGATCAGGAGGCTCCAGCGCTCCCCCACCGCGTCCAGGGCGCGGGCGACGGCGCAGTACTGGTCGTAGCTTCGGCGTGACATGTGGATCAGCATAGCCAAGAGGTTGGACTTTCCAAGTGCCTACTTGGTAGAACAAAGCGAGCAGGGTCGACGCGGGGTGACGGTCGGGAGGCCGCAGATGGAGTTTCGGCAGTCCAGCAAGCTGAATGACGTGTGCTACGAGATCCGCGGCCCGGTGGTCGACCAGGCCAACGCGCTGGAGGAGGCCGGGCACAGCGTGCTCCGGCTGAACACCGGCAACCCGGCCACGTTCGGCTTCGAGGCGCCCGAGGAGATCCTCCAGGACATCATCCGCAACCTCCCCCGCGCACACGGCTACAGCGACTCGCGCGGCATCCTGCCGGCCCGCCGTGCGGTCGTGCAGTACTACCAGCAGCGCGGCGTCGACGGCGTGACCGTCAACGACGTCTACCTCGGCAACGGCGTCTCCGAGCTGATCCAGATGGCCGTCACCGCGCTGGTGGACGACGGCGACGAGGTGCTCGTCCCGATGCCCGACTACCCGCTGTGGACGGCGGTGGTCCGGCTGGCCGGCGGCAAGGCGGTGCACTACCTCTGCGACGAGGGGGCGGACTGGTTCCCCGACCTCGACGACATCGCCGCGAAGATCACCGCCCGCACCAAGGCGATCGTGGTCATCAACCCCAACAACCCCACCGGCGCCGTCTACCCGAAGGAACTGCTGGAGGGCATCCTCGACCTCGCCCGCCGCCACCAGCTGATGGTGCTGGCCGACGAGATCTACGACAAGATCCTCTACGACGACGTCGAGCACCACTGCCTGGCCGCCCTGGCCGACGACGTGCTCACGCTCACCTTCAACGGCCTCTCCAAGTCCTACCGGGTGGCGGGCTTCCGCAGCGGCTGGCTGGTCGTCTCCGGCCCCAAGCAGCACGCGAGCGACTACCTGGAGGGCCTCACCATGCTCTCCGGCATGCGGCTGTGCCCCAACGTGCCCTCCCAGTACGCCGTCCAGGCCGCGCTCGGCGGCCACCAGTCGATCAACGACCTGGTCCTGCCCGGCGGCCGCCTCGCCGAACAGCGCGACGTCGCCTTCCGCGCCCTCAACGAGATCCCCGGCGTCAGCTGCGTCAAGCCGCGTGGCGCCCTCTACGCCTTCGCCAGGCTCGACCCGGCCGTCCACCGCATCGTCGACGACGAGCGCTTCGTCCTGGACCTCCTGCTCCGCGAGAAGATCCACGTGGTCCAGGGCACCGGCTTCAACTGGCCCCGCCCCGACCACTTCCGCTTCGTCACCCTCCCCCGCGCCGACGACCTGGAGACCGCCATCAACCGCATCGGCCGCTTCCTCGCCACCTACCGCCAGGTCTGACCCCCGCCGCGTCTCCCCCGCGGATTCCAGGGAACGGGACGTCCGCGAACCGTGATCCGGTTCCGACACGCAGCCCCCGCAGGCGGTGCCTGCGGGGGCTTCGCGGGCTGCGAGGGCTGCTGCCGTGCGGGCGGTTACCAGCCCCAGCCGCCGCCCTGGCCGTCGTCGTCGCGGTTGCCGTCCCAGCCCTCGCCGACCTCGCGGAGGATGGTGTAGTGGTCCACCCGGGTGCCGTCCTCCGCCAGGGCGGTGACGGTCATCTCGGACTTCCGGCCCAGATGGGCGGGCTTCACGTCGACCTTGATGAAGGAGTAACCGGTGTAGCGGACCCGCGACCACTCGACCTTCTCGGTGACCTTGCCGCCGCCCTTGGCGAAGTAGTAGGTGTCCACCGAGTCGAGGCGGTTCTCGTGGCCCTCGTAGGTGTCCGGGGCGTCGAACCGGTAGAGGCTGCGGCCGGCCGCGCCCGCCGTCACGTACACCACGCCGTCCTTGGCCGGCTCGACGGAGGCGCCGCTCGGCACCGTCTTGGAGACCTTGTTGCCGAGGATCGCGTCGGTGCGCTCGTACACGTGGTTGTGACCGTTGATCACCAGGTCGACCCGGTACTTCTCGAACAGCGGCACCCAGGCCTCGCGCACCCCGCCCTCGGAGGCGTGCTGGTGGGTGGTGGAGAAGGCGCAGTGGTGGAAGAAGACCACGACGAAGTCGATCGTCTCGTCGTTGCGCAGGTCCTTCAGGGTGCGCTCCAGCCAGCGGGTCTGCTTGCCCGCCGAGATGCCCAGGTTGGCCGGGATCTCGTAGGAGACGTCGTTGGCGTCCAGCGAGATGACGCCGACGTTCTTGTAGCGGAAGGAGTAGACGCCGGGGACGCTGCGCTTGTCCGGGCCGTTGTCCGGCAGGTAGAAGCGGGCGTTCTCGCCACCGTAGCCGTTCGGCGAGTACCAGGCCTCCATGTCGTGGTTGCCGTAGGCGACCATCCACGGCACCTTCGAGGCGACCGTCTCGGTCTGCACCAGGAAGGCGTCCCAGGTGGTGGCGTTGAACACCGACTTGTCGGAGTCCTGGCCGGAGCCCGCCGGGTCGGCGTAGCAGATGTCGCCGGCGTGCAGGTGGAAGGCCGGGTTCTGGGCCAGGATGATGTGGTCGTTGCCCTTGGCGTGGTCGCTGACGCCCTGGTCGCCGAAGGCGGTGAAGGTGAACGGCTCGTACACCTTGCCCCAGCGGTGCTCGCGCGAGGGCGCGGTGCGGAAGGTGCCGAGGGTGGAGATGGCCTGCTGCGAGGCCGGGTCGAAGCCCTGGTGGCCGACACCGTAGTAGTAGGTGGTGTCGGGGTGCAGGTCCTCCAGCGCCACGTGCAGGTAGTACTGGTCCACCGGCTGGCCGGTGGGGGTGAGCGCCGGGGTGTGCAGGGTGCGCACCTCCGCCTCGATCTTGTGGCTGAGGTCCCACGGGTTCTTGCCGTAGCGCAGGAACGGCCGCTTCACCGGGGCCGGCACCTGCCAGGAGACCCGGAACTGGGTGTCCGGCTCGGAACCGAAGGCGAGGTGACGTCCGATCGGGGCGACCAGCGAACCGTCGACGCTCGCGGTGGCGCCGCCGGCCAGCAGCTGAGGCGTCGCCGGGGCGGCCGAGGCGGTGCCGCTGCCCAACGCACCGCCCACCGCCAGCGCGCCCACCGAGACGGCGCCGACGCGCAGCATCCGGCGGCGGGAGAAGCGGGCCCGCAGGTACTCGTGCTGCTCGGCCATGCTCATGCGTTCGGCGAGCTCGACCGGCACGCCCATGTTCGGAGTTTCCATGGACCGGACTCTTCCAGCCACGCGTTGACCCGACACGGACACGCGGTGAACGCGCCCGGGCGCGCCGGTCAGTCGAACACCAATGTTCGACCATGCCTCGGCAAAGCCGTACGCAGGCGAAACGCGTCCCACGGGCCCGGACACTGGCGCTCCGGGCGGGGCTGGCAGGATCGTCCACCATGGCCCGGATCCTGATCTACCGTCGAAACCTCCGCTTCCCGCACGCCTCGGTCGTCGACGGCACCCGCGCGCTGGGCGAGCTGGGCGAGCGGCACGGCTTCACCGTCGACGCCACCGAGGACCCGGCCGTCTTCCGGCCCGCCGCGCTGCGCCGCTACGCCGCCGTGGTCTTCCTCTCCACCGGCGGCCCGGTGCTCGACGAGGCCGGGCAGGACGCCCTGCGCGCCCACCTGACCGCCGGTCACGGCTGGCTGGGCGTGCACGCGGCGTCCAGCACCGCGTACGAGTGGCCGTGGTTCGAGGGACTGGTCGGTGCCCGGTTCGACCGGCACCCGGCGATCCAGACCGCGCCGGTCCGGGTCGCCGACGCCGATCACCCGGCCACCGCCCACCTGCCCGCCCGCTGGGAGTGGACCGACGAGTGGTACGACTTCCGCTCCGACCCGCGCGATCGCGGCGTCCGCGTCCTGCTCACCGTGGACGAGGCCGACTACACGGGCGCGTCGATGGGCCTGGCCGACCGTCATCCACTCGCCTGGTCCGGGGAGCACGACGGCGTGCCGACCTTCTACACCGCCCTCGGCCACGCGCCCGAGGCCTACGCGGACCGGGCCTTCCGCGGGCACCTGCTGGGCGGCCTGCGGCACGTGCTCGGCTGAGCGGGCCCCGGGCCGTCGTCACGACCGCACAGGACCGCCCGGAGCAGGGAGCCTGCTCCGGGCGGTCCGTCGGATCAGCCGGTTACCAGCAGTCCTCGTCCTTCTCCTTCTCGTTGGTCAGGCAGATGGGGACGCAGTCGTCGCAGTTCACCTCGATCGGACCGGTGACCGGGTCGCGCGGCAGCTGGTAGCCGTCGGGCGCCTCGGTCTCCCGCAGGTAGTACTGCCCGGCCGGCAGGTGGTCGAACTCGCACCTTCCGTCGGCGTCGGTGGTGCAGCCGCTCACCAGGGTGTCCGGGTTGGCACCCCCGGTCTGCAGGCCGGGGACGCCGTTGCTCTCCCGCCACAGCTCGAACACCGCGCCGGCCAGCGGCTCGCCCGACCACTTGTCCTTCTTGGTCAGGTGGATCGAGCCCTTGCCCGGCGGCTTCGGCGACGGGCAGTCGGCGGCCGTGACCTGGACGCCCGCCATGGCGTTGGCCGCGGTCAGCACCAGCGGGCCGAACACCGCGTCGGCCGGCAGGTCGTACCCGGGAGGTGCGGCGATCTCCCGCCAGTAGTAGATGCCGAGGTCCACCGTGCGGCGGCAGAGACCGTCCGCACCGGTGGTGCAGGTGCTACCCACCTGGGTGTCCGGGTTCGGGCCGGTGGTCTGGAGACCGGGGATGCCGTTGGTCTCCTCCCACAGCTCGAAGACACCACCGGCGAGCGGCGCACCGGTCTCGGCGTCCTTCTTCAGTACCCGCACCTCACCCGTGACCACCGACTGCGGGACGTCGGGCGCGGTGACCTGGACGCCGGACGCGGCGTTCGCCGCGGTCAGCACCAGCGGGCCGAACACCGGCTGAGCCGGCAGCACGTACCCGGGGGGTGCGGCGATCTCACGCCAGTAGTACGTGCCGAGCGGCACCGTGCGGCGGCAGATGCCGTCCGCGCCGGTGGTGCAGGTGGTACCCACCTGAGTGTCGGGGTTCGGGCCGGTGGTCTGAAGACCGGGAACCCCATTGGTCTCCTCCCACAGCTCGAACACACCACCGGCGAGCGGGTTGCCGGTCACGGAGTCGGTCTTCTGGACCCGGACCTCACCGGTCACCGGGGCCTGCGCCACGTCCGGAGCCGTCACCTGCACGCCCTGGGCGGCGTTCGCCGCCGTCAGCACCAACGGACCGAACACCGGCTGAGCCGGCAGCACATACCCGGGAGGTGCGGCCGTCTCCTGCCAGTAGTACGTGCCGAGCGGCACCGTGCGCCTGCACAGACCGTCCGCACCCGTGGTGCAGGCCGTACCAACCTGAGTGTCGGGGTTCGCGCCGGTGGTCTGGAGACCGGGGATCCCGTTGGTCTCCTCCCACAGCTCGAAGACACCACCGGCCAACGGCGCACCGGTCACCGAGTCCGTCTTCAGGACCCGCACCTCACCGGTCACCGGCGCCTGCGGCGCGTCGGGGGCGGTGATCTGCACACCTGCGGCGGCATTCGCCGCCGTCAGCTCCAAGGGGCCGAACACCGGATCAGCCGGCAACTCGTAGCCGGGAGGTGCGGCGATCTCACGCCAGTAGTACGTGCCGAGCGGCACCGTGCGGCGGCAGATGCCGTCCGCACCCGTGGTGCAGGCCGTACCAACCTGAGTGTCGGGGTTCGCGCCGGTGGTCTGGAGACCGGGGATGCCATTGGTCTCCTCCCACAGCTCGAAGACACCACCGGCCAACGGCGCACCGGTCACCGAGTCCGTCTTCAGGACCCGCACCTCACCCGTCACCGGGGCCTGCGCCACGTCCGGAGCCGTCACCTGCACGCCCTGGGCGGCGTTCGCCGCCGTCAGCACCAACGGACCGAACACCGGGTCGGCCGGCAGGTCGTACCCGGGAGGTGCGGCCGTCTCCTGCCAGTAGTACGTGCCGAGCGGCACCGTGCGGCGGCAGATGCCGTCCGCACCCGTGGTGCAGGCCGTACCAACCTGAGTGTCGGGGTTCACGCCAGTGGTCTGAAGACCGGGAACCCCGTTGGTCTCCTCCCACAACTCGAACACACCACCGGCCAACGGCGCACCGGTCACCGAGTCCGTCTTCAGGACCCGCACCTCACCGGTCACCGGCGCCTGCGGCGCGTCGGGGGCGGTGATCTGCACACCCTGGGCGGCATCCGCCGCCGTCAGCTCCAACGGACCGAACACCGGATCAGCCGGCAACTCGTAGCCCGGCGGAGCCGCGATCTCCCGCCAGTAGTAGGAACCGAGCGGCACCGTCTGACGGCAGATGCCGTCCGCGCCGGTGGTGCAGGTGGTACCCACCTGAGTGTCGGGGTTCACGCCAGTGGTCTGAAGACCGGGGATCCCGTTGGTCTCCTCCCACAGCTCGAACACACCACCCGCGAGCGGCAGGCCCGTCACCGAGTCCGTCTTCAGAACGCGGACCTCACCCGTCACCGGCGCCTGCGGCACATCGGGAGCCGTCACCTGCACACCCGCTGCGGCGTTCTGGGGGGTCAGGATCAGCGGGCCGAACACCGGATCGGCCGGCAGCACGTACCCGGGAGGTGCGGCCGTCTCCTGCCAGTAGTAGGTGCCGACCGGAACCGTCCGGCTACACAGACCGTCCGCACCCGTGGTGCAGGCCGTACCAACCTGAGTGTCGGGGTTCACGCCAGTGGTCTGAAGACCAGGAACCCCGTTGGTCTCCTCCCACAGCTCGAACACACCACCCGCGAGCGGCAGACCCGTCACCGAGTCCGTCTTCAGAACGCGGACCTCACCGGTCACCGGCGCCTGCGGCGCGTCGGGGGCGGTGATCTGCACACCCTGGGCGGCATCCGCCGCCGTCAGCTCCAACGGACCGAACACCGGATCAGCCGGCAACTCGTAGCCCGGCGGAGCGGCGATCTCCCGCCAGTAGTACGCACCGAGCGGCACCGTCTGACGGCAGATGCCGTCCGCACCGGTGGTGCAGGTGGTACCCACCTGAGTGTCGGGGTTCCTACCGCTGGTCTGGAGGCCGGGAACCCCGTTCGTCTCCTCCCACAACTCGAACACACCACCCGCGAGCGGCAGGCCCGTCACCGAGTCCGTCTTCAGGACCCGCACCTCACCGGTCACCGGCGCCTGCGCCACGTCCGGAGCCGTCACCTGGACGCCCTCAGCAGCGTTCGCCGCCGTCAGCACCAACGGACCGAACACCGGATCCGTCGGCAACTCGTAGCCCGGCGGAGCCGCGGTCTCCCGCCAGTAGTACGTGCCGACCGGAACCGTCCGGCTGCACAGACCGTCCGCACCCGTGGTGCAGGGCCGACCCAGCTGGGTGTCCGGGTTCGCGCCACTGGCCTGGAGACCGGGGACCCCGTTGGTCTCCGCCCAGAGCTCGAACACGCCGCCCGCGAGCGGCGCGCCCGTCACCGAGTCGGTCTTCAGCACCCGCACCTCACCCGTCACCGCGGCGGCGCAGTCGGGCAGGTCGCCGTTGAAGGGGTAGGCGTGGAACTCCTGGCCGCCGCCTCCGGTGGGCGAGCTGGTGTGGATGAGCCCGCCGGTGGTGAAGAAGCGGCCGTTGACCCCGGGCAGGGTGACCGTGGTCTGCGAAGCCTGCTCGCCGACCAGGACGCTGCCCTGGAACTGGCCGGTGCCGGCCAGGGTGACCGTGGTGGCGTCCGGGAAGTTCCACAGCAGACGCTCGCGGTAGGCGTTCAGCGGGTCGTCGTCGGTGATGCCGCCGCTGAAGGTGTTGATGGTCCGGGCGGCACCGGTGAGGTTGACGAGGATGGTGGCGCCCGCCGGGATGTTGGCGAAGGTGATGCCCTGCTGGGCGCCGCCCCGGCCGGTGAGGTCGAAGTCGACGTTGAAGACCTGGAGCGCCGACACGCCGTCACCGGTGAACAGGGTCTCGAATCCCGCGTTCACCGCGGTGCCGGTCGCGGTGCGGGGCACACCGTTGACCCGGGCGTAGCAGTCGGAGGCGGCGGTGAGCTGGTCGCGCAGGCCGGCGTAGGGCTGGATGGCGTTGGGGTCCTGGACGAGGGTGCCGATCACGGTGCCGGTGACCGTGCCCGCGTGCCGGACCACACCACCCTCGGCCACCAGGCTCTGGCCGGGGGCGATGACGACGTCGTCACCGGTGGTGAGGAAGTCGGCGCCGTCCGGCGGAGGGACCCGCGAACCCACACCGACGATGCCGATGTTGTAGATGGAGCTGGCCCCGGGGTCCTTGGACTGGTTGAAGTCGTTGAGGACGACAACACGGCCCTCGGCCTCGGCTGCGCGGCCGCGGACCAGGAAGTCGGAGCCGACGAAGATGTTGATCCCGTTGTCCCGCCCGGCGAACGGGCCGTTGTTGATCGGGGGGAAGGGCTCGGGACAACTGCCGGGGACGCAGGGCCCCAGGCCACCGGGCAGCGTCGCGGCCTCGGCGGACACGGCTCCGGGGCCGAGCGCGAGGACGGGGACGAGGGCCGAGGCGATGGTGCACGGCAGTGCCAGGGCGAGAGCCTTTCGGCGGACGCGCGCTAACAGTCGGTTGAGGGAAGCCATGGTCGTAGCGTCCGACAGGCCATGTGCGCGAGGTCGCCGTTGACGCGTCCACGTACGCTGAATGATGAAACGCGCGCACCCGCACAGACCAACCGTCACCTGCCGCGTCCCGTCGGCCGGGACCGCGGACGGGGCGCGGGGCCGAGGGCTCGACGGGGTGTCAGAGGGCCGTGCTCAGGACGCCTCGTCCCAGGGGGACGCCGCCCGGTTGCCGGTGCCGTCGCAGGTGCGGCAGATCTCGTCGCGGTAGGCGTGCTTGGCGCCGGTGGCGTCGACCCGGTAGCGGACGTAGACGCCGGTGCCGTCGCAGAGGAAGCAGTTGCCCCCGCCGCCGCCGACCTCGGTGGTGCCGGTGCCCTGGCAGGTGCGGCAGCTGAGGCCGGCGGTGCGGCCGGTGCCCGCGCAGATGCGGCAGACCGTGGTCATCGTCTTCCTCCCGGTCGGAACCCGGGCCCGACGGAGGGGGCCCAGGTCATGGTAGGCGCTGACCGCCGCTTCCCGGGCGGGCCCTGCTCAGCCCGGCAGGCCCGCGCTCACGCGGCGGGAGACGGCGATCTGCTGGAGGTCGAGCATCCCCGGCGGGTCGGCGAGGCCGGGACCGCCGGCCCGCACCCACTCGGCGATCTCCTCGATCATGTCGTCGGCGAGCACCCAGCCGAGCCAGACCGGTCGGCCGCCGGCCGCGCGGCCCTCGCTGGAGGGGCCGACCACGACGACGTTGGAGTGCGCACAGGTGTCCAGGCACTTGACGGCCCGGACCCGGCCCGTGTCGCCGACCGCGGTGCGCAGCCGCTCGTACTGGCCGGCGTGGTCGACACCGGGGTGCTTCTCCTGGGTGCCGCAGCAGCAGCCCCGGCAGACGGTGACGGTCACCGGGGACGCCGGGCCGCGGCCGCCCGCCTTCCCCTCGGCCTTCCCCCCGGCCCGTTCACGCTCGCGCTCGCGTCGGCTCATCGTCCTCGGCCCTCCTCGTTCCGCAGGGCCCGCCGCCACCCCCGTTCGCGCGGCAGCCGCAAGCCGTGGTGGCCGACGATCACGGTGGAGCCCTCGTGCCCGGCGACGCCGAGCGGCAGGGGCAGCGTACCCGCCGGGTCCCGGGTGACCAGCAGGGCGATGGCCGCCCCCGCGATCACCAGGTTCCGCACCACCGGCCGGCGGGCCCGCCGGGAGAGGGCCAGGGTGCCGTTCCCCCGGGCCCGCGTCCCCCCGCATCCGCGCCCCGTAGGATTCACCCATGGGACACGCAGCCGCCGAGAACACCGTGCCGCGGATGCGCCTGGACGCCTCCAACGCCGCCAAGGTGGCGAGCACCCTCCAGGCCCTCGCCACCCCCTCGCGCCTGCTGATCCTGGCCGAGCTCCGCGAAGGGCCGCGGGCCGCCACCGAGCTCGCCGACGCCGTCGGCATGGAGCAGTCCGCCTGCTCCCACCAGCTGCGCCTGCTGCGCAACCTCGGCCTGGTGGTCGGCGAGCGCCGCGGCCGCTCGGTCGTCTACTCGCTGCACGACGACCACGTCGCGGCCCTGCTCGACCAGGCGGTCTACCACGTCGACCACCTGCGCCTCGGCATCGTCGACAACGGAATGGCGAACTCCGCGCCGAAGAGCGGCAGTTGAGTGCAGCGGCGGTGACCGCGGGAGCGCCCCGGCGGCCAGGCTCCGGGCCGTGAACCTCGTAGCGCTCGCGGTCGTCACGTTCGTGGGCGGCAGTTCGTACCTCGCCGGGGCGCAAGCCTCGACGACGTACCGGATCCGCCGCTGCGGAGCACGGCCGCGCGCCCGGGTGATCGGCGTCCGGGGCGGGACCGAGCGCGACAGCAACGTCGTCGAGGACTCCGTCCGGGTGCGCTTCGTGGTCGCGGACGCCGCCCCGGCGGTCACGCCGTGGCCCGCGCGGCCGCGCGGCCCGCGATGCGGCCGGAGAAGAGGCAGCCGCCGAGGAAGGTGCCCTCCAGGGAGC
Source organism: Kitasatospora sp. NPDC057595 (assembly GCF_042800875.1). Taxonomy (NCBI): domain Bacteria; kingdom Bacillati; phylum Actinomycetota; class Actinomycetes; order Kitasatosporales; family Streptomycetaceae; genus Kitasatospora; species Kitasatospora sp. NPDC057595. The sequence continues at coordinate 254,832 of NZ_JBHVGL010000004.1, read as the reverse complement.
GGTGACCGTGCAGGCCGCCGCCGCCGAAACCGGAGGCCTCGCCGGCGGCGTAGAGACCGTCGAGCACGGAGCCGTCGGGGCGCAGGGCGCGGGCCGAGAGATCGGTGTGCAGACCGCCGAGCGACGTGCGGGTGAGCACCGAGAGCCGGACGGCGATCAGCGGGGCGGCGTCCGGGTCGAGGATGCGGTGCGGGGCGGCGGTGTGCAGCAGCCGGTCACCGAGGTAGCGGCGGGCGCCGCGCAGGGCGGTCATCTGGGGGTCCTCGGCGGAGGGGTCGGCCGGCCGGCGGTCCCGGGCCTCGACGACGTGGCGCAGCTCGGCGGTGTCGATCAGCGGGGCCCGCGCCCTGGCGTTCATCGCGCGGGCGAGGTCGCGCAGGTTGCCCGCGACGACGAAGTCGGGCCCGTGGGCGAGCTGGGTGCGCACCGGGCCGGGGACGCCGGGCAGGGCCCGCCGGAGCGCGGCGGGCAGTGAGCCGCCGGTGGGACCGGGACGCTGCCCCGAGCCGGAGAGGGTGAACTCCTTCCCGACGATCCTCCGGTTGAGCACGAACCAGCTGTGCTCGTACCCGGTGGTTCCGAGGTGCTCCAGGGTGCCGAGGGTGTCGAAGCCGGGGAACAGCGGGGCGGGCAGCCGGCGGCCCAGGGCGTCGAGCCGGAGCGAGGAGGGGCCGGGCAGGATGCGGATGCCGTGCCCGGGCCAGACCGGGTCCCGGTCGGTGACGCCCTCGGCGCAGTGCCACATCCGGTCGCCGTTGACCAGCGCGGCCCCGGCGCCGGCGGCGACGCCCAGCATCAGCCCGTCGACGTGCGCGGGCACCCCGCGCAGCAGCCGCCCGGGCGGGGGGCCGAGCCGGGCCGGCCAGGCCCGGCGGACCAGGTCGAGGTTGCCGCCGATGCCGCCGGAGGCGACGATCACGGCCTGCGCGCGCAGTTCGAAGCGGCCGGCCGGCTCCCGGGAGCCGGCCTCGCCGCGCGCCGCCGCGCTCGGCACCAGCACCTCGCCGGTCACCGTGTCGAGGGCGCCCGCGCTCGTGGCCAGGCCGGTGACCCGGTGCCGGAAGCGCAGGTCGACCAGCCCGCGAGCGGCGGCCGCGCGGACCTTGCGGACGAAGGGCTCCAGCAGTGCCGGGCCGGCGCCCCGGACGAGGTGGAGGCGCGGCACCGAGTTGCCGGGGCCGTCGGCGAGCGGCCCGCCGCGCTCGGCCCAGCCGACGACCGGGAGGAACCGCACGCCCAGCGCGCGCAGCCAGGCCCGCTCCTCCCCCGCGGCGAACCCGACGTAGGCCTCGGCCCAGCGGCGCGGCCAGCGGTCCTCGGGCCGGTCGAAGCCGGCCGAACCGAGCCAGTCCCGCCGGGCGAGGCCGTGCGAGTCGCGGATCCGCAGCCGGCGCTGCTCGGGCGAGCCGACCAGGAACAGCCCGCCGGGCGACCAGCGCGCCTGGCCGCCGAGCGAGGAAGCGGGTTCCTGGTCGAGCAGGATCACCCGTCGCCCGGCGTCGACGAGTTCGGCGGTCGCGGCGAGGCCCGCGAGTCCGGCTCCGATGACGACGACGTCGGCGTCCATGGCCATCCGGCAGCTCCTCCAGACCGGCGGCGGACGGTCGCGCGCATTCCGCTCCGCCCCGTTTCGGAAATGACTTCGACACACCGTGGAGCGAAATTCGAAATTCCCGCCGGGACACCCTCCGAAACCGATCGGCGAAACCTCTGGCGGATTTCCGGAAATGTCTGCGCGCGGCATGGACGGCGGCGAAACCTGCCAGTAACTTACCTGTCGGTAGTAGCTGTGGCCCGGCTGGTACGTCCCCCACCCGTTTCTCTCCCCCAGGAGGAACCGTGCTCCGCCGTGCCCGGAATTCCCTGCTGCTCGTGTCCACCGCACTCGGCGCCGCCCTCGCGATGACCGCCACCGGCGCCCAGGCCGCCACTCCCGCCCCGCACCGCTACGTGGCGCTCGGCGACTCCTACGCGTCCGGCGCCGGCGTCCCGAACCAGTCGGCCGGTCTCTGCCTGCGCTCCGATCGCGACTACGGCCACCTGGTCGCCGCCGCCCTGAACGCCGCCGCCTACCGCGACGTCACCTGCGCCGCCGCCAAGGTCAAGTCGATCACCCAGGCCCAGTACGACGCCTTCCTGCGGGTCAACGACCCGCAGATCGACGCGGTGACCCCGGACACCGACCTGATCACCCTCGGGATCGGCGGCAACGACCTCGGCGACAGCGACATCGGGATCGGCGACGTGATCGCCACCTGCATCGCCGGCGCGGTGGTCAACCCGCTCGGCACCCCGTGCACCGACGTCTACCACCACGGCTACTGGGACTGGTCCACCTGGTCCTGGCAGTACGGCGACGACGACCTCGCCGACCGGATCGACGCCACCGGACCCCGGCTCGCGGACACCGTGCGGAAGCTGCGCGCCAAGGCCCCCAACGCCCGCGTCCTGCTGGTCGGTTACCCCTCGGTACTGCCCGCCGACGGCGCGTCCTGCGTGCTGCGCCAGCCGCTCGCCCCGGGCGACGTCCCGTACCTGCACGGCGTGCTCGACCGGCTCAACGGGATGCTGCGGTCCACTGCCGCGGCGGTCGGCGCCGGCTACGTGGACACCGCCGCCCCGACCCGCGGGCACGACGTCTGCTCGGACGCCCCCTGGATCGAGGGCGCGCTGCCCGGCTCCCCGGCCGTCCCCTTCCACCCGAACGCGACCGGCGAGCGGGTCATGGCGGACGCCGTACTGGCCGCCCTCCGGTAGGAACTGCCCGAGGGGGCGGTGACCGGACCCCGGTCACCGCCCCCTCGGTCGTGCGCCCGGCGGCCTCACGGCTTGATGCGGACCACCTGCGGGTCGTGGTCGCTCGCCTGCTGGGCGAACTCGGCGTTGATGTGCACCACGTCGTACTTGGCGTACCCGACCTCCGGGCTGACCAGGATGTGGTCCAGCACCTGCGAGTTGCCCTGGTAGACGTACGAGTACTGCTCCTTCTCCGGCAGCTCGTTCACCAGGTCGCGCAGCACGCCGTCCTTGGTGAGCGCGGCCAGCGCGGGCGAGAACTGGTAGTCGTTGAAGTCGCCGACCGAGACCACCTTGGCCTCCTTGTCGGCGGCCAGCAGCTTGGCCACGAAGGCCTGCTCCACGGTGGCCTGCTTGATCCGCTGGACCTCGGAGGAGCGGGTCGGGGCCTGGAAGCGGCTGTCGATGCCCTGGTCGCCGCCCTTGCTGTTGAAGTGGTTGGCGATGACGAAGACCTTCTTGCCACGGAAGGAGAACTGGCCGACCAGCGGCTTGCGGCTGCTGGTCCACGCCTCGTCGGTGGGGGCGATCCGGCCGGGCGAGGCGGTCAGCGAGGCGGCGGCGCCGGTGCCGGCGACGTCCACGGCGGTGGTGGCGGTGCCGCCGGGGATGTCGGTGAAGGACACCCGCTGCGGGTTGAACAGGAAGACCTGGCGGATGTTGCCGCCGGGCTCGCCGCCGTCCTTGCCGTCCTGCGGGTCGACCGAGCGCCAGTCGTAGGCCGGGCCGCCGGCCGCCTTGATCGCGGCGATGAACTTGGCCACGGTCTGGCTCGCGTCCACGGTGCCGTCGTTCTTGGCACCGTTGTTGTCCTGGATCTCCTCCAGGGCGACGATGTCGGGCGAGCGCAGGTGGGTGACGATGCCGGCGGCCAGCTCGGCGAACTTGGCGTCCGGGTTGGTGGCGGCCAGGTTCTCCACGTTGTAGGTGGCGACGGTGAGTTCGCGCTCGCCGGCCTGGGCGGTGACCTCGCGCTGCAGGTGGTTGTCCTGGAGCGCGCCGAGGGTGCCGGCGACCAGGGTGTAGCCGCCGAACTGGTTGTAGTCCAGCGGGCCGCTGGTGGTGCCGGTCAGCACGTCGCCCACGTTGGCGACCGGGAAGGGCTGCTGGGAGACCGGCGCCTGCTGCTGGACCATCAGACGGCCGACGTTCGGCTCGGCGTAGGACTCGTAGAGCAGGCCGCCCCGCTTGCTCTTCTGGTCCTGCTTGTCGGCGGCGACCCACAGCTCGTTGTACTTGTCGGTGGCCTGGACCACCCGCACGTCGCGGACCTCGACCAGCATGCCCTCCAGCGACTCGTAGAAGTCGAGGGTGTACTTCTCCGGGTCCAGGGCGACGCCGTTGACGGTGCCGTCGGCGCCGGCCTGCGGGCTGTAGGTGCCCGGGATGTTGCGGGTGTCGACGACCACCGGGGCCGGCAGCGGGTTGCCGGAGGAGAGCACGGTGACGGCCGGGTTGGTCAGCTGGGTGAGCGACTGCGAGCCGCCGTTGAAGTTCGGGTAGTACTCCGTCACCTTGCCGGTGACCAGCACCGAGTCGCCGACCTTGACGGTCGGGTTGGCGGAGCCGGTGTAGACGAAGACGCCCTCGCTGGTGGCCGGGTCGGCGTCCGGGTTCGGGTCCTGGATCCAGAAGCCCTTGGAGCCGTACGCGCGCACGCCGGTGACGACGCCGGGCACGCCCGCGACCGTCTTGCCGGTGCGCTCGGACACCCGGGTCTTCCCCTGGATGTCGTGGATCCGCACGGTGCCCGGCTCTGTCGGACCGGTCGGGGTGGAGCCCTCGGCGACCTCGCCGCGGCTGTTGGTCGGCGTCGGGGCGCCGGCCGCGAGGTCGGCCGCGTTGTCGTCGGTGTCGGGCAGCCCGGCCTTGCGGGCCACCGAGGCGGTGTTGGAGGCGCCGGGCACCGAGGCCGAGCCCTCGTGGACCACGGCGGTGCCGAAGCCGACGAGGTCGCGCACCCGCGGGTCGGCGGCGCAGTCGGCGGCGGTCTTGCAGGTCAGCGGGTCGGTACCGCGGACCAGCGCGACGGTGCCGCTGGTGGCGGAGAGCGCCAGCGAGCCGGCCGCGTCCGGGGTGGGCAGCTCGACGGTGCCCGCCGCGCCGGCCGACTCGGCGACCAGGTAGCGCCCGCCCGGGGCGATCGAGCCGGTCAGCGGGGTGACGCCCCACTGGGAGCCGGCGCCCGGGGTGGCGGATATGTACTGGATGCTCCAGCCGTCCAGGCCGAAGGCGGCGCCGCCCTTGTTGGCCAGCTCGACGAAGTCGTTCTTCAGGGTGGCGCCCGAGTTGCCGCCACCGCCGTAGACCTCGGCGATCAGCACGTCGGCGGAGGGCGCGGCCACGGCGGCCGGCAGGGGGGCCAGCACCAGGGAGGCGGCGAGACCGGCCGGGACGATCGCCGCGCGCAGCAGGGCGCGGCGGGAACGCGGACGGGGAGCAGTGGGGGTGGTCACCGGAACGGGACTCCTAGCTGTGGGTGAGGGTCGGTCGGGCCGGGCGCACCGCGCGCCCCGCCCCGCTACCCGCGTAGAAAGTCGTGCGGGGGCCGGGATCCACCCCCGCAGCGCCCAAAGATACGCGCGTAGAAAATGGCCGGACAAGAGCCCGGAAGTGAACTTCTCCCTGACGTCCGACGATCGTCGCCACGGCCGCGACCACCGCCGCGACCACCGCCGCGGTCACCGCCGCGACCGGCTACAGCCAGCCTCGCTGAGCCGCCTTCAGGCCCGCCTCGAAGCGGCTCGCCGCCTCCAGGCGCTCCATCAGCGCCGCCATCTGCCGGCGCACCGTGCGCACCGAGACGCCGAGTCGCTTGGCCGCCGCGTCGTCGGTCAGGCCGGTGGACAGCAGCCGCAGCAGTTCGCGCTCACCGGGGCTCAGACCGGTGGCGGTGTCCTCGGGGCGGGGGTCCCCGCCGAGCGGCGCGGCCGTCTCCCAGGTCTGCTCGAACAGCGCGACCAGCGAGGCGACGATGCCCGGCTCCTCGGTGCACAGCGCGCCGGCCCGGGTGTTCTCCGGATCGATCGGCACCACGGCGGTGGTCCCGTCGAAGACCAGCATCCGCGGCGGCAGCACCGGGGCGGTGCGCACCCGGCCGCCCAGGTCCGTCATCCACTGCGTGTAGGCGAAGGTCTCCGGGTCGTTGCGGACGCTGTCCTGGTAGATGGTGCGCAGGCTGACGCCGCGCCGCAGGGCGTCCTCGTCGAGCGGGCGGGAGGCGGCCAGGCTGGCCGCGGACTGCGCGCCGCCGGGCATCACGCCCAGGCACTCGGTGGTCAGCCGGGCGGTCAGCACCTCCAGCTTGGCCTGGATCGCGTCGAGGCCGACGAGTCGCTCGCCGCCGTCCACCAGGGTGGCCGAGCGGAGCGTGGCGTACTCCGCGACGGCACGCGCCACGGCCGCCTTGGAGACAGCCAACTCCTGCTGTCGGCGCGCGAGTTCCTCTTCCTGACGGCGCAGCAGCAGCTCCAGTCCGCGCTCCGGGCTGACCGGCCACAGGGCACCCGGGCGCTCCCGGGAGGCCCGTAGCAGGGTGAGGTCGGCGAGGCGGTCGAGAGCGGCCCGGACCTCGGGTTCGGGGAGTTCGAGGCGTTCGCAGAGTTCGGCCACTCCGCCCTCCGGATCCGCGAGCATCTCGCGGTACACGGCTTCCGCGGTGGCGTCCAGGCCCAGCAGTTCCAGCACGTCAACGACCCCTGATCGTCACAGCATCGCCTCAAGCGAATGAATACCCGTCCGGTCCGCCGAGCCCCGATCCTTCCGTCGGCCGCCCCACCCCCACAAGGCCTGATCCGGTCAGCCGAGCCGAACCGGACCGTCCGGTCTGTTCCGTGGAGGGAACCGGGCGGGCGGCGCCACCCCCGGCGGCCGGCCCGGGGTTGCAGCATGCTGCCTGGCCGGATGCTGCCCGCCGCACTCCCTCCCCACGGGGGGCGGGCGGCGGGAGGATGCGGTCTGCGCGCAACGCTCCGCCCTTCTCGAACACGCCCTGAACCACCGTGCACAGAACAGGAACCGCCGTGCCGAAGACCGTCCGACTGCTCGCCGCCACCGCTCTCGCACTGTCCCTCGCCACCGCCGCCGCCCCCGCCTTCGCCGCCCCGCGGACCGCTCCGTCCGCCGTCACCCTCGCCGCCACTACCCCCGCCGACGGGCCGGGGATCGGCTGGGACAGCCCCGGCATCGGCTGGGACGGGCCGGGGACCGGCCGGACCGCCGCGGGTGCCGGGACCATCGGCTGGGACAGCCCGGTCAGCGGCCCGGGCATCGGCTGGGACTGACCGTTCCGTGTTCGCCGTCCAGCTGACCCTCCTGGACGTCTCCGCCGCGCCGACGGGCGAGGCCGGAGCCGACGACGTCCAGGCCGCCCTGTGGGCACGCGCGGTTCCGGGTGACGGCCTGGAGCACGTGCGCGCCCGCGCCGTCCCGGGAGGCGTCGGCCTGGTGCTGTACGTCCGCGCGGCCCACCGGGAGGCGGCCGAGCTGCGGGCGCACGCCCTGCTCGGCCGGGCGCTGGCGGACGGCCCCGCGCGCCGCTACGCGGTGGCGGCTCCACCGTAGGCCGCGGGGCCCTCCGCCGGCTGCTTCCTGACCTTCCGTCCGGTTTTCGGACGGTTCCCCTCACCCGCAAATTTGGCCGATTCATGCCTACGGCTTGACCGGCGCGTTACTGACATGGGCATGCCCGTAGGCATCTCCAGGCAGCCCGGCCTCCGGGTCCGCCCTGCCCTGCCTCGCCCTGCCCTGCCCTGCCCTGCCCGCGTGGACGGGCGCATGTCGCCGTCGAGAACGAACCCCCGCTCAACCAAGACCGTCGAGGAGCCCCATGTCACACCCGACCGGCACCCCACCCCGGCCCCGCGCCGGGGACGGCGTGCCAGCCGCCCCCGCGTCACGCCGCCGCAACGGCGTCCTGCGCAACACCGCGGTCGCGCTCGCCGTGGTCCTGGCCGCCGAGGCCGCCGTCGTCGCCCTGACGAGCGGCCAGTCCTTCGCCCTCGGCGCGGACAGGCCCGCCGCGCCCGACACCACCCGGGTGCTCGGCGCCGCCGAGGCCGCGGACATCGCCTCCGCCCACCTCAAGGCCCGGCTGGAGAACCGCCGGATCGAGGTGGTCGGCGAGCGCACCGAGTCCACCACCACCTGGATCAACCCGGACGGCACCACCACCCTGGACATGGCCACCAGCCCGGTCCGGTACAAGGACGGCTCCGGCAGGCTCCAGCCGATCGACGTGAACCTGGCCCAGCAGCCCGACGGCTCCGTCAAGGCCAAGGGCCACCCGCTCGGCCTCAAGCTGGCCGGCGCCACCCCGGCCGCCGCCGCCTCCAAGTTCAAGGCGGCAGGTGCCCCCGCGGGCGACCGGCAGGCCCCGGCCGTCCCGCTGGTCTCGCTGGACAACGGCAACGGCACCGCCATGTCGCTGTCCTGGCGCGGCACCCTGCCCGCCCCCGAGGTGGACGGCACCAAGGCCCGCTACGAGAACGCGCTCACCGCCACCGACCTCGTCATCGAGTCCACCCGGACCGGCTTCGAGCAGTTCCTTGAGCTCAAGGACCGCACGGCGGTCGGCGCCAACGGCACCGTCACGATGACCCTGGACGCGGCGGGCCTGCAGGCCCGCCACAACGCGGACAACTCGGTCTCCTTCCTCGACCCGAAGACCGGCGAGGAGAAGGGCCAGCTGCCCGCCCCGGTGATGTGGGACGCGCAGGTCGACGAGCGCAGCGGCGATCACACCCGTACCGCCCCGGTCGCCCTGAAGGTCACCCAGAACGGCAGCGCCGTCGACCTCACGCTCACCCCGGACGCGGCGTTCCTCAACGACCCGAAGACCCGCTACCCGGTCACCATCGACCCGGCGGTCAACATCGGCGTCGGCTTCGACACCTTCGTCCAGGAGGGCTACGGCACCGACGTCTCCTCCCAGACCGAGCTGAAGCTGGGCAACAACGGCTCCAGCCAGGTGGCGCGCTCCTTCCTGCAGTTCCCGATGGCCGCCATCAGCGGCAAGCAGGTCACCGCCGCCAAGCTCAACCTGTGGGAGTTCCACTCCTGGTCCTGCACCGCCAAGAGCTGGGAGGTCTGGGACACCGGCACGGCGACCACCGCCACCCGCTGGACGGCCCAGCCCGGCTGGAACCGCAAGTGGGCCACCACCACGGCGACCAAGGGCTACTCCAGCTCCTGCGCCGCCGGCTGGACCAACACCGACATCACCTCGCTGGTGCAGGCCTGGGCCGGCAACGGCAACGCCAACAACACGCTGGGCATCCGGGCCACCGACGAGACCGACCCGTACGGCTGGAAGAAGTTCAACTCCGGCAACGCGGCCTCCAACACGCCCTACCTGTCGGTGACCTACAACACCGCGCCGGCCGTCTCCACCCTGGTCTCCCCGGCGAACGCCGCGGTGACCGGCGACTCCACGCCGACCCTGTCGGCCAAGGCGACCGACCCCGACGGCGGCAACATCGCCCTGGACTTCGAGGTCTGGACGTCCGCCGGCACCGCCGCGCTGCAGTCCGGCCGCACCGCGATGGCGGCCTCCGGCTCCACCTTCACCTGGACCCCGGGCACCGCGCTGCCGGCCGGCGCCTACAAGTGGCGCTCCCGCTCCTGGGACGGCACCGCCAACAGCGCCTGGTCCGGCTTCCGCACCTTCACGGTCGACACCACCGCCCCGGCGGCCACCACGGTCTCCTCCGGCGACTTCCCGGCCGGCCAGTGGGCGGGCACCCCGGACGCCTCCGGCACCTTCACCGGCAGCTTCACCTTCACCCCGCCGACCAGCGACGTGAAGGACATCCAGTACCGGCTGGACGGCGGCACCTGGGTGACCGTCGCGACCAGCGGCACGCCGGTGACCGCCGTGCTCAGCTTCAAGGGCGGCCAGCACACCGTCACCGCGCACACCCGCGACGCGGCCGGCAACGTCTCCGCGGACAAGGCGTACGTGTTCAACGCGGGCAAGGGCGCCGCCCTCGCCTCGCCCGGCGCCGGCGAGCGCCCGGCCCGCCGCACCACGCTGGCCGCCGAGGGCCAGACCACCGCGACCGGCGTGCGCTACCAGTACCGCCGCGGTGAGACGGCCGCCTGGACCGACATCCCGGTCGCCAACGTCACCACCGCCGCCGGCGGCGCCGTCGCCGCCTGGCCGTTCGCGGTCACCGGCGGCAAGCCCGCGCCGCTGACCTGGAACATCACCGACACCCTGGCCACCGACGGCCCGGTCGACGTCCGCGCGGTCTTCACCGTCGGCACCGGCACCGACGCCTCGGAGCCCAACACCATCACCGTCGACCGCAACGGCGGCAACGCGCCGGACGCCGAGGTCGGCCCCGGCCGGGTCAACACCCTCACCGGTGACTACACCCTCAGCGCGACCGACGCCTCCGCCTTCGGCCTGAGCACCGGCCGCACCTTCTCCTCCCGGCACCCCGAGAACGGCGCCGCGCAGGAGGGCCAGGCGGCCATCTTCGGCCCGCAGTGGAGCGCCGGCACCATGGCCGAGCTCACCTCCTCGGACTGGGCGTACGTCCGGCAGACCTCGCCCACCTCGGTGTCCGTCGTCGACGCCACCGGCCACGAGACCGGCTTCACCGCCACCACCGGCGGCGGCTGGAAGCCCGAGCCCGGTGCGGAGACCCTCACCCTGACCGGCGCGCTCACCGGCGCCTTCACCCTGAAGAGCACCAACGGCGCCACCACGACCTTCGCCAAGGTCGACCCGGCCGCCACCACCTGGCAGGTCACCACCTCCTCGACGGCCACCGACAACTCCACCACCACGGTGGTCTCGGAGAAGGTCGTGACCGGCGGGAAGACCCTGGCCCGCCCGAAGTTCGTCGTCGCGCCGACCACGGCCGTCGCCAACTCCACCTGCGCCGCCAACCCCGCCGCCAACGGCTGCCGGGTCCTGGAGTACGTCTACGCCGACGCCACCACCGCCACCACCGCCGCGCTCGGCGACGTGGCCGGCCAGGTGAAGCAGGTCCGGCTCTGGTCCAACCTGCCCGGTGCCACCGCGGCCACCCCGGTCGCCGTCGCCGAGTACCGCTACGACGACATGACCCGCCTGCGCGAGGAGTGGGACCCGCGGATCAGCCCCGCGCTGAAGACCGCGTACACCTACGACGCGGCCGGCCGGGTGATCACCCTGACCCCGCCCGGCGAGTTCGCCTGGACCTTCACCTACGGCAAGGCCGGCAACGCCGCCACCGCCGGTGAGGGCATGCTGCTGGCCGCCTCCCGGCCGTCCCTCCAGCAGGGCAGCGCCGACGTGGTGAACGGCACCGCCGCCACCAACCTGGTCTACGACGTGCCGCTGAGCGGCGCCAACGCCCCGTACAAGCTGGGCACCGCGGACGTCGCCGCCTGGGGCCAGACCAACGCGCCCACCGACGCCACCGCGATCTTCCCCGCCGACGCGCCGCCGGCCAGCCACGACGGCCGGCTGCTCGGCTCGGGCGACTTCGCCAAGGCGGGCATCACGTACACCAACGCCTCCGGCCGCGAGGTCAACACCGCCTCCGCGGGCGGCGTCACCACCACCGAGTACGACGCCTACGGCAACGCGGTGCGCAAGCTGGGCGCGGAGAACCGGGCGCTCGCCCTGTCCGCCTCCGCCGAGGGCCTGGCGAAGCTGCGCGCGCTCGGCCTCGACAAGGCCACCACCGCCGACCGCGCCCAGGCGCTGTCCACCCTGACCGCCTACTCGGCGGACGGCGAGCGGCAGACCGACGAGTTCGGCCCGCTGCACCTGGTCACCCTGGAGCACGACCTGGCCGCCTCCGGCGCCAGCCCGGCCCGCCCGGCCGGCGACGAGGTCCCGGCCCGCACCCACACCGCGACCGCCTACGACGAGGGCCGTCCGGCCGACGCCGCGGTCAGCAACGAGCCCACCACCGCCACCATCGGCGCGCGCGTCGACGGCTACGCCGCCGACGCCGACGTCCGGACCACCGTCACCGCCTACGACTGGGCCAAGGGCCTGGCCACCCAGACCACCGAGGACCCGGCGGGCCTGAAGCTCACCAAGACCGTCGCGTACGACGCCCAGGGCCGGGCCGTCAGGACCTCCCTGCCCAAGTCGAACGGCACCGACGTCGGCACCACCGTCACCACCTACTGGGCCGCCACCGGCACCGGCGCCTGCGCCGGCCGCCCGGAGTGGGCCGACCTGCCCTGCTCCACCGGCCCGGCCGCCGCGGCGGCCGACGCCGGCGCCAACCCGGCGGAGATCCCGACCAGCACCACCGAGTACGACCGCTACGGCCGCCCGGCCGTGGTCCGGGAGACCGCCAACGGCGTCACCCGCACCACCACCACGACCACCGACGCGGCCGGCCGCACCACCAAGGTCGCGGTGACCGGCGGCACCGGCACCGCGGTGCCGGACACCACCACCACCTACGACGCCGCCACCGGCCGGGTCGTCGGCAGCACCGACGGCACCGCCACCGTGCGGACGGCCTTCGACCGGCTCGGCCGCGTCATCGGCTACGACGACGGCGCCGGCAGCGTCACCACCACCGAGTACGACGTCGCCGACCGCCCGGTCAAGCGCGCCGACTCGGCCCCGTCCACCACCACCACGGGCTACGACGGCTACGGCCGGCCGCAGTCGCTCACCGACTCGGTGGCGGGCACCATGACCGCCGAGTACGACTCCGAGGGCAAGCTCACCAGGCAGACCCTGCCCGGCGGCTACGTCCTCACCAACGGCTACGACACCCAGGGCACCCTCACCGGCAAGGTCTACACCGCCGCCGACGGCACCGTCGTCCTGGCCGACTACGCCGACTTCACCGTCCACGGCCAGCAGGCCGGACACACGCTGACCGCCGGCGCCAGCACCGAGTCGGTCTTCGGCTACGACGCCTCCGGCCGCCTCACCAAGGCCGCCGACAAGTCCCTGGACGGCTGCACCACCCGCGCCTACACCTTCGACAGGAACAGCAACCGGACCGCGCTGACCACCACCAAGGAGGACTGCGACCCGGCCACCGTCGACTCCACCAGCAGCACGGTGGGCTCCCAGTACGACGCGGCCGACCGGCTGAAGGGCGCCGGGTACGACGCCTTCGGCCGCACCACGACGCACCCCAGGGGCGCCCAGTTCGGCTACTACGCCAACGACCTGGTCCGCACCGAGACCTCGGGCACCCAGCGCAACACCTGGGCGCTGGACGCGGCCGGCCGGCAGGCCTCCCGCAGCACCGAGACCCAGGCCGCCGACGGCACCTGGAGCACCACGGCCACCAGCCTGAACCACTACGGCTGCGCCTGTGACAGCCCCAGCTGGTCCAAGGCCGGCAACGGCGCGGTCGCCCGCGGCGTGACCGACCTCGGCGGCACGCTCGGCGCCATCACCGGCGCCACCGACGGCACCGTCCTGCAGCTCACCAACCTGCACGGCGACGTGTCCGTCCAGCTGCCGCTGGACCCGGCCCAGGCGCTGAGCGTGCGGGCCTTCGACGAGTACGGCGTCAGCCTCGGTGACCCGGTGACCGGCTACGGCTGGGTCGGCGGCGAGCAGCGCGACTCCTCCACCGCCAGCGGCGTCGTCCTGATGGGCTCCCGGCTGTACGACCCGAGCCTCGGCCGGTTCCTGCAGGCCGACCCGGTCCCGGGCGGCAACGCCAACGCCTACACCTACCCGACCGACCCGGTGAACTCCTTCGACCTGGACGGGCGCTGGAGCTGGTCGAAGACCCGCTACTACTCCTGGGGCCGCCTCTGGGCGCACCTGGAGGCGCACATCGGCTGGCGCGGCCTGAAGTACCTGGCGCAGCTCACCTTCTACTTCAACCGCGCGTACACCGGGAAGATCGGCCGCAACGCCCACTACGTCTACGGCCCGATCTGGGTCGGCGTGGGCCTGCTCGGACCGGTCGGCGCGGGCTTCGCCCTCGCGGCGGGCGCCTACTCCGGCTACGTGCAGCACATGGCCTCGAAGGCGTACTACAACCACCGGTGCCTGGCGATCGCCATCGGCGCGGCCGGCTGGAACTCGCTGCCCTTCCCGGGCGTGCGGTCCTGGACGACCAGCTGCTGATCCGGACACCCGGCTGAAGAAGGAGGCCCGCCCGACCACCAGGTCGGGCGGGCCTCCCGCGTTCGGCTCCGAGGCCGCCGGGTGGCGTCACTCGCCCTTCTCGGCGGCCGCGGCGGTGAGCCCGGCCGACCACTTCTCCTCGACGTTGCCGAACTTCCAGTAGGCGATCGCCGCCGCCCAGGTGAGCACGAAGAGGCCGACGATGGCGTAGCCGACGAGGTCCAGGTTCAGCTCGCCGATCCAGGCGACCGGCCCGCTGGTGATGTCGAGCTTCTCGCCGAGCAGCCCGATCAGCTCGATCGAGCCGATGACCAGGGCGACCAGGACGGACAGGCCGGTGACGGTCAGGTTGTAGTAGATCTTGCGGACCGGCTTGGAGAACGCCCACTCGTAGGCGAAGTTCATGAACGAGCCGTCGATGGTGTCCAGCAGGCTCATGCCGGCGGCGAACAGGATCGGCAGCACCAGCAGCGCGTACCAGGGCAGCTGGAACGCCGCCGCGCCACCGGCCAGCACCAGCAGCGACACCTCGGTGGCGGTGTCGAAGCCCAGGCCGAACAGCAGGCCGACCGGGTACATGTGCCAGGGCTTGGTGACGGCCTTGGTCACCCGGCCGAGGATGCGGTTCATGAAGCCGCGCTTCTCCAGCTGCGCCTCCAGCTCGGCCTCGTCGAACTCGCCCTCGCGCATCCGGCGGAAGACCTTGAGGATGCCGTTGAACGCGCCCAGGTTGATCAGGCCGAGGGCGAGCAGGAAGGTGCCGGAGACGGTGACGCCGATCAGGCCGGTCGTCTCGTGCAGGGTGGAGTCGTCCGTCTCGATCTGCCCGGCGAGCGAGCGGATGCCGAAGGCCAGCAGCGCGCAGAGGCCGAAGACGATCGACGAGTGGCCGAGCGAGAACCAGAAGCCGACCGACAGCGGCCGCTTGCCCTGGCCCATCAGCTTGCGGGTGGTGTTGTCGATGGCGGCGATGTGGTCGGCGTCGAAGGCGTGCCGCATGCCGAGGGTGTACGCGGTGAGGCCCATGCCGGCGCCGAAGACCTGGCCGCCGACGTCGTAGTGCTCGGGCGCGACGAGCGCGAGCAGGGTGAACCAGCCGATCACGTGCAGGGCGAGGATGAAGCCGCCCATGCCTGCGAGGCGGATCCACTCCTCACGGGTGAGCCGATCGCGCCAGCGGGGGCCGGTCATCGGGGGTCCTTTCATGAGGCCGTCGGGGCTCCGGGGTCCTGTCCGGCCCTCGGAGCTGGGCCATCTTTCCTTCTTGTCGCAAATAGTTGCAAGTCATTCGCAATTACAACCTGGTCACCGGATAGCGGTCGAACGGGCCGGCGGCACCGCCGGCCCGGGAGCGGGACCGCCGCGCCGAGATCGTCATGCACCGTACAAGTGGCGGTAACCCGGAGTGCCCCGCGAGCGCCGTTCTACGCGCGGATACTCAGCTGCCCCGAACCCCAACCCCCTCTGGAGGGACGGCATATGATGAACCTTCGACCCGCCGCCGCGCTGGCCGCGTCCGCCCTGCTCGCCACCGGTCTGGCCACCCTCGGCGCCCCCGCCCCGGCCTCCGCCGCGACCACCGCGCCGCCCCACCGCGTCCTGTTCGACAACAGCAAGGGCGAGACCGCCGGCAACGCCGACTGGATCATCTCCACCGCCCAGCCCGACCCGCTCGCCCAGAACGCCAACCCCACCACCGAGAAGAGCTGGACCGGCGCGCTCTCCGCCTGGGGCGTCGCCCTGCAGAGGACCGGCCAGTACAGCCTCAAGACCCTGCCGGCCGGCTCCACCATCAGCTACGGCACCGGCGCCGCGCTCGACCTCGCCAACTTCGACACCTTCGTGCTGCCGGAGCCGAACATCCGGCTGTCCACGTCGGAAAAGTCGGCAATCGTTCGCTTCGTGCAGAACGGCGGCGGGCTCTTCCTGATCTCCGACCACAACCAGAGCGACCGCAACAACGACGGCTGGGACTCCCCGGCGATCATCAACGACCTGCTGACGAACAACGGCGTGAACAACAACGACCCGTTCGGCTTCTCGGTGGACATCGCCAACATCTCCACCGACAACCCGCGCGCCGTCAACGACGCCGCCGACCCGGTGCTGCACGGCCCGTTCGGCACCGTCACCGGGTCGATCCTGCGCTCCGGCACCACTTTCACCCTCAAGCCGGCCGACAACCCCAAGGTCAAGGGCATCGTCTACCGCACCGGCTACTCCGGGAACACCGGCGCCTTCTTCCTCACCAGCGGCTACGGCACGGGCCGGGTCGCCGCCTGGGGCGACAGCTCCCCCGCCGACGACGGCACCGGCCAGCCGGGCAACAACCTGTTCAACGGCTGGAACGACCCGGCCGGCACCAACGCCGCGCTCGCCCTCAACGCCACCGCCTGGCTGAGCAAGGCCTGACGGCCCCTGCCGCCTCCCGGTCCCGGGCGCGCCCCGCCCGGCCCCCCCCCCGCGCGCCCCCCCGGGCCCCCCCAAAGTAGGGAAGATAACCACCCGCCGGGGGGGGGGCCCCGCGGCCGGCGCCCCCCCCACCCCCCCCCGCGGGGGGTTCCGCCGGCCGGGCCCCCCCCCCCCGCCCCGGGGGCCCGGCCGCCCCGGCCCGGCCCCGGGGGGCCCCCGCGCCCGCTTCCTCCCCTACTGTCGGAATGATCCGCACCGGCCTGGCGTGAGCCACGGCGGTGCGCACCGACCGGGACCCGATGGAGCGGCCATGCCCTCGTACCCCTACCGCACCACCCGCGAGGACCTGCGCGTCCCCCTCCCCGACGGCACCGAACTGTTCGCCCGCCTCTGGCGCCCGGTGACCGACGAGCCCGTCCCCGTCGTACTGGAGTACTCCACCGGCCGCCTCACCGACTGGACCGCCACCGACGACGCCCGCCACCACCCCTGGATCGCCGGCCACGGCCACGCCGCCGTCCGGGTCGACGCGCGGGGCCACGGCAACTCCGGCGGCGTCGCCCCGGCCGCCGACGGTCCGGCCGCCGCGGACACCCTGGCCGCCGACGGCGCCGAGGTCGTCCGCCGGCTCGCCGCCCAACCCTGGTGCAGCGGCCGGGTCGGCCTGCTCGGCACCGGCGCCGCCGGGGACACCGCCCTGCGCCTGGCCGCGCTCGCCCCCGACGCCGTGCACGCCGCGGTCGTCGTCTGCCCCGACGGCCCGCACCGCCTCGGCGGCGCCGTCCTCGCCGCCGACGGCCACACCCGCGCCACCGACCGGCTCGCCGACGCGGCCCGCCCACCGGACCCGCAGTACGTCGGCGACGGCTGGCGGGCGATGTGGCTCGCCCGGCTCGACGCCCTCGAACCACCGCTCGCCGACTGGCTCGCCGCCCCGTCCCCCGACGTGCCGGCCGCCGCCGTCCCCACCCTGGCCGTCGCCGGCTGGTCCGACCCGTCCGCCGCCACCGTGCTCGCCCTCGCCGCCGCCGGCGGCGCCCCCGCGGTGCGCGCCGTCCTCGGCCCCTGGCCGCACGGTCTGCCCGACGAACTCCTCCCCGAGGCGCTGCGCTGGTACGACCACTGGCTGCGCGACATCGACGCCGGCGCCCTCGCCGCCCCCGCCCTGCGCAGCTGGCGCGCCGGCCACTGGTCCGGCGTCGATCCCTGGCCCCCGCCCGGGCTCCGCGAGGTCCACTACGGCCTGGACGGCCCGCTGCGCGCCGCCGGCACCGCCTCCGAGGACCGCTGGGTGCACGTCCACTCGCCGCAGCACACCGGCCTCGACGCCGGCGCCTACGTCCCGCTCGGCCGCCCCGCCGACCAGCCGCCCGACCAGCGTGAGGAGGACGGCCGCTCGGTCTGCTTCGACTCCCGCCCGCTGCCCGAGCCACTGGACCTGCTCGGCACCCCGTCGCTGACCCTGCACCTCCAACCGGCCGCCGGCCCCGCGCTGATCGCCGCCCGCCTGTGCGCCGTCGCCCCCGACGGCACCTCGACCCTGCTCACCCGCGGCATCCGCGCCCTCGCCGGCCCGGCCGAAGACCCCGCCGAAGCCGTGGTGGAACTCGCCCCGACCGGCACCACCGTCCCGACCGGACACCGCCTGCGGCTCGCCCTCTCCTCCACCTACTGGCCGTGGACCTGGCCCGGCCCCGAACCGGCCGGCTTCGCCCTCGACCCCTCCCGCTCCACCCTCACCGTCCCCGTCGTCCACCGCCCCGCCCCGCACGCCGACGACCTCACCTTCCGCTCCCCCACCCTTCCCCTGCCGCCGCCGCTCCACCTCACCGAACCGCTCACCGCCCACCCCGAACGCGTCACCGTCCACGACATCGGCCGCCGCGAGTGGCGCACCGAGCTCTCCCCCGCCACCGACGGCACCCGCACCCACCCCGACGGCCTGGTCCGCGCCGAACAGACCGTCACCGCCTACCGCGTCCTCACCGCCACCCCGCTCAGCGCGCTGGCCCGCACCGACCGCACCGTGCGCCTGGAACGCCCCGCCCTCGGCTGGGACGTCACCGTCCACACCCGCGCCGAACTCCGCTGCGACCCCACCCACCTCCTCGCCCGCACCCAGGTGCGGGCGGAGGAGGCCGGCAACGTCGTCTTCACCAAGGAGTGGCACCACCGCATCCCTCGCTGAGTTGTGGATGTCCCCGCGAGCCCGACGGCGACCTCGGGCCCGTACCCGGCCCGGAGTACCCGAGTGAGCCCGAAGCGCGGCATCGTCCGACCGTCCGACCGCTCCAGCCGATGACGTGCGAGGATCTTCCGACGATCTGCCCGGAGGAGCCCCATGCACGAGCCCCTGCACATCCGCCGGATCCTCGGCGGTGGGCCGTTCGCCGAGGCCGGGAAGCCCAGTGCCCTCGTCCGTGACGACGCGCGCGGGCTGGTCGCCGTCGGCGGAAGCGTCGGCCACCTGCAGTGGGGCGGCCGCGCGCTCGGCTCCTGGTACGGCTACCGCGTCGGCGTCTTCGGGCTCGACGACCTCCGCTGCCGGCAGCTCGTCCACAGCCGGTGGCCCGTGCTCGACCTCGCCCTCCACCCCCGCCTCCCCCTGCTCGCCGTCGGCACCGGCGCGTACGACGGCGGCTACCTGTACGAGGGCGAACTCCTGCTCGTCGACCTGGAGGACGGCACCACCACCTCCGTGCTCGAAGGCCACTGGGAAGTCCGCCGGGTGCGCTGGCGGAAGGACGGCCGCGCGCTGGAGCTGGTCGTGGCCCCGCCCGACGATGACGCGGACGACGCCCCCGAGACCCACGGCTTCGCCCCCGTCCTCGAACGCGACGACTGGCGCCGGGTCGCCCCCCGCAGCATCTCCTACCGGGACCTCACCGGCCCACGCGTCCGGGCGTCGCGCCGCCCCGAGGGCGCCGAGCAGGCCGCCCGCGAGGCGCTCGCCGCGCTCGCCGACGCGCACGGCGTGACGTGGTCGCCGCGGCGCCAGGTGTGGGCGGTGGAGGCGCTGGACGACGGGCGGGTGCTGGCCGCGCTGGAGGGGACGAAGCTGGAGAGCTGGTCGCCGTCCGGTGAGTCGCAGTGGTCGGTGCCCGACCCGGAGGGCGCACGCGAACTGCACGTCTCCCCCGACCGGACGTCCGCCTGGGTCAATGTCACCCGCCCGGGCCGCTGGGCGCACGGCGTCGGATGGGAGGAGGTCCCCGGCCTCGTCGAACAGGTCTCGCTCGCCGACGGCAGCACGCTCGACACCGTCGACGTCGACTTCCCCGCCGCCCTCGCCGCCGGCCTCGACGGCCGGCTCGCCCTCCGCGACACCCGCCTCGACCGGCGGAACACCCCGATGACCCTGCTCGCCCCCGACGGCACGCGGTCCGCCGGGCCGGCGCTCGGCTGCTTCGACTCCGTCAACATGTACTTCGGGGTGCGGCGCAGCCCCGAACCACTGTTCCTCCAGGGCGGGAGGAAGACGTACTGGAAGGACCAGTGGGTCGTCGCCGTCGACCCCGCGAAGCGCGAGGGCGGCAGGCCGGAGATCCGCCGGCTGTTCCCGCTCGACTGGGACGGCAAGCGCTCCCGTCGTCTCACCGGCGGCCCGGCCGTCCGCCTCGCGGGGAGCGACGGAACGGGCGGCGCCCTGGTCCACGCCGGCGAGATCCACGTCGACCGCGGGCCGAAGGCCGACCCCGCCTTCGTCGCCTGCCGCCGTTTCCCGGACGGCGCGCCGCGGTGGGTGTTCCCCGTGGAGCACCCGGTCACGGCGCTCGACTCCGCCGGCGACACCGTGTTCGCCGCCCTCCTCTCGGGCGAGATCCTCGCCCTCGACGCGGCCGACGGCACTGTTCGCCGGCGCGCCCCGCTCTCGGTGGGCGGTGTCCCGACGGTGGCCCTCTCCCTCGCCGCGACCGCGCCCGGGCGGCTCGTGCTCGGGACGGTGGACGGGCGCGTCCTCCTCGGCGAACTTCCCCCTCCGCGGTGAGCCGGCGGCCCGCCGCAACGGATGGTGCCTGCGGTGGCCGGACGCCGCAGATCAGCGGGATCCGGCAACCCCTGGTTCCCCGGTCCTCCAAAGCCGACCATCCTGGCTTCGGGCAACCCAGGCACAGCGGAACGCGCTCACGGCAGGAACCGCCACGTCACACCGGCACCCATCCCGATCGGCCGCCAACCACGGCCGGCTACCTACCAGCAGGTGCCACCCGCGTGCGCGGGGAGCAGGAAGTCGGCCTGTCCGACTTCCTACGCCGCGCAAGCGCCCACACAACACGCCTGCCACCCGGCTCGGGGGCCGGGCGGCAGGCGGGAGGGGTCAACCGACAGGTCAGCTCGTGGCGATCGAGGTGTCGTCGATCACGAAGCTGGTCTGCAGCGAGACGTCCTCGGTGCCGGTGAACTTGAGGGTCACCGTCTGGCCCGCGTAGGCCGACAGGTCGAAGGTCCGCAGCTGGTAGCCGGCGGCCGCGTCGACGTTCGAGTAGGTCTTCAGCGTGGTGCCGTTGACCTGGACGGCCAGCTTGTCGTACGCCGTCGTGCCGGACTCGGCCGTGTCGATGTGCAGGTAGAAGCTCAGCGTCGCCGAGCAGCCCGCCGGGATGCTCACCGTCTGGGACAGCGTGTCGGTGTGGGTCGAGCCGTAGCCGTTCAGCCACGCCTTCCAGGTACCGCCGTGCGGCGCCTGCGAGGACGAGTTGTCGACCACGCCGCTGGAGGTCGTCCACGGCGCGGCGGTACCCGTCTCGAAGCCCGCGTTGCCGAGCAGCTGCGCCGGGGTGCAGGTGCCGCCGCCACCGCCGGTGACGGTCCAGGTGAAGCTCGCGCTGCCCGTCCTGGCGGCCGAGTCCTTCGCCGTCACGGTGACGTTGGAGGTGCTGGCCGCAGTTGGGGTGCCGCTGATCACGCCGGTGGAGGCGTTGATCGACAGGCCGGCCGGCAGCCCCGTGGCGGTGTAGGTGTACGGCGTCGAACCGCCGCTCGCCTGGATCTGGAGGTTCGCCGAACCGCCCACCGCCGTCGACTGGTTGCCCGGGTTGACGACCGAGACGGAGCCGCTGCCCGCGGGCTTCGTCAGCAGGCATCCGCTGACGTTGAGGTCGATGACGCGCCCGTTGCCCAGGCAGGTGGTGAACCAGTAGGTCTCCTGACCGTAGCTCTGCCCCTGGTAGGCCGCGGTGGTGCCGTCGGCCGCCACCTCGCAGGGGTTGTTGAGCGTGCACATCTGGCCGTCGTCGTTGCCGGTGTTGTTGATGCCGACGACCTTCTTCGTCGCGGCGTCGACGATCGGCGAACCCGAGGTGCCGTGCGTGGTGTTGCAGCCGGAGCTGTAGCGGAGGGAGTCGTGCCAGGTCCAGGCGTCCTCGCGGAGCGTGCCGACGAAGCCGTTGACGGAGCAGTTCCAGGTCTGCTTCCAGTACGAGGAGGGTATGAACATCGCCGAGCCGTCGACCGGGTGGGTGTCGCTGATGGTCAGCGCCGTCGCACCGAACTTGGAGGTGATCGACCCGAAGGTGTCGGTGAGCTGGTAGAGCGCGACGTCCGTGCCGGTCATCGTGGCGTAGAGGATCTTGTCGGCCGTCACGGTGCCGAGCGAGCCGCCCGTGGCGTTGAGCAGGGTGCCGCTGCGGCTGGCGGACTGGTTCTGGATGACCTGGCCGGCGGACGGCATGGTCGGCAGGCAGTGCCCGTTGGTGAGCATGAGGGCCCGGTCGGCGTCGACCGAGGAGGGGTAACGCACCAGCGAGGCCGAGCAGTTGCTCAGCGCGATGGTCGACGTCAGGTCACCGGCCTGCACCGCCTGCGCGGGCGCGACCGCCACGGAGGTCAGGACCCCCGCGATGACGACGCTCGCGGCGGACGCGGCGGCAAGTCTCTTGAACATGGCTCTCCTTGTGGGGGATGCGGGGCGTACGACCGGTTGCGGACGCCCGCGCCGCACGAAAGTGCCATGACCACATCAATTGGTCAACGGTGCGAGCAGAAGTCAGGTGGAGAAATCCGCCCGGAGGCGCCGGATCACCGGTGCGACTGCCGGAGCCGGGCGAGTTCCGAGCGGGTGCGCGAGCGCGGCAGAATCGGACACATGAACGACAGCTTCACGCACCTCGGGACCGTCACCGCGCCTTCCGGGGTGCTCGTCTTCGGGATGGCCCTCTGGCTGGACCACTGGCCCGAGATCGGGCCGCCGCTGTCCGAGCGGGCGCGGGAGGCGGTGGCGCGGGGAGGCGGGAGCGGGCACCTCCTGGAGGGGCCGGCGGAGGCGGTGGCGGTTGCCGTCGACGGGACGCGGGCGCTGGCGGTGCGGGCGCGGACGGCACCGTCGCCGTTCGACGACGAGCCGGCGATCGCCGAGCTGGAGGTGGAGCTCGGGGTACCGTGGCCGGCGGGGCGGGAGGCGCCGGTGCCGGTCGGGGACCTACCGGTGGACCGGGGCGGGATGATGCTCGGGGACGCGGCCGGGCTGGACGCCTGGATCGGGCTTGAGGGGGAGCCGGCCGACGGGCTCGCCGACGTCAGCTACTGGGGGCGGGACCAGGAGGAGGCGTACCAGCGGTTCGGCGGGGTGCGGATCCCCCAGTACGAGGGGGACGAGCGGGGTCCGTACGGCTTCCTGGACCTGCCCGTCGAGAAGGCGACGGCGCTCGCCGCCGAGATCTCGGCGTACGGCGTCGGCGTGGTCTCCTCCGTCGACCCGCACACCGACTTCCACCGCTTCGAGTGCGCCGGCCGCACCCGCCCGCTGACCGTCGGCGAGATCGAGGTCGGCGGCTGCCCCGTGCTCGGCTTCGGGTGGTGCCAGGGCGACCACGCCGTCCGGCACCACGGTGAGCGGGACTGGGGGCGGGTGTACCCCGTCACCCTGGACCGTGGTGCGGACGGCGGGACGGTGCTGCGGTGGACCATTCCGGAGTGGGTCGAGGAGGAGTAACCGCCGAGGCGTCAGCGGAGGGCGAGGACGGGGCGGGCGGAGAGGTCTTCGGTGCAGTAGTCGCCGTCCTCGTCGAAGACCATGGCGGCGAGGTCCGGGTGCCGGTTGGCGGTGGCGAGCGGCAGCCAGGCGAGGACGGTGCCGTAGCCGCCGCAGACGGACTCGCCGCCGTCGCCGCCGTAGATGGCGCCGGTATCGCTGGTGATCTCCGAGCTGTAGGTGTCGTGGGCGATGCGCAGGCCGAAGGCGTTGGGGCCGGTGTGCGGGCCCGGCTCGGGGCCGTACGGGATGCGGTCGAGCGGGCACTCGTCACCCCAGCGGAACAGGGTGTGCGCTCCGGCCCCGCAGCCGTGCTCCCACTCGTCGGGGGTGGGCAGGCGCAGGCCCTCGTCGGCGAGGACGGCCGGCAGGTCGGCGGGCTCCTCCTCCAGCGGTTCGCCCTCGACGGCCATCAGCAGCGTCGGCACGGTGACGGTCCGGCGCGGGCTGAGGACCCGGGCGAGGTGGGCGTGCAGGTCCCCGTCACCGAAGCCCTGGCTGACGCTCTCCTCCCGGTAACTGGCCAGGAGTTCGGCGGACGGCCGCCAACTCGCCGTGTCGAAGCCGACGGTGACCCGCCCACCCGGTATCAGCGCGAACATCCGCCCACCGCGCTCGACCAGCACCCGGTGCAGCGGCGCGCCCAGGTGCTCGACCTCCTCGACGCGGTCGAGCCGGCCGCCGACGCTGCCCGCGATCTGGGTGGCGAGACGGCTGGCGGCGGTGCGGTCGAGACGGCGCCAGGCGGCGAAGGTCAGGGTGGCGAGCGGTTCAGGGGCCATGCCGGGAGTCTGGCACGCGGCACCGACACTTGCCCCGCAAGAGGCGCGCGACAGTCCGGGCCGTCGCCGAAGTCCGTCCCCCGGAGGCGATTTGGCCGATCCGCGAGCCTGGGCGGGGCGCCGTCCAACGGGCCCGGGGGCACCGCCGGACCGTCCGGCGGTGCCCCGTCCGTTGAACGCGGTGGCGCCTACTGCTGCGGGAAGGTCTCCTCGTCCACGTCGCTGGTCTTGGCGTTGCCGCCGACCTTGGCGGTCAGCGTGATCGTCCAGGAGACGTAGTTCCGGCCGCTGGTGTAGGACAGCGAGTCGTCGAACTTCGTGTAGCTGCAGCTCTGGGTGAACATCTTCAGCGAGGAGTCCCAGTCGACGCCCTCGGAGAAGTAGACGTCGTAGTCGCCGTCCTCGACGCCCTCGATCGCCGCTTCCTTGCCCTTGCCGACGTACAGCGAGTGGACCGTCTTGCCGCCCTTGTAGAGCGACACCACGGAGTCGACGGTGCCGGCGGTGTTGTCGACGTGGAACTCGCCGCCGCCCCGCAGCCGGCCCTTGGTGACGAAGGCGCCGTTGTCCAGCGAGCGGGTCTGCGGCTGCGGCGTCTGCGGGACGGTGAAGTTGGTGGTGTACCCGGCGGCCGCCATCTCGGCGAGCGAGGCCGGTATCGCCTTCAGTCCCTCGGAGAGGCCGACCTGGGCGTAGGCGGAGCCGGTGGTGCAGTAGGTCTTGGACTTGATCCCGGTCCGGATCTTGGTCAGGTCGGTGGCGAGCTGCGACAGCGCGTTCACCAGCTGGCGCTTGGTGGTGCCGACGGTGGCCGGGGTGTCGCTCAGGCCGAGTCCGCTGCTCGCGGAGTTGGCCGCGCCGGCCGCCTCCTGCAGGCCGATCATGAAGTTGTTCAGGTTGGCCGACGGGTTGATCTTGCCGAGCGCGACGCCGACCGGGTCGATGTAGCCGGCCAGGACGGGCCCGTACGGCGTCGGGGTCGGGGTCGGGGTGGGTGTCGCGGTGCGGGTCGGGGCCGGCAGGGCGGTGTTGAAGCCGTCGGACGGGCCGGACGATGCCGGTCCGCTGCCCGAACCACTGGCGGATCCGCCGCCCGAGCCGCCGCCCGAGCCACCGCTCGAACAGGCCGCCAGCAGCAGGGCGGTGCCCACCGCGACGCCGGCCTTGGTGAAGGACTTCATGCCGCTCCCCCGGTTGATCTTTCGGTACTGATCCATGCACACTCCGTGCTGTCTGCTGTCCCCGCGGACATGATTGCGATCCGACAAGACGCGGTCAACAGGGCGCATTTGCAGCGCACCGAAGCGTAGCGGGGGCGTACGACGGAGCGCACGGAGCGGTCTCCGACGTCAACTACGATCGGTCCGTGCTCAGCCTCACGGGTCTCCCCCTCCAGATCATCGCCGCCGTCATCGCGATCGGCGTGTTCGCCGCCACGATGTGGCTCTGGCCGAGATTCGGCGGCGGCGGCTGGAAGGCCTGGAGCGGCCGGCTCGGCGCGTTCCTCGCCACCCAGGTCGCGGTGCTCGTCGCCATGGGGCTGATCGCCAACGGCTACTTCGGCTTCTACAGCTCCTGGAGCGACCTGCTCGGCACCAACGGCAAGCCCGGCGAGGTGGTCGACCACCAGCCGAACGCGGCCGCCGCGCTGGCCGTCACCGGCGAGAAGAACATGTACTCGGCGCAGGGCTCGGCCCGCGACCGCTCCGGGCTGATCCAGGAGGTGTCGGTCCGGGGCAGGGCGAGCGGGCTGAACAGCGACGCCTTCGTCTACCTGCCGCCGCAGTACTTCCAGCCGGAGTACGCGCAGCGCAAGTTCCCGATGGCGCTGGTGCTGGCCGGGTACCCGGGCTCGGCGGAGAAGCTGATCACGCTGATGCAGTACCCGGCGTCCACGCTGACCGCGATCGAGCAGAACAAGCTGCCGCCGACCGTCCTGGTGCTGATGCGCCCGACGCTCTCCGGCAACCGCGACACCGAGTGCATGGACATCCCCGGCGGGCCCCAGGTGGAGACCTTCTTCACCAGCGACCTGCCGACGGCGCTGTCCGCCAACTACCGGATCGGCACCGACCCGGCCAACCGCGCGGTGATCGGCAACTCGACCGGCGGCTACTGCGCCCTCAAGTTCGCGCTGCGCAAGCCGGACGCCTACCGCTCCGCGATCTCGCTCTCCGGCTACTACACCGCGCCGATCGACGAGACCACCGGCGACCTGTTCGCGGGCAACGCCCAGCTGAAGCAGGAGAACGACCTGGTCTGGCGGCTGAAGAACAAGCCCGCCGAGCCGGTCTCGCTGCTGCTCGCCACCAGCTACGACGAGAACAACTACGAGGGCACCCAGGCCATGGTCAACTCCTTCAAGGCGCCGACCAAGCTCTCCACCATCACCCTCGACACCGGCGGCCACAACTTCCACACCTGGACCCGGGAGATCCCGCCCGCCCTGGAGTGGCTCGGCAAGCACCTGACGATGCCGCAGGCCGCGTAGCGCCGAGCGGCGGAACCGCGCCGGTCGGATCACAGACGCCTCATACCCGCGTCTCACGGTTCTCTCACCCGGGCGCCCGAGCGTAGCGCCCATGACCACGACCAGCCTCACCCCTCCGGCCGGCGAGCCCTGGCCGGAGGCCGGGGACTACCCGCCCCCGGTGCTGCCGCCCGCCCCCACGCCGGAGGGGCCGGCGCCCGGGCGGCCCGCCGGGCCGCCGCTGTTCCCGGAGCTCCCGCCGCCGCCCACCGGTCCCAAGGGGCCGGCCTCCTGGGCCGAGCGGCTGCGCACCCTGCCGGGCCGGACCTGGCGCGGGCGGGCCGACGACCCGCGCTGGGTGCGGCCCGCGCTGCTGGCGCTGCTGGCGGCCACCGCCGTCCTCTACCTCTGGGGCCTGTCCGCCTCCGGCTGGGCCAACTCCTTCTACTCGGCCGCCGCCCAGGCGGGCAGCCAGAGCTGGAAGGCCCTCTTCTACGGCTCCTCGGACGCCGGGAACTTCATCACCGTCGACAAGCCGCCGCTCGCGCTCTGGCCGATGGCGCTCTCGGCCCGCGTCTTCGGACTCTCCTCCTGGTCGGTGCTGGCCCCGCAGGCGCTGATGGCGGTGGCCACGGTGGCCGTGCTGTACGCGGCGGTGCGCCGGCGCTTCTCGCCGCTCGCCGGGCTGCTGACCGGTGTGGCGTTCGCGCTGACGCCGGTGGCGGCGCTGATGTTCCGCTTCAACAACCCGGACGCGCTGCTGGTGCTGCTGCTCACGCTGGCCGCGTACGGGCTGCTGCGGGCCGTCGAGGCGGCCGGCACCCGGTGGCTGGTGTTCACCGGGGTGATGTTCGGACTCGCCTTCCTCACCAAGACCCTGCAGGCGTTCCTGGTCCTGCCCGCGTTCGCGCTGGTCTACCTGGTGGTGGCGCCGACCGGGCTGTGGCGCCGGGTGCGCCAGCTGCTGGCCGGCGGGCTGGCGATGGTGCTCGCGGGCGGCTGGTGGGTCGCGGTGGTCGAGCTGGTCCCGGCCTCGGCGCGGCCGTACATCGGCGGCTCGCAGGACAACAGCTTCCTCTCGCTCACCTTCGGCTACAACGGCTTCGGCCGGCTCAACGGCAACGAGACCGGCAGCGTCGGCGGCGGCCGCAACCGGATGGCGGGCGGGTTCGAGGCGGCGTTCGGCGCCGGGCCCGGCGGCGCGACGGCCGGGGGCCCGCCCGGCGGGATGCGCGGCGGGGGCGGCTGGGGCACGACCGGCATCACCCGGCTGTTCGACGGCGACATCGGCGGGCAGATCGCCTGGCTGCTCCCCGCCGCGCTGATCCTGCTGCTGTTCGGCCTGTGGGCCACCCGCCGCCACGCCCGGACGGACACCGCGCGCACCGCGTTCCTGGTGTGGGGCGGCTGGCTCCTCTGCACCGCGCTGACCTTCAGCTTCATGTCCGGGATCTTCCACCAGTACTACACGGTGGCGCTGGCCCCGGCGGTCGCGGCGCTGGTCGGCATCGGCGTCGACGGGCTGTGGCGGGCCCGGCACCGGCTGCCGTACGCGGCGATGCTGGCCGGCACGCTCGCGGTGACGGCGGTGTGGGCGTACGTGCTGCTCGGACGCAGCAAGGACTTCCTGCCGTGGCTGCGGCCGACGGTCCTGGCCGGCGGGCTGCTCGCGGCGGTGGCGCTGCTGGTCGCCGGACCGCTGGCCGCGCGGCTCGCGCGCCGGGCGGACGGGGCCGCGGACGGGGCGGCGGGCGGGTCCTCGCGGCTCGCCGGACGGCTGACCGCGGTGGCGGGCCTGCTGGGCGCGGCGGCGGCGCTGGGCGGTCCGGCGGCGTACGCGGTGGAGACGGTCAACACCCCGCACCAGGGCTCGATCGTGCTGGCCGGGCCCGCCGTGGAGGGCGGCTTCGGGCCGGGCGGCTTCGGCCGGCGCGGCGCGGGCGGTCCGGGGGGCACGGGCGGTCTCCCCGGCTTCCCCGGCGCCCCGCAACAGCAGGGCGGCGGCCAGGACGGCGGCCAAGGCGGTGTCCCGGGCTCCGCGCAGCAGAAC
Source organism: Kitasatospora sp. NPDC057595 (assembly GCF_042800875.1). Lineage (NCBI taxonomy): Bacteria > Bacillati > Actinomycetota > Actinomycetes > Kitasatosporales > Streptomycetaceae > Kitasatospora > Kitasatospora sp. NPDC057595. The sequence goes on along the minus strand of NZ_JBHVGL010000004.1, from coordinate 226,290 downwards.
GGCGGCCAGGACGGCAACCGGGGCAACCGCACCCGCGGCGGCTTCCCGGGCGGCATGGCCGGCGGCATGGGCGGCATGGGCGGGCTGCTGAACGGCGCCAAGGTGAGCGAGGAGGCTGCCTCCCTGCTGAAGGAGGGCGCCGACGGCTACCGCTGGGCCGCCGCGACCAGCGGCTCGCAGAACGCCGCCAGCTACCAACTCGCCTCCGGTGTCCCGGTGATGGCCCTCGGCGGCTTCAACAGCAGCGACCCCTCGCTGAGCCTGGAGGCCTTCCAGCAGTACGTGCGGGAGGGCAAGGTGCACTGGTTCATCGGCGGCGGCTCGCGCCGCGCGGTCGGCGGCGAGAGCACCACCACGACCGGCGTGAACGGCATGCCCGGTGCCCCGGACGGCGAGTCGTCCGGGTCGCAGACCGCCCAGATCGAGGAGTGGGTGGCGAGCCACTACACCGCCCGCACCGTCGGCGGCTCGACCTTCTACGACCTGACCCGGTCCCCCACGTCCTGACCCTGACGGCGGGGCGCGGCACGGTGAACGACCGTACCGCGCCCCGCCGTTGTGCTGTGCTGAGGAATCACTTCGCGGTGTCGGTCGCGCAGCGCGTCCCGGCGGCCGGCACCGTGCCGTCGACGAGGAAGGCGTTCACGGCCGTGCGGATGCACTCGCTGCGCCCGTAGCCGGTGTGCCCCTCGCCCTCGCGGGTGAGCAGCACGGCGTTGCCGAGCTCGGCGGCGAGCTTCTCGGCGTTGGCGTACGGGGTGGCCGCGTCGCCGGTCGAGCCGACCACCACGATCGGCGTCGCGGCCTTCGAGGTGATCGCGTGCGCCTTCTCGGGCGAGCGGAACGGCCAGCTGCGGCAGTCGGGGTCGAACAGCGCGGATCCCGGCTCGCGCCGGCTGATCAGCGGAGCCTTGGACGCCATCTCGGCGTACGCGGCCTGCAGCGCGTCACCGGTCGGGACGCCGGTCGCACCGTCGGCGCAGTAGACGGCGGTGTAGGCGTCGGCCGAAACGGGGTAGTGGCCGTCCTTGTCGCGCTTGTTGTAGCCGTCCGCGTACATGAACAGGTAGTCGCCCTTGCCGTTGACCATGGCCTGTGCCAGCACGTTCCGCAGCTCCTCCCAGCCGCTCTCGTCGCCGTAGAGGCCCTCGATCACGCCGGTCCACGCCGCGGCGGAGGTGAGGACGCGCCCGTCCTTGGTGGTGAGCGGCTTCTGCTTGAGCCCGTCGAGGAAGTCGGCGAGCTTCTCGGGCGCCTTGTCCGGGTCCTTGCCGAGCGGGCACTGCTTCTGCTTGGCGCAGTGGGCGGCGAAGGCGCGCAGCGAGCGCTCGAAGCCCCCGTACTGCTCGATGTTGTTCTCGACCAGCGGCTTCGCCGGGTCGACCGCGCCGTCCAGGACGAGCCGGCCGACGCGGTCCGGGAACTCCTCGGCGTAGACGCTGCCGATGTAAGTGCCGTAGGACAGCCCGAGGTAGCTGAGCTTCTGGTCGCCGAGCGCGGCCCGCAGCACGTCCATGTCGCGGACGGTGTCGCGGGTGCCGATGTGCTCCAGCAGCTTGCCGTACTTGGCCTGGCAGGCGTCCGCGAGCACCTTGCCGTGCTCGGGGCCGAGGTCGTCGGTGGTGAGCCAGGTGTCACGGGTCCTGTCGTCCAGGCAGCTGATCGGCGAGCTGAGGCTGCTGCCACGCGGGTCGAAGCCGACGATGTCGTAGTGGTCGCGCAGCGGGCCGTCGTAGTCCTTCTGGCCGCGCTGGACCATGCTGACGCCACTGCCGCCGGGACCGCCCGGGTTGACCAGCAGGGAGCCGGTCCGCTCGCCGGGCCTGGCGCTGCCGATCCGGGCGACGCCGACGTCGAGGCTCCCGCCGGACGGGTCGGCGTAGTCCAGCGGGACCTTGAGGGTGGCGCACTGCACCGCCGACTCGTCGATCTTCGCGGTCTTCGGGTCGTCCTTGCAGGCCGCCCAGGCGAGCTGCTGACCGTAGAAGGCCTGGAGGGCCGGGTCCGCCTGACCGGTGGGCTTGACGGTCGGCGTGGGCGTGGCAATGGGGGTGGGCGTCGGGGTGGCGGTCGCCGGGTCCGTGGGCGACGGCGTGGTGGTCGCGGCGGCGGACGGCGTGCCGGAGGCCGCGTCGGTGGAGCCGCCCGAGCTGGCGCAGGCGGCCAGCAGGGCGGCCGCGGCGACGGCGGGCAGGGCGCGTCGCGAGAACCGGGTGATCATCGAATGCACCGCATACGAATACCACCTGACGATCACACGGTTGACGGTGCCCCACCCGCCGCACCCCGCCCGTCCCGCCCGCTTCGGGACAAAGAGCGACGAACCGTCCGAGGAAACGTTTCCTCGGCTACTCCTCAGCCCCCGTCAGCCGCCGCACTGCTGCAGCATCGCCTTCTTGTCGGCCTCCGTCACCGGCAGCTGGTACTTCAGCGACACCTGCGCGAAGCGCACCGCGTACGAGCAACGGATCTCCGGGTTGGCCGGCAGCCAGGCAGCCGGACCGGAGTCGCCCTTGGAGGCGTTCTGCGAGCCGTCGGCCGGGATGAGGTTGAGCGGGTCGTTGGCGATCTGCACCCGCTTCAGCTTCTCCCACTTGCTGGCGCCCATCTGCCAGTCGTAGGACAGCGGCATCACATGGTCGATCTGGATCTTCGAGGCCTGCTGCTTGTTCCAGTCGACCGTCTTGCCGGTGTACGGGTCGTAGATGGTCATCGAGGTGACCGTGCACTTCGAGCCGTCCTTGCGCTCGACCGCCGAACCGTCCCGGGCCAGCAGGTCGTTGCGGGTGTCGCAGTTGTTGTGACCGCCCGGTATGCCGTCCACGTTGTCGGTCCAGGCCGGTCCGAACTCATTGCGGTCGTAGCCGTCCTTGGGACCGGCGGCGGCGGTGGCGACCTTGGCTATCAGCTCGCGGCCCGCCTTCTGGTCCGCGGCCGAAGTCAGCGGCGCCAGACCGGGCTTGGTGCCGTCGGGGTTCTCCAGCGGACTGGTGCCCCGGCTCGCGGCACCCGCCGCCCCGCCGGAGGCGCCGCCGCCGGACTTCTTGTCGTCCGAGCAGCTGCTCAGCACCACGGCGGATATCAGGAGGACGGCGGCGGCGGCGGACAGGGTGGAACGACGGGCGGGCACGGGGACTCCCCAGGTGGGCGGGCGGCTGACGGCGCACCAGCAGACCAGCCGCCCAGCGGGCGGTCAAGCCACCACAACAGGGAGCATTTCGATCATGGCGAAGCTCACACCGAACGCCCGAGCGCCCCGCCGCCCCGCCGCGTCCGCGCTCAGGGCCGCAGCGCGCGGACGCTCTCCTCCACCACCGTCTCCAGCGGGGTCGCCGCCACCGCCAGCGTCTCCCGCGTCACCGTCGAGTCGAGCAGCAGCGGCCGGTCGTACAGGTAGCCCATCTCCTCCACCTCGGCGAGGATCTCGTTGCCGGAGCGGGCCAGTTCCGCCCGGGAGACCTCGGTGAGCGCCGGCTCCGGCGCCCCGGCCGCCTTCGCCAGCCGCCCGGCCAGCTCGCGGGCGGACACCTCGGAGGTGCTGGGCACGTGCCAGGCCCGGCCCCAGGACGTCTCGTTGCGCGCGGCGGCGACCAGGGTGGCGGCCACGTCGCCGACGTAGCTCCAGCTGTGCGCCGCGTCCAGGTCGGCGGGGTAGCCCACCGGCTCGCCGGCCACCACGGCGGGCACCACGGTGAAGGCGAACAGCGACGTGGCACCGCGGCCGACGAAGTCGCTGGCCCGCACCTCGGTGACGCGCGCCCGGCCCGCCTCGTGGGCGGCCAGCGCGTCCGCCCACAGGGCCGCCCGCAGCGTGCCCTTGCGGCTGGTCGGAGCGGCCGGCAGGTCCTCGGTGAGCGGGCCGGCCACCGGTCCGTAGCCGTAGACGTTGCCGAGCATGACGTAGCCCGCGCCGGTCCGCTCGGCGGTGGCCAGCAGGGCGGCGGCGAGCGGCGGGAACTCGGTCAGCCAGCGGTGGTACTGCGGGGCCGCGCAGTTGATCAGCGAGTGCGCGCCCTCGACGAGCGCGGTGAGGGCGTCGGCGTCGGTGGCGTCGGCGGCGACCCGCTCGATGCCCGGGTGCTCGGGACCGCTGCCCCGCCGGGTGACCAGGCGGACCTGCTCGCCCTCCCCGGCCAGGCGCAGGGCGGTGGCGGTACCGGTCGGGCCGGCGCCGGTGACGACGTGGAAGGACATGGAAGGCTCCTTGGTTGCCTGAGGGGTGGCGGCGCCGGACTGCGCGGCGCCGTGATCAACTCTCGGCCAGGGCCCCGCCGCGCGGCAGGGCTCCGGCTGCCAAGGTTCCGGAGGTTCTGGCCATGCCCTCGTCCGCGCCCACGCCCGCCCCCTCGGGCGTCCACCGGATCGCGGTCGTCGCCGTGCCGCCGGTCACCGCCTTCGACCTCACCATCCCCGACATCGTCTTCGGCTCCGCCGAGGTGGACGGCCGCCCGGCCTACCGGGTGCGGATCTGCACCGTCGAGCCCGGCCCGGTGGCGAGCACCGGCAGCCTCCAGGTCGTCGTCCCGCACGGCCTGGACGCGATCAGCACGGCCGACACCGTCCTCGTCACCGGATCGGCGTCCCGGGCCGACGCCGACGAGCGGATCCTGGCGGCCCTGCGCACCGCGGCCGGCCGGGGCGCGCGGATGGCCTCGATCTGCACCGGCGCCTTCGTGCTCGCCCAGGCCGGACTGCTCGACGGGCACAGCGCCACCACCTACTGGGTGCAGGCGGGCGCGCTGGAGCACCGCTTCCCCAACGTCCGGGTGCTGCCGCAAGCGCTGTTCGTCGACGACGGCCCGGTGCTCACCTCGGCCGGGCTCACCGCCGGCATCGACCTGTGCCTGCACATGGTGCGCACCGACCACGGCGCGGCGGTGGCCAACGCGGTGGCCCGGCTGGCGGCGGTCTCGGCGGTCCGCGACGGCGGCCAGGGGCAGGTCCTGCCGACGCCGGTGGCCGCCCCGGACGGCAGCTCGCTCGCCGCCACCCGGGCCTGGGCCCTCGCCCGGCTCGCCGAGCCGCTCACCCTGGCCGGACTGGCCACGCACGCGGGGGTGAGCGTGCGCACCCTCAACCGCCGCTTCCAGGCCGAGACCGGGACCACCCCGCTGCAGTGGCTGCTCACCCAGCGCCTCGAACAGGCCCGGGAGCTGCTGGAGTCCACCGAGCTGGCGGTCGAGCGGGTCGCCGCCCGCACCGGCTTCGTCACCCCCGACTCGCTGCGCCGCCACCTCCTCCAGCGGGTCGGCATGACCCCACGCGCCTACCGCGCGCACTTCACCCGCCCGACGGCCCGGCCGACGGCCCGCGCGGGCGGCTGAGCGCGCGACCGACCGCCGTCCGACGGGCTGTTCGGCGACGGCCCCGGGCGGGCACGCTGAGCGCATGGAACAGGGCGATGCGGTGGCCGCCGTGGTGCTGGCCGCCGGGGGCGGACGGCGGCTGGGCGGACGGCCGAAGGCACTGCTCCGCTACCGGGGCCGGCCGCTGGTGGAGCACGCGGCGGCGGTGGCCCGGGCGGGCGGCTGCCGGGAGGTGACGGTGGTGCTGGGCGCGGACCGGGCACGGGTGCGGTCGACGGCGCACCTGCCGGGCTGCCGTCTGGTGGCCAATCCGGACTGGGAGAGCGGCATGGGCTCCTCGTTGCGCACCGGCCTGGCCGCGCTGCCGGCCCGCTCCTCGGCCGCGCTGGTGATGCTGGTGGACACCCCGGGGGTGAGCCCGGCCGCGGTGGCCCGGCTGCTGGCCGCGCACCGGGGCGGGGCGGAGCTGGCCGCCGCCGCGTACGAGGGGCGGCGCGGGCATCCGGTGCTGATCGGCGCCCGGTACTTCGCCGCGGCGCTCGCCGCCGCACACGGCGACGCGGGGGCGCGCGCCCTGCTGGCGGCGCACCCGGACGAGCTCGTCCTCGTCGAGTGCGCCGACGTCGCCGCCCCGGACGACCTGGACACCCCGGCCGACCTCGCCCGCTGGGGCGCGGGGTGACTCACGGGGCGGACCGGGCCGCACACGTTCACCCCGGTCCGCCCCGGGAACGGCCCCGGCTCCCACGCGAGGGGGAGTCCTCTCCTCCTCACCGCCGATCGATCGAGCGCACACCCCTGATTCCTCCCTGAGGATTGCCGCATTCCGCGCCGTGTCCGGCGGGTTTCGGGGAGCATGGGACACGTCACCCACCCCCGACTCGAACGGACGGTGCCCGCCATGCCCGGACTGCCCGACGACTTCACCGGACACGACCCGGCCGGCCGCGGCCCGGGGGCGGCGGGTGGCGCCCGGGCGATCCGCTGCCCCGCCTGCCGACGGGAGCACCTCTACGAACCGCCGTCACTGCCCTGCCCCTGCGGCGCCTCGCTCAAGGTGCCGCTGCTGCGCGGCGGGGTGCCGGTGCAGGTGCGCTTCCGGTCCTGGGAGGACTCCTGGCTGAGCATGCGCTGTCCGCACTGCGGGCGCTCCGACCAGTGGCCGCAGCCCGAGTTCACCTGCAACTGCGGAGCCACCGTGCGGCTCCCGGTGGACCGGACGACCCGGCTGGGCGGCTCCACCGCCGGTCCGCTGGGCACCGCCGCCGGCCCGCGGGCCTCCCACCCGCACCCGACGCGGCCCGCGCACTCACTGGACGCCCCCGCCGCGGCACCACCCGCCACGGGCGCGGGCACCCCGGCGGCGCCCTGGCGGCGGCGCGCGCCGTTCCGCCCGCACCCGGTGCGGACCTCGCAGGACGCGGTGTTCACCGCGGCCCGCTACCTGGAATGGCTGGGCTTCGACGACCTGGAGCTGACGGAGGCCCAGGAGCGGGACGGGGTCACCCTGCTGGGCAGCCGGATGGTCGCCCAGGTGGACACCTGGACCGAGCCGGCGGACGTGAAGTCGGTCGAGTGCCTCTGGCTGCAGACCCTGCACGCGGAGGAGATGGCCGCCGCGATGTTCACTCTTGCGGGCTACTCGCACCAGGCCACGGTGCGCGGGGAGCAGCTGCTGGTCGCCCTGTTCAGCCTGGACCTGGCGGGTGTGCCGCAGCCCGCGAACGGCGCCGCGGAGGCTCTGATGGAGACCGGCTGGACGTCCTGAGGCCCGTTCGGGCCCCGGCCGCCCGCCCGCTGATCGTTTAGACGAAAACCCGGCCGAGCGCAACAACCTCCGCTCGTGATCTGGTGCACAAGCTCGCCCCCGTGTTGAATTGCCGCCACAACGCGGGCCTGTGGCGCGTCATGCCACGAGTGGGGAGGGGCCCGCTTTCCTGCTGGATGGCGCACACAAGGAGGTGGCGTTGTCGGAGCACGGATGGGGCCCTAGTGGCCGGGACGCACGGGGGCCGGCGGCGCCTCCGGAGCCGGGGGACACCGTATGGCGGTTACGGTCCCGGGCGTGCTGGCGGGAGGCCGCCGAGCTGTTGCGGCCGACCGCCGAGCGCGACCCGTCAGCGGCGCTCGTCAGGGCCGAACTGTTGATCGAGCAGTGCCTGTTCACCGCCGCCCACTGGGGTCAGGCCGAGCAGGCGCTGCGACTGGCCGAGGCCGTCGCGGCGACCACCGAGCAGCGCGCCTCGGCGGCCTGCGCCCGGGGCTTCCTGGCGTACGTGGCCAGCGTGCTCGGTGCCCGCGACCGGCTGGACGAGGCACAGGCGGCGCTCGGCCGCACCTCGGCCCTGCTGCCGCCGGACGCACCGGGCCGGCCACTGCTGGACTTCCGCCGGGGGCTGGTCGCGGAGAACCTGCTGCGCGACCCGACGGCGGCCTGGATCGCCTACCGGCGGGCGCACGACGGCGCGGGCGAGCGGGGCGACGAACTGCTGCGCTCGTCGACCTGGCGGCACCTGGCCGCGCTGGCGCTCGCGGCGGGGGACCGCGAGCGGGCGTGGGAGGGGTTCGACGCCTCGCTGCGGCTGCGCGAGCAACTGGGCTTCACGGTGGGGGTGGCGCCGGCGCTGGCGGCACTGGCCGAGGTGTCCGAGCCGGCCGAGGCCACACGGCTGCGGGCGGAGGCGGCCCGGTTGGTGCAGGCCCTCGGAGGCGTACCGGTCTGGCTCGCGCGCCAGCTCGGTGCGGGGCGCGCGCCGGGCGCCCCCTCGGACGGACGCGTCGAGAGGCAGAGCCAGGGGCCGATCAGCTAAGGTGAGGCTAACCTGGCCGGGTCGAGCAGTGACCCGGCCGGGTCAGCCTTGCCGTTCCCGGGCTCCGCCGGCCCCCGGCCGGCCGGGCCCGGACGTACGGCGCAGCGGTGTCACGGCACGCCCCGGCCGGGCACGGACCGGACGGTCCGGTCGGCCCGGTCGACCCGAGGGGCACGACCATGACCGCGAGCAGCGCCCGACCCGCCGCCGAACGGGCCGACCCCACCACCCGCCGCCACGGCCCCGCCCCCTCCCTCACCACCGCTCCCCCGCGCACCGCCCCGGAACCGGTGGCCGCCGCACACGTCCACCGGCCCGACCAGGCCGGCGCCGAGGTCCCCTTGCCGCCCGGGTCGGGCGTCTACCGGCGGCTCGGCGAGGTGGTTCCCGAGCTGCGGGTGCGGTGTGCGCCGCCGCGTTCCGGGCGGGGCTGGATCGCGGGGGCGCAGCTGACGGCCGACCCGGACGCACTGCGGGAGTTGGTCGCGCACGACGCCCGGCAGGGCCTGGCCCGCTACGGCCGGGCGCTGCGGCCGGACGTGGCGGCCGGCATCGGGCTGCACCGGTTCGTCTGGCAGGCCTCGCTGCTGTTCACCCTGCCGTGGTTCCTGGAGCGCCGGGTGCCGCTGCTCGCGCCCGCCGATGTCTCGGTCCGCCGCCGCAGCGGTGAACTGACGGTCAGCCAGGACGCCTTCGTCTGCCTGTCGCACGATCCGGCGGCGGTCCGGGCGGCGCGGACGGTGGCCGACGAGACCGCGCTGGCCGCCGAACTCCGGGCGGCGCTCGCGGACTTCCTCACCCCGGTGCTGACGGCCTTCCGTCCGGAGGTGCGGCGCGGGCCGCGCACGCTCTGGGCGATGGCCACGGACTCGGTGGTGGAGGGCCTCTGGTACGTCGGCCGGCGGCTCGGCGAGGAGGAGCGCGTACGGACGGAACTCACCGCGCTGTTCGGCGCGGACGGCCCCGGCGCGCCGGAGTGCGCGCCCTTCACACCGGGCGCCGGGTTCACCGCTCCGGCGCCCGGCTCCCCGGCACGCATCGAACAGTCCGAGCGGTGCCGGGCCAGTTGCTGCCTCGTCTACACGGCGCGGATCGAGGCGATGTGCGCGGGCTGCCCCCGCGTCGCGCGGGTTTGACGGAGTTCTACGCAGGCCGACGCGGGCCGGACCGGGACCTTCGACGGGTCCGGAATTCCCGGCTCCCCTTTTCTCATATCAATATGACGGCACGACTTATCCCCCGACAGAAATCCCTCGCTCCGGTGCATTGACAGGAAATCAGCCGCTCTCCGACCGCGCATCCGCCATGATGGTCCCCGCCATCACGGCGCAGGAATCGCGGCGCGGGAAAACGCAGGAAAGCGAGGCTGGTCCAGGCGATGAAATTGTCCGACATACCGCTGGGTTGGGCCGTCACCGGCGTCGCGGTGCTGCTGCTCACCGCACTCCTGGTGGCCCTGGCCCGGTACCGGGGAGGCACCGGCGGCGGGAGCGGAGCGGACTCCTGGGAGCGGGCCGAGGAGCGCCGCCGCCGCAAGGAGTCCCTGTACGGCGGGGCCTCCTACACCCTGCTGTTCTGCTGCGCGGCCGTGGCCGCCGCGCTCTCCTTCCACGGCCTGGTCGGCTTCGGGGTGCAGAACCTCAACCTGTCCGGCGGCTGGGAGTACCTGGTGCCGTTCGGCCTGGACGGGGCCGCGATGTTCTGCTCGGTGCTCGCGGTGCGCGAGGCCAGCCACGGCGACGCGGCGCTCGGCTCCCGGCTGCTGGTCTGGCTGTTCGCCGGTGCCTCGGCCTGGTTCAACTGGGTGCACGCCCCGCGCGGCTTCGGCCATGCCGGCGCGCCGCAGTTCTTCGCGGGGATGTCGCTCTCGGCCGCCGTGCTGTTCGACCGGGCGCTCAAGCAGACCCGCCGCGCCGCGCTGCGCGAGCAGGGGCTGGTCCCCCGACCGCTGCCGCAGATCCGGATCGTCCGCTGGCTGCGCGCCCCGCGCGAGACCTACGCCGCCTGGTCGCTGATGCTGCTGGAGAACGTCCGCAGCCTGGACGAGGCTGTCGAGGACGTCCGCAACGACAAGCGTGAGCGGATCCGGGAGAAGGAGCGCCGCAGGCTGGCGGGGCGCCGCGAGCGGGCCGAGATCCGGGCGATCAACCGCACCAACAGCGTCTGGCGCCAGCGCGGCGGCGGAGCTCCCCCGGCGGCGCCCCGGCAGCTGGAGTCCGGCCCGGAGTCCGCCAGGGCGGCCGGCGCCGACGGGCCCGGCGCCGGGGGCGCGGCCGCCCAGCCCGGCCTGCCGGCCGGGCCCGAGCGGCGCACCGTCGACCTCACGACCGAGCAGAACACCGCGGCCCTGCCCCGGCTGGACTTCCTGGAGCAGAAGCTGAACGACCTGGAGCAGCAGTTCGGCTGACGCCCCGGAACCGCTGAACGCCCGCCCGTCGAGCGCCCGCCGAACGTCAGTCCGCGGGCGTCACGCTGAGCTCGAACCACATCCGCTTGCCCGTCCCCCGGGGCTCCACGCCCCAGCCGTCGGCCAGCGCCTCGACCAGCATCAGCCCGCGCCCGGACGACGCCTGCTCCCCCGGGGTGCGGCGGGTCGGCCAGAGGTCCGACTCGTCCTCCACCTCGACCCGCAGCCGCGCCCGGCCGCCGTCCGCGACCGGCTCCCGGTAGAGGCGGGCGGTGAACATGGCGTCCCGGTCGGTGTGCCGGATGGCGTTGGTGACCAGCTCGGAGGAGAGCAGTTCGGCGGTGTCGATCAGCTCGGCCACGCCCCAGCGGCGCAGCGCGTCCCGCAGCTCGGCGCGGACCTCCGAGATCCGGGCGAGGTCGGCCTGGCCGATCCGGCGGCGCAGCTGCTGCGCGGCCAGGCCGCCCTCGGGGCCGTCCCAGCGCAGCAGGAGCAGCGCTATGTCGTCCTCGCGCTCGCTGGAGTCGGCGGCCTGCGAGGCGATCCGGTCGGCGAGCTCGTCCAGCGGGTCGCGGCCGCTCGCGGCGGGGCTCGCGAGCGGCTCGGCGAGCACCGCGGTGAGCCGGGCGATGCCCTCGTCGAGGTCCATGCCGCGCGCCTCGACCAGGCCGTCGGTGCAGAGCAGCACGGTCTCGCCCGGGTCGAGGCTGAACCGGGTGACCCGGTACTCCTCGTCCGGGGCGATGCCGAGCGGCAGCCCGCCGGCCACCGGGACGGTGGTGGCGGTGCCGTCGCCGCGCCGCACCACCGGGTCGAGGTGGCCGGCCCGGACGGCGTAGACCACGCCGTAGTCGACGTTGACCTCGGCGTAGGTGCAGGTGGCGAAGTGGTCGGTGTCGAGGTCGGCGAGGAAGCGCGAGGCCCGGGCCATCACCGCGGCGGGCGGGTGGCCCTCGGCGGCGTAGGCGCGCAGCGCGATCCGCAGCTGGCCCATGATGCCGGCCGCGTGCACGTCGTGGCCCTGGACGTCGCCGATCACCAGGCCGACGTGGCCGCCGGGCAGCGGCACCACGTCGTACCAGTCGCCGCCGATCTGCAGGCCGGAACCGGCCGCCAGGTAGCGGACGGCGGTGGTGACGCCCGGCACGGACGGCACGGTGCGCGGCAGCATGACGCGCTGGAGGCCGGCCGCCAGTTCGTGCTCGGCGTCGTGCAGCCGGGCCCGGGCCAGGGACTGCGCGACCAGGCCGCCGAGGGTGGAGAGCAGGGTGCGCTCGTCGGCGTCGAGCCGGCGGTCGTCGTCGAAGCTGACCACGCAGAGGCCGATCGCCCGGCCGCTGGCGACCAGCGGCAGGAAGGCCCAGGAGCTGCGGGTGGTGCGGCGGGCCTGCTCCCAGACGTCCGGGTAGCGCTCGCGGTACTCCTCGCGGCTGGCGCAGAACACCGGGGCGCGGCCGCGCAGCGCCTCGGCGGCGGGGTGGCTCGGCGGCAGCACCGAGCGGTCGTAGCCGGCCAGCTCCTCGGTGGGGTAGCCGGAGGCACCGAGCATCTGCACCCGGCCGGCCTCGAAGGAGGCGAGCACCAGGCCGTCCGGCGGCAGGCCGGGCAGCGGCAGCTCGGTGAAGACCCGGGCGACGTCCCGCACGGTGACCGCCTCGGAGAGCGCGCGGGCGGCCTCCTTGATGAAGCGGGAACGCTCCTCGCGCAGCAGGGCGAGCCGGTCGGCGCGGTCGCGTTTGTGCAGCTCGACGGTGGCGTCCCAGACGAAGCCGACCATCCGGGAGGCGCGGCCGAAGGCGTCGGCGAGGACCCGGCCGCGGAACCGGACGGCCCGGGTGGCACCGCCCCGGCCGACCGTCCGGTAGTAGGCACCGCACTGGCCGAGTTCGGCGACGGCGCGTTCGACCCGGCGGCGCACCACGGGGGCGTCCTCGGGGTGGAGCAGGGCCAGGAAGGAGGCGGAGGTGCGGTCGAAGCGGCCCTTCTCGGCGGTGTCGAGGCCGACGATGGCGCAGGCGCGCTGGTCACCCTCCAGAACGTCGCGGCGGATGTCCCAGTCGAACGAGCCGATGCCGTTGGCCGCCATCGCGGGTTCGAGCCAGTCCGGTGTGGAGTCACCCGGGGAGAGCGGCAGACCACCGGAGAGCATCGGCGCCAGCCGACCGGCCGCCAGGCCGGGGGCGGTGCGCAGCGGGTGCCGCCGGACCGCCTGCGCGGGGGGTCTGGCCCGCCCGGAGCCGGTCGTGGTCGGACCGGCGGGAAGGGCCGGCCCCGGTGACTCGGGCTCTGTGGGCATGCTGCTCCTGCCGCTGCCGTGGCGGACCGCGCCGACCGTCCGGACGGGCCGCGTGGCGGGTGGTGGGTGGTGCTCGACGGTCGCGCGCCCATGGGCGGTCATCGGTCGAGGTGGTCTTTCCCCGCCGCTTCTCGCACGTGGGCACACATTCCCACCATCCTGGCCAATGTTCGGCCGAGCGGCAATGGCAACGGGCCGGAAACCTTGTCGCGTGCCTTCACTTCCGGGCATCGTTCGACAGCGAACGGTGCTCGTACGACAAACGGCGCGCGATGGGGGCCGATCGGTGAACCGCGGACGGCGATCGGCGAACCGCGGTCCGCGGGCGGCGGCTCAGGCGCCGACGATGCCCAGTTCGAACCAGGTGACCTTGCCGTCGCCGCGCAGCTGCACGCCCCAGGAGTCGGCGAGCGCCTCGACCAGCATCAGCCCGCGGCCGGAGGTGGCGTACTCCGCGTCCTGGTCGCGGCGGCGGCCGGGCAGCCGGGCCGTGCCGTCCTGGACCTCGATGCGCAGCCGCTGGTCACCGGTGAGCACCGCGTCGAAGACCGCGCCCTGGCCGGTGTGCTGCAACGCGTTGGTGACCAGTTCGGAGGTGAGCAGCTCGGCGGTGTCGGCCAGCTCGGGCACGCCCCACACGCCGAGCGCGGCGCGCAGCCGGCGGCGGACCGCGCCGACGCCGACCAGGTCGGCGGCCTCCAGTGCCAGGTGGAGCCGGCGGTTGAGCGCACACCCGGGTGCCGGTACGCCCGGGCGGGTGACGCCGGGCACGCCCAGCGCGTTCACGGGGCCCGTGGTGCCCGCCGGGGCGCCCTGGCCGGTTCCGGTCACCCGGAAGGCGCCCCCCGAACTCGTTCGCTGCCGCGGGAATCGCGACTGACCGTCCATCACCCCTGCCCCCGCCCTCGCTCCGGGTCACCGGTCCGGTATCCCCCGCCGGCCGGTCGGCCCACTTGGTACTGACCAATCATCCTCATGCCCAGCTTTCGGCATTTGGAACAGCACCCAGGCGATCACCTGGGGTGAAAGGGGCACGGGGCGGTTCACGTGATCCAACTGCCCCCGCCGGACAGGTTTGCGAAGCGTACGGGCGGTTTTCGGTCTCCGGCGCCGCCGCCCCGGCGTTCCGCCGAGCCGATCGCCGCGGGAGCGGCAAGGCTGGACAGGGCGGACCGCTCCGGGTTCAATGACCGGAGATGTTTGAACGCCGTTCTAACGTTTTTCCCCCTCACCCGGCGACCGCGAGCGAGGAACCGTGCGACTGACCCCCACCGAGCGGGACCGGCTGCTGATCTTCACAGCAGCCGAGCTGGCCCGCGCCCGCCGCGCCCGAGGCGTCCGCCTCAACATCCCCGAGGCGACCGCGCTGATCGCCGACACCGTCTGCGAGGCCGCCCGGGACGGCCGGCGCCTCGCCGAGGCCATCGAGGCCGGCCGCTCCGTGCTCACCGCCGACGACGTGCTGCCCGGCGTGCCCGACGTGGTCACCGTGGTCCAGGTGGAGGCGGTCTTCGACGACGGCACCCGCCTCGCCGTGGTCAACGACCCGTTCCGGGGCGCCGGCTCGCTCGGCGACGAGGCCCCCGGCGGCGCGCTGCTCGGCGACGGCGCCGGCTACGACCCGGTCGAGGAGACCGTGGTCCTGCCCGTCCACAACACCTCCGGGGTGCCGATCTCGGTCACCTCGCACTTCCACTTCTTCGAGGCCAACCCGCGCCTGGCCTTCGACCGCGCCGCCGCCTACGGCACCCACCTGGCGATCCCGGCCGGCTCCTCGGTGCGCTTCGACCCGGGTGCCACCGTCGAGGTCGGCCTGGTGCCGATCGGCGGCGCGCGGGTCGCGATCGGCTTCGCCGGCCTGGTCGACGGCCCGCTGGACGCCCCCGGCGCCAAGGAGGCCGCGCTGACCAAGGCCCGCGCCACCGGTTACCTCATCCACTTCGACGACGCGGAGGTCGAGTCGTGACGTCCATCACCCCGCTCGACTACATCTCCGTGCACGGCCCCCGGGCCGGCGACCGGATCCGGCTCGGCGACTCCGGGCTGATCGTCCGCGTCGAGTCCGACTCGCAGACCCCGGGCGACGAGTTCCTGGCCGGCTTCGGCAAGACCGCCCGCGACGGCCTGCACCTCAAGCCCGCCGCCGTCCGCGACACCTGCGACGTGGTGATCAGCAACGTCCTGGTGATCGACGCCGTCCAGGGCATCCGCAAGACCTCGATCGGCCTGATCGCCGGCCGGATCGCCTCGATCGGCCGGGCCGGCAACCCGGACACCATGGACGGCGTCGACGTGGTCGTCGGCACCGGGACGACGATCGTCTCCGGCGAGGGCATGATCGCCACCGCGGGCGCCATCGACACCCACGTCCACCTGCTGTCGCCGCGGATCATGGAGGCCTCGCTCGCCTCCGGCGTCACCACGATCATCGGCCAGGAGTTCGGCCCGGTCTGGGGCGTCGGCGTCAACTCGCCGTGGGCCCTGCGGCACGCCTTCAACGCCTTCGACGCCTGGCCGGTCAACATCGGCTTCCTCGGCCGCGGCTCCTCCTCCGACGAGGCCCCGCTGATCGAGGCCCTCGCCGAGGGCGGCGCCTCCGGCTTCAAGGTGCACGAGGACATGGGCGCCCACACCCGCGCCCTGGACACCGCGCTGCGGGTCGCCGAGGAGTACGACGTCCAGGTCGCCCTGCACACCGACGGCCTCAATGAGTGCCTGTCCGTCGAGGACACCCTCAAGGTGCTGGAGGGCCGGACCATCCACGCCTTCCACATCGAGGGCTGCGGCGGCGGCCACGTCCCCAACGTGCTCAAGATGGCGGGCGTGCCGAACGTCATCGGCTCCTCCACCAACCCCACCCTGCCGTTCGGCCGGGACGCGCTGGGCGAACACTTCGACATGATCGTCTCCGCGCACGACCTCAAGACCGACCTGCCCGGCGACGCCGCGATGGCCCGCGACCGGATCCGGGCCGGCACGATGGGCGCCGAGGACGTGCTGCACGACCTGGGCGTCATCGGCATCACCTCCTCCGACGCCCAGGGCATGGGCCGGGCCGGCGAGACCGTGCGCCGCACCTTCGCCATGGCCGGCAAGATGAAGGCCGAGCTCGGCCCGCTCGACGGCGGCTTCGGGACCGTCGAGAGCGGGGACGACAACGAGCGCGTCCTGCGCTACATCGCCAAGCTGACCATCAACCCCGCCATCGCCCACGGCCTGGCCCACGAGGTCGGCTCGATCGAGATCGGCAAGCTGGCCGACATCGTGCTGTGGCGCCCGGACCACTTCGGCGCCAAGCCGCAGCTGGTCCTCAAGGCGGGCTTCCCCGCCTACGGCGTGGTCGGCGACCCCAACGCCTCCACCGACCGCTGCGAGCCCCTCGTGCTGGGCCCGCAGTTCGGCGCGCACGGCGCCACCGCCGCCGACATCTCGGTCGCCTTCGTCGCCCAGGCCGCCGCCGACGGCGCGTACCTCGACCGCCCCGCCGACGGCCTGCCCACCCGGCGCCGGCGCGTGGGCGTCCGGGGCACCCGCGGCATCGGCCCGCGCGACATGGTGCGCAACGCCCGGGTCGGCCGCGTCGAGGTCACCGAGACCGGCCTGGTCTCGCTCGACGGCGCCCCGCTGCGCTCCGAGCCCGCCGACAGCGTCTCGCTCAGCCGCCTCTACTTCCTCTGACCCTCCCCCGCCCCACCGAAGGACGCCGCGATGACCACCCCCGCCCCCGCCTCGCTCGGCTACCGGATGCCCGCCGAGTGGCACCCGCACGACCGCACCTGGATGGCCTTCCCGACCGACAACCCGACCTTCGACACGCCCGAGCACCTGCACGCGGCGCGCGAGGCCTGGGCGAACGTCGCCAACACCATCGTGCGGTACGAGCCGGTCACCCTGGTCGTGAACACCGGCGAGACGGCGGAGGCCCGCAAGTACGTCGCCGACGCGGTCGAGATCGTGGAGCGGCCGCTGAACGACGCCTGGATGCGCGACATCGGCCCGACCTTCCTGGTCGACGGCAAGGGCGGGGTGGCCGCCACCGACTGGATCTTCAACGGCTGGGGCGCGCAGTCCTGGGCCCGCTGGGACAAGGACCAGCACATCGCCGAGCACATCGCCGGGCTGACCGAGGTCCGGCGCTTCGCCTCCAGGCTGATCAACGAGGGCGGCGGCATCCACGTCGACGGCGAGGGCACGGTGCTCGTCACCGAGACCGTCCAGCTCGGCGAGGGCCGCAACGCCGACTGGACCAAGGAGCAGGTCGAGGCCGAGCTGCACGCCTTCCTCGGCACCACCAAGGCGATCTGGCTGCCGCGCGGGCTCACCCGCGACTACGACGAGTTCGGCACCCGCGGCCACATCGACATCGTCGCCTCCTTCGTCCGCCCCGGCGTCGTCGTCGCCCACGTCCAGCCGGACCCGGCGCACCCCGACCACGAGGTGTGCCGGGAGCTGGTGGCGATCCTGCGGGCCTCCACCGACGCCCAGGGCCGCCCGCTGGAGGTCGTCGAGCTGCCCGCCCCCACCGTCCTGCTGGACGAGGAGGGCGAGCCGGTCGACTACTCGTACATCAACCACTACGTCGCCAACGGCGCCGTGGTGCTGTGCGCCTTCGACGACCCGCGCGACCAGGAGGCCGCCGCCGTCCTGGCCGAGGCCTACCCCGGCCGCACGGTCGAGCTGGTCGACGCCCGGGAGATCTTCGCCAACGGCGGCGGCATCCACTGCATCACCCAGCAGCAGCCGAAGGCCTGACCCCCTCGGGTTCTAGCGGTGGTACCTCCCCAGGTCGTCGGTGGTGAGTCCGTGGGAGCTGTGCATCGCGATCGAGCTGTAGGAGGAGCGGAGGGCCCGTAGCTGGGCCAGCCGCTCCTGCTCGGTCAGCAGGCCGTCGAGGTTCTCGGTCGGGCCGTTGCGGCGCCGGTGCAGGTACACCGTCAGGCCGGTCACCAGGACGGCGAGACCGGCGAACAGGGCGATCATCGTGGCCATCGGCCACCCCCTCGGGTCGGAAATCCCCCGGTCGGCACCCCGATCGGTACGTACCCGCAGGAGCGGGGCGTCGAAACGGCCGACGTCCCGCTCCGTGGCCGCCCGGCCACGGCCGGTATCGTGAAGGCCCCCTTGAGTCCGGAGGAGCAGCACCGATGGCCGACGCCCGCCCGCGCCGACCGGCCCGCCCCCGCGAGGAGGTCTTCGCCACCGCGCGCGCCGCCATCGCCGAGCACGGGCTCGCCAAGCTCACCATGGCCGGCCTCGGCCGCCGGCTCCAGATGAGCGCCGGGCACCTGCTCTACTACTTCGGCAGCAAGGACCAGCTGCTGCTGGAGACCCTGCGGTGGAGCGAGGAGCAGCTCGGCACCCGCCGCCGGGCGATGCTCGCCGACGGCGGCCGCGACGTGCGGCAGCGGCTGGCGGAGTACACCGGGCTGTACCTCCCGGAAGGCCCGGGGGACCCGCGCTGGATCCTCTGGGTCGAGGTGTGGGGGCGCTCCCCCGCCAGCGAGGAACTGCGGCAGGGGCAGCTGGAGATCGAGGCGCCCTGGCAGGCCGACCTGGTCGCGCTGATCGAGGAGGGCACCGCCGCCGCCCGCTTCGCCCCGGGCGACGCCGCCGAGCGCGCCATCCAGATCCGCGCCCTGCTGGACGGCCTCGCCGTCCCGCTCGCCCTCGGCCTGCCCGGCGCCACCCGCCCCCGCGCCCACCACCTCGCCACCACCGCCTGCGGCACCCTGCTCGGCGCCGTGCCGGCCTGAAGGCCTGGGCGAGGATCCGGGGGCTACGGCTGCGCCGGATCGCCGAGCAGCTTGCGCCGTTCCCGGCGGTCGGGGTGGCGGACGACCACTCCCGCCATGCCGCCGGACCCGGTGAGCCGGATCAGCGGGGTTCCCGGGAGCCGACCGGACGTGGTCTTGTCCTTGAGGCCACCGAGGCCGGGATCCATGCCGCTGGTGTCCGTGGCCCAGGCATCGGGGATGACGATCGTGACACCGGCCATCTCCCCGTACGCCTCCACGACGATCTCCGCGCGGCGGCACTCGACCCGGGTGAAGTCGAGCTTCACGCCCCCGAGTCCTCCGTGGGCGATCACGCGCCCGGGAACCTCCCAGCGCCCGGGACCGCGAGACGCTCCGGACATGCCGCCCTTGAGCACCAGCGGCAGTCCGCTCTCCGCGGGCTTCGGGCCGGGCAGATCGGCGGTCAGGACCGCCAGCTCACCGTGGGTCTTCGCCTTCAGCGCCCCCTCCAGGCGCGTGTCCAGCTCGTCGAGGTCGATACGCCCCTCGGCTGCCGCGTCGCGCAGCAGCTCCACCACCGCCTCCCGGTCGGCGTGGGACGCGCGGAGTCCACCCGGGGGAAGGGGGCGCGGAGAGCTTTCCGGAAGCTGGGCGGTCATGGCCGCAAGGATAGAAGGACAGACGGCCGGCGGACCGAACGGACCTGGACGGGGTGGGCGGGGCCGGGGGGCTACTCCGTCCAGATCGCGGCGGCGGTGCGGTCGTCGGCGTAGCCCTTGGCGCGGACCTGGACCTGGCGGAGGAAGTCGACGGTGCCCGGGGGGTGCGGGTGGGCCCAGTGGGAGGCCAGGAAGTGCGCGACCGCCGGTTCGTCGGCGATCGGGCGGGCCAGGCCGGGGGTGCAGAGCAGCAGGATGTCACCCGGCGTCGCCGGGACCATCCGGTAGCGGAACGGGCTCGAACCCGGTGCCGGGGGCTCCGGCGCCGGCGGCTGGCCGTCGGGCTGGTGCAGCAGCCGGGCCGCGTAGGCGTCGATCCAGTGACCGGACCGCAGCAGGTACAGGCCGCCCGGGCCGACCCCGAACGCCGCCCGGTGGCCGGCCGTCGGGTCGAGCGAGACCAGCAGGCAGTGCAGCGAGGCCGGGGACGGCTCGCCGTCCGCGGTGTCCGTGTCGTCAACGGCGCTCTCCGGCGCCAGGGCCCGCAGCGGGGCGACGGAACTCAGCGCGAGCCGCTGGAGGCCGTAGCGCAGCCGGTCACGGGCGCCGTCGCGCAGGTCGGCGGCCAGGTTCTCGCGGCTGCGGCCGACCGCGCCGGCGAGCTGACGGCAGGCCTCGGCGGTTGCGGTGGCGACCGCCTCGGCGGTGGGTCCCGAGTGGTCGAAGCCGCCGAGCACGGCGAGCAGCAGGCCGTCCGCTCCCTCGCCGAACCGGGTCACCAGCAGCGAGTCCCGCCGGGTCTCACCCCGGTGGCGGGCGGAGTCACCGCGGACGGAGGCCGCCCGCAGGGTGGTGGCGCCGTACTGGGCGCCTTCCAGCACGGTGTCGGCGACGACGCCGCCCAGCGCGCCGGGGTCGGCCTCGGGGACGGCGGTCGGTTCGGGACCGTAGGTGGGCGGGCGCTCGCCCACGTGCGGCACGGTGGGCGCGGCCTCGGCCCGCCCGGGCCGGGCGGCCGGGCGCGGCGCGGGCGGTTCGGCGGCGGGCGGCTCGGGCTCGACGGCCTCGGCGGCGGTCGGCTCGACGGCGGGCGGCTCCGGTTCAACGGCCGGCTCCGGCTCAGGTTCCGGCTCCGGTTCCGGCTCCGGGACGGGGGCGGACGCCGGAGCCGACGCGGCCTCGGGCTTCGGGCGCGGTTCGGGCACCCGGGCGTCCGCCGCCCAGAAGGGGGCGGGGAAGCGGCGCGTCTCGTCGGCCGCCGGAGCTGCGGTCACCGGCACCTCGGCCACCGGCACCTCGGCGGTCGGCACCTCGGCGGCCGCCGGCTCAGCAGCCGGCGGCTGCGGGGCGATCACACCGGCGGCGGTGTCGAACCAGTCGTCGATGCTGTCCCGCTCCAGCACCTCCTCGCCGGCCGGGGCCACCGGCCCGGCCTCCGGCGCCTCACCGGCCTCCGGCGCCTCCTCGGCCGCCGTCGTCTCCTCGGCGGGCGCGCTCCGCTGCTGCCCGATGAGGCCGGCCGCCGTCTCGAACCAGTCGTCGACGCTGCCCTCCCCCGACTCGGCGTCCGGGGTGTCGGGCAGGGTGCCGGCCGGGCCCGCGTAGACCGTGTCCCACCAGCCGTCGTCCGGCCGGTGGTGCTGCTGCGCGGGTGCACCCTGCTTGGTCATCTGGCGGCTCCTGGTCGCTGGCTCGACGTCATTGTCCCGAAGGGCCGGGGCGCTGTCCGGGTTTCGACGACAACCGAACCCACATCGGCCGATATCGATCACCGGTTTCGCTGCCCGTTTCGTTTCTGTTCCTCCCGCAGTCGACCGAACCGCCCCGACCAGGGCGTTTCCGGGGCATTAGGAAGCCTCCGCCCTCGAAAATGAGGGCCGAGGAAAGGGCTCGCTTCACTCGTTCGGCTGATTAAATGTGCGCATGACCGTGTCGGCCCCCAGCAACCCCCGACCGGGGAGGGCCGCACTCGTGGTCCGCCCGGTGGGCACGCTGTGGATCCTGCTGCTGGTCGGGCTGCTGATGGCGCTGCCCTGCACGGCGCACGCCAAGGCGGTCACGGCCGAACGGCCAGGCCTCCCGGTGACCGTCCCGGCCGACCCCCCGGTGGGTCCCCCGTCCGGCGTGACCGCGATCCCGGCCGACGTCGAGGCCGGCGTCCCGTCCCAACTCCACGGCTCCGCCGCCACCGGTCCGGCCACCGCGCCGCAGACCCTCGGCGACCGGATCCGCGCGGAGAGCCACCGGCACTGGACCTGGTGCTCGGTCGACGGCGATCCGCCGCACCGCAACAACGGCTGCTCCAGCCACCCGTACTGCGCCCAGGACGCCCAGCTCCCCAACCCGCCGCCGCAACCGCAACCCGCGGCGGCGCCTCTGACGGAAACCCCCGAGGCGCAGCCCCGGGTGGTGCCCGCCGGGCTGCTGGTCGGCCCGCACCCCGCGCCCGACCTGCACGAACTCCAAGTACACCGGTCCTGAGCGGAACCCGCCGCCGGGCGCTGCCCTCCCCCGCCGACCACCGTGTCACCGGGCGGGCGGGACCGACGGATCCGCACCTTCCCGTCACTTCTTTCAGACCGCCGCGCCCGATGCGCGGTGGGGACTAGGACACCACATGGGTTCCGCCTCCAAGCAGACGCAGCCGAACAAGGCCCAGAGCAACAAGCCGAGCGCCAAGCAGGCGAGCAACGACCGCCGCGCCCGGATCGCCGAGCTGCGCGCCGCCGAGCAGCGCCGCGACCGCCGCAACAAGATCCTCGCCGGTTCGGTCGCCGGTGTGCTGGTGATCGCGGCGATAGCCACCGGCACCTGGATCGTGGTCGACGCCAACAAGGACAAGAAGGCCAAGGAGGCCGCCGCGGCGGCCCCGATCGACGGCGTGCAGACCTTCGGCGACCTGACCCGCAACCATGTCAAGGAGAAGGTCACCTACCCGCAGACCCCGCCGGTCGGCGGCGACCACAACGCGGTCTGGCTGGACTGCATGGGCACCGTCTACGACCAGCCGGTCGAGAACGAGCGCGCCGTCCACTCGCTGGAGCACGGCGCGGTCTGGGTGACCTACAACGGCAAGGCCACCCCGGACGACATCAAGGTCCTCTCCGACAAGGTGAAGGCCACCCCGTACTCGCTGATGAGCCCGTACCCGGACGAGCAGGGCACCATCACCCTGAGCGCCTGGTCGACCCAGCTCACCGTGGACAGCGCGAGCGACCCCCGGGTGAACCAGTTCTTCACCAAGTACGTCCAGGGCAAGCAGACCCAGGAGCCCGGCGCCTCCTGCACGATGGGCGCGATGTGACCGCCGCCGAGGAGAACACGGAGCACGCCCCGGAGAGCGCCGACCACTCCGCGCAGGACGCGGACCGCGCGGCCGCGCGCCGGCGGATCTGGTGGCCGGCCGCGCTGGCCGCCGCGCTCGCCCTCGCCCTCGGTGTGCCGGCCCTGGTGGCGGGCGGCACCTCCGCCTCCGGGACGTCCTCGCTCAGCGTTCCGGCCGACGGCTCCCCGGAGGCCGGGTTCGCCCGCGACATGTCGACCCACCACCAGCAGGCGGTGGACCTGTCGTTCATCGTCCGCGACCGGACGTCGGACGAGCCGACCCGCACCCTGGCCTTCGACATCATCAACACCCAGGCCAACCAGCGCGGCATGATGATGGGCTGGCTCGACCAGTGGGGGCTCACCCAGCACTCCACGGCCAAGCCGATGGCCTGGATGACGGCGATGGGCGGCCACGGCCACGGCGCCGACTACCAGGCGCACGACGGCTCGCTGATGCCCGGAATGGCCACCAACGCGCAGCTCGCCAAGCTCCGTTCGCTGAGCGGCCGGGACGCCGAGGTGCTCTACCTGCAGCTGATGGTGGAGCACCACAAGGGCGGCGTGGAGATGGCCCAGGGCTACGTCGACATGGCGCACAACGACGCGGAGAAGCGGCTCGCGCTGTCGATGGTGGTCGGCCAGAGCTCGGAGATCGAGCTGATGACCGACATGCTCAAGGAGCGCGGCGCCGCCCCGGGCGTGCCCGCCTCCTGAGGCACCGCGGCTCGCACGGCCGGGGCGGTGAACGGAACTCCGTTCACCGCCCCGGCCGTTGTCGTCCCCGCCGCCGCCCGCCCCCGCCGGCTCGTTCAGCGGCGCCGCACCGGCCGGGTGAGCGCCACCGCCAGGACCGCCACGGCGGCCAGCGCCAGCAGCACCGCCCGGCCGCCCAGCACCGGTCCGGCCAGGTGGACGCCCAGCACCGGCAGCGCGGTGCCGAGCGCCGTCCCGAGACTGCGGGCCATGTTGACCATGCCGCCGCCGACCGCCGAGCACTCGGCCGGTATCGCCCGCATCACCAGGGCGTTGTTGGCGGGCAGCAGCACCCCGAGCCCCCAGCCGGCCACCAGCAGGGGAAGCGCCGGCGCCGGCGCGGGAGCACCCGCGACGGGCAGCAGCACGCAGCCCAGCAGCCCGGCGCCGGCCAGGGCCGCGCCGAAGCGGCAGCGGGCGACGTCCGACCAGCCGCGCGGCAGCAGTGCGCCGCCGGCCGTCGCGGCCACCGCGAACGAGGCCGGGAGCAGGGTGATCACCAGGCCGACCTGCCCGGTCGGCAGGCCCGCCTCGGCGAGCAGCACCGGACCGAGCACCAGCGGACAGAACAGCAGCAGGTAGCCGATCAGCGAGACGGCCAGGCCGGGGCGGACGCCGGGGGTGTTGACCAGACCTGGGGCGAGGATCGGCCGGGTGGCCCGGCGCTCCTGGCGGACCAGGCCGAGCGCGCAGAGCACGGTGGCGAGCAGCAGGGCGGCCACGGCCCAGCCGGGCAGCGGCAGGCCGGAGGCGGCGGAGAGGGCGAGCAGCAGCGCGGTCGTGGAGGCGGCGAGCAGCAGCAGGCCGGCCAGGTCGAAGCGCCCGCCGTCCGGATCGGGCCGGGCGGCCCCACGCGGCCGGGGCACCGGACGGGTCGTCGGCTCGTTCGCGGGCCGGTTCAACGGCCGGTTCAGCGGCCGGTTCAGCGGCCGGGCGTCCGGGCGGTGGGTGCGGGGCAGCAGGAACCAGCCGGCCAGGATGCCCACCAGGGCGACCGGCACGTTGATCCAGAACACCCAGCGCCAGGAGGCGTGCTCCACCAGCAGCCCGCCGAGGCTGGGCCCGAGCGCCAGGCCGAGGCCCTGGGCGGCGGCCTGGATGCCGAGCGCCCGGCGCATCGCGTGCTCGGGGACGCCCCGGGCGACCAGCGCCACGCTGTTGGCCTGCATCATCGCGCCGCCGACGGCCTGGACGGCCCTGAGCGCGACCAGCGTGCCGAGGCCGTCGGCGAATCCGGCGCCGAGCGAGGCGAGGCCGAAGACGGCGAACCCACCGATGTACATGGTCTTACGGCCGACCAGGTCCGACAGCCGGCCGACCGGCGCGAGCAGTGCCACCAGGACCAGCAGGTAGGCGAGCGCGACCCACTCGACGGCGGCGAAGCCCGTGCCGAAGTGGCGCTGGAGCGCCGGGTAGACGAGGGCGGTGACGCTGGCGGTCAGCTGCCCGAGGAAGGCGCCCAGGCAGACGGTGCCGACGGCGAGCCAGTGGGCGTGCCGCCAGCCGGCTATGCCGCGTGGCCGCGGGCGCTCGGTGAGCAGCCCGGTGGTGAGCAGCCGGGAGGTGAGGGTCGACGCCGCGTTCATACGGCGAAATATATCGGATACAGATATGTTCTATCTACGATCTGATCGGCATGCGACCGGCCGCTCACGGAACGGGGTCGGTCGTCCCCGACCGGTCCCCGGCGTTCGGGCCCCGTCCCCACCAGGCGCTACGCTGTCGGCCATGCCGTCGTCACCGTCCGTTCCCGAACCCGCCGCCGATCCGCAGGCCGTGGAGCCGGCGGCGATCGAGCGCGCCCGACGGCTCACCGACGCGGTCACCCGGCTCCGGCGCTCGCTGCGCAGCAGCATCCGCACCGACTACCCGTGGGAGTCCCTGCCGATGGCGCAGGTCGAACTCCTCCAGACCCTCGCCGCCGCCCCGCTGCGGGTCGGCGAACTGGCCACCCGCCAGCGGCTCGCCCCCAACACCGTCAGCGGCCTGGTCGGCAAGCTGCTGGATGCCGGCTTCGTCGACCGCCAGGCCGACCCCGGGGACCGCCGCACCGCGCGGATCGCGCTCACCCCGGCCGGGCGGCACCAGCTCGACGACTGGCAGCGGGCCCACGAACGGCGGATCGCCTCCGCCCTCGACACCCTCTCCCCCGCCGACCGGGACGCCGTGATGCACGCGCTGCCGGCACTGGAGAACCTGGCCCGCGCGCTCGCCGAGCCCGCGGGCGGCTGACCGGCGGATCCGCCTCCCGCGGAAATCGGGTACCCCGCCGGGCGCCCGCCCGGCTACCGTCCCGTCATGGATCCCGCGCTGCTCCGCCTCGAACCCTGGACCGACGCCGACCTCGCCCTGCTGCGCCTGGTCAACACCCCGGAGATGCGCAGGCACACCGGCGGCCCGGAGGACGAGGAGCGGATGCTCGTGCGGCACCGGCGCTATCTGGACTTCGTCCCCTCCGGCACCGGCTGCATGTACCGCGTCGTCCTGGAGCCGGAGGGGGTGGCGGTCGGCACCGTCGGCTACGCGGAGCGCACCTGGCGCGGCGACACCGTCCACGAGATGGGCTGGAACGTCCTGCCGCCCTACCAGGGCCGGGGCATCGCCGCGGTCGCGGCGCGGGCCGCCGTCGAGGCCGCCGCCCGTACCGGCCGCCACCGGTACCTGCACGCCTTCCCCTCGGTCGACAACCCGGCCTCCAACGCCGTGTGCCGCCGGGCCGGCTTCACCCTCCTCGGCGAGACCGACTTCGAGTTCCCGCCCGGCCGCCGGATGCGCAGCAACGACTGGCGGGTGGACCTGCGGGCGCTCCCGGCGGACTGACCGGGAGCGCCCGGCACGCGGAGCGGCTCGGCGGCTCAGCGGTTGAGCGGTTGAGCGGTTGAGCGGTTGAGCGGTTGAGCGGTTGAGCGGATCAGCGGTTTTGGCAGGTCAGCGGTTCGGCAGGTCAGAACAGCGAGGTGCCGTGCTCCAGGTCGAGCAGCCAGCGCTTGCGGTCGACGCCGGCGGCGAAGCCGGTGAGGGCGCCGTTGGCGCCGAGGACGCGGTGACAGGGGCGGATGATCAGCAGCGGGTTGGCGCCGACCGCCCCGCCCACCGCCCGCACCGCGCGCGGCGACTCGCCGGCCAGGTCGGCGAGCTGCCCGTAGGTGACGGTCTCGCCGTAGGGGATCTTGTCGAGGGCGGCCCAGATCCGGCGGCGGAACTCGGTGCCGACGGGGGCGAGCTCCAGGTCGAAGGCGGTGCGCTCGCCCGCGAAGTACTCGGTGAGCTGGGTGACCGGCGCCGCGAGCGCCTCCGGGTCGTGCACCCAGTCGTCGGAGGGCTCGGCGAGCGCGTACCGCTGGCCCGGGGCGGTGACGGTGGCCAGTCCGGCCGGGCCGCCGCCGTCCGGGACGATGCCGCTGAGCATCAGCCGGCCGAACGGGCTCTCCATGTAGGTGAAGACGGTGGTGCTCATGCTGCGGTGTTCTCCGTTCCGGTACTGGGGTCGACTCCGGTGCCGGGGTCGACGGCCGGGCCCGCCCAGAGGCGGTGCACGGCGTAGGAGCGCCAGGGGGCCCAGGCCCCGGCCGCGAGGGCGGCGGACTTCGGGTCCCCCGGGGCGCCGAGCCGGAGCAGTCCGTGCTTGACGCCGATGTCGCTCGGGAGGAAGACGTCGGGGTCGGCCAGGGCGCGCATCCGCAGGTAGCCGACGGTCCACGGGCCGATGCCGGGCAGGGCGAGCAGCCGCGCGGCCGCCTCCTCCCGGTCGACGCCGCCGTCGAGCCGCACGACGCCCTCGGCGAGGGCGGCGCACAGGCCGGTGAGGGCGCGGCGCCGGGCGGTCGGCATCGCGAAGTCCTCCGGGTCGGCGGTCGCCAGCGCGGCGGCGGTCGGGAAGAGCAGCCGCAGCCCCCCGCTGGGCTCGGGCAGCGCGGTGCCGTACTTCTCGGCGAGCCGGCCGGCCAGCGTGCGGGCCGCGCCGACGGTGATCTGCTGGCCGAGGACGGCGCGCACGGCCAGTTCGTGCGGGTCGACGTGGCCCGGCGAGCGCAGCCCGGGCCGGGCCCGCACCAGCGGGCCGAGCAGCGGGTCGGCGCCGAGCTGCTCGTCGACCGCGACCGGGTCGGCGTCCAGGTCGAACAGGACGCGCAGGCGCTGGACGGAGGTCGGCAGGTCGCGCAGGTCGGTGAGCAGCAGCCGGCAGTCGAGCCAGCCGCGGGTGGCCGGCTCACCGGGGGCGAGGCCGTCCACCTCGGCGATGCCATGGCCGTACGGGAGCGCCAGGGTGCGGCGGTAGGTGCGCACCCCGGGTCGCACGCCGGGCACGACCTCCTCCACGCCGGGCACGGCGCGCAGGGCGAGGAAGTCGATCAGGTGGTCGCTGTCCAGGGCGCCCCGGTAGGCGAGCCGAAGGGCGAGACCGCCGGCCGGGGTGGCGGTGCGGCGGCCGGCCGCGACCTCGGCGCGCAGCCCGCTGGGGGTGCGGTCGTAGACCACGCGGACGGTGTCGTTGAACTGCCGCACGGAGGCGAAGCCGGCCGCGAACGCGATGTCGGTGACCGGCAGCTCGGTGGTCTGGAGCAGCAGCCGGGCGGTCTGGGCACGGCGGGCGCGGGCGAGCGCGATCGGGCCGGCGCCGAGTTCGGCGGTGAGCTGGCGCTGCAGCTGGCGGGAGCTGTAGCCGAGGCGCTGGGCCAAGCCGGCCACGCCCTCGCGGTCCACGACGCCGTCGCCGATCAGCCGCATGGCCCGGCCGACCAGGTCGGCCCGGTGGTTCCACTCGGGCGAGCCGGGGACGGAGTCGGGGCGGCAGCGGCGGCAGGCCCGGAAGCCTGCGCTCTGCGCGGCGGCGGCGCTCGGGTAGAAGGTGCAGTTGACGCGCTTCGGGGTTACGGCCGGGCAGCTCGGCCGGCAGTAGATGCCGGTCGAGGTGACGGCCGTGAAGAAGACGCCGTCGAAGCGGGCGTCCCGGCTGTCCACGGCGCGGTACCGGATGTCGTCGTCGATCACGCTGTCCAGTCTGCGGCACCCGGTGGCCCGCGACTGGCGGAAATCGGACATGGGCGTCGCGGACCGGGTCGCCGGCCGGGCGGGCGGCCTGGAGAGCGGCGGACGGGCGGCCGGGCGGGCGGGCGGAAAATCGCGCGCCCGGGCGCCCTCCCGCCGGATAGCCTGCGCACGACCCGCCCCCGACCCCCAGGAGCACGCGTGTCCGAGCAGCCCTACACCGGTGCGGAGGACCCGCGGGTCGCCGCGCTGCGGGTCGACGAGTTCGCCTTCCCCGGACCGCTGCGGGACCGGCTGGTCGGTGCCGTGCTCTCCGGCGCCAAGACCAGCACCACCGGCCTGCTGACCGAGTACGAGCGGGAGAACGCACCGCTGCCGCAGGCCGGCACCCGCGGGGCGGTGGTCGACTCGGCGGGGCGGATCGTCGCGGTGATCGAGAACACCGAGGTCCGGGTCGTCCCGCTCGGCGAGGTCGATCTGCGGCACGCCCTGGACGAGGGCGAGGGGTACGCCTCGGTCGCCGAGTGGCGGGCCGGGCACGAGCGGTTCTGGCACGGCGCTGAGCTGCGCGCCTCGCTCGGCGACCCGGCCTTCACCGTCGACGACACCACGCCCGTCGTCCTGGAGCGCTTCCGGCTGGTGGCCGACCTCCGCTGACACCGTCTGCGCCGGGCCGCCGGCGGCGGGAGGGGCACCCGTCCCGCCGCCGGCACCCCGGAGTTCACCACTTCACGGTTCCCCCCGCCGCGCGCATCGTCTTGGTGATGGTCTTCCACTTCTTCACCCGGGCCGAGGCCAACCGGGCGTCCGAGCGGGAGGCGATCCACTCGTTCTCCCGCTGGAGCTTGCGGTAGCTCTCCATCCGGCGCTCCGGCAGCGAGCCGTCCGCGAGCGCCGCCCGCACCGCGCAGCCGGGCTCGCTCTCGTGGTTGCAGTCGTGGAAGCGGCACTGCCCGGCCAGCTCCTCGATGTCGGCGAAGGCCAGCGCCACGCCCTCGCCACCGTAGAGGCCGACCTCGCGGAGCCCGGGCGTGTCGATCAGCACCCCGCCGCCGGGCAGCAGCACGAGCTCGCGGGTGGTCGTGGTGTGCCGGCCCTTCTGGTCGCCGGAGCGGGCCTCCTGCACGGCCATCACGTCGATCCCGGCGAGCACGTTGGTCAGGGTGGACTTGCCGACGCCGGACTGCCCGAGCACCGCGGTGGTGCCCGGCGTGCAGGCGCGCAGCACGTCGATCCCCTCACCGGTCTCGGCGCTGACGACCAGCACGGTGACGCCGGGCGCGGCGGCCTCGACGTCGGCCCGGATGAAGTCGGCGTCGTCGACCAGGTCGGCCTTGGTGAGCACGACCACCGGCTCGGCGCCGGACTCCCAGGCGAGGGCGAGGAAGCGCTCGATCCGCCCGAGGTCGGGCTCGGCGGCGAGCGAGGCGGCGACCACCACGGTGTCGACGTTGGCGGCGAGCACCTGGCCGTCGGAGCGCTTGCCGGCGACCTTGCGGATGATCGCGGTGGTCCGCGGCAGCAGCGCCGCGACCGCGGGCATGGGCAGTCCGGCCGAGAGGTCGACGGCGGCCCAGTCGCCGGTGCACGGGCAGTTGATCATGTCGGCGTCGCCGACCTGTCGGGTGTCGGCGCGGACGGTGCGCAGCTCACCGGTCTCGGGGTCGGCGAGCACGGCGTCGCACTGGCCGCGGTCGACCCGGACGATCCGGGCGGCGACCAGCCCGGCTTCGGCGAGCGGCGCGAACAGCTCGTCGAGCTCGGCCGTCCAGCCGTAGCCGAGCAGCGGGGAGGAAAGGTCAGAGGAAGACGGAACGGAGGCAGCGTTGAACAACGCAGTGGGCCCTTCGGGAGGAAAGCGATCCCGCCGGGCTGCTGCGGCTGCGTGCGCGAGTGGCTACGTCAGCCGGCGGCCGGCAGGGAGAGGTGGACGCGGGCGCTGCCCAGGGCAGCCGTCATGACAGTCGTGGCCACGGGACTCACCTCCTGCTTTCTCTCCTCGGCGCGGCGCCTACGCCGCCCGAACCGGACGCTCACACGCTAGCGGCCCGGCCCCACCCTGCCAACCGGTTTTTCACCTGTGGATTTCCGCCCCGGGCGGGTCCCCTCGGGGCGGATCGCCGGCTCAGCGCTCGTCCCACGGCGGGCGCGGCGGGCGGGTCGGCAGCGGGTACTCGGGGGGCGGGGCGGTCGGACGGTCGCTGTCCGGCGGCGGCGGGACGGGCCGGTGGTGCGGGCCGCCCCGGGCGGAGAGGCGGCCGCGGACGTTGTCGGCGGCCAGCACGTCGGCCCACCGCTCGGGGTACTCGGAGGGCACGTCGCCGTCCTCGCCCTCGTCCTCCCCGTACTCCTCGTCGCCGCCCTCGGCGAGGCCGAGTTCGCGCGCCCGGCGGGCCCGCTCGACGGCGCGCCGGGCGGCCACCTCTCGGACCACCGCGGCGGCCGCCGCCTCGTGGGCGCGCTCGTTCTCGGCGCGGGCGTCGGCGGTCTCCAGGGTGGGCCAGCGACGGTCTATGGCCGCGTTCATGGCCGCGCCGATGAGCACCGCGAGCGCCACCACGAAGATCCACAGCAGTACCGCCACCGGCGCGGCCAGCGAGCCGTACACCGAGTGGCCCTCGATCGAGCTGACCAGGTAGAGCCGGAGCGCCACGCTGCAGAACACCAGCACCACCAGGGCGACCAGCGCGCCCGGGATGTCCTCGCGCCAGGGCGTGGAGACCGGGACCGCCAGGTGGTACAGGGTGGTCAGCGAGACGATCAGCAACACGATCGCGAACGGCCAGTAGGCGGCGCTGAGCAGCCAGGCGCTCTCCGGCACGGCGTTGGTCACCAGTTCGGGGCCGGCCATCAGCAGCGGCAGCACCAGCGAGCCGATCACCAGCGCGCCGAGGTAGAGGCCGAGCGACAGCAGCCGGGTCTTGACGATGCCGCGCCGCCCGTCCAGCCCGTACATCACGGTGATGGTGTCGATGAAGATGTAGAGCGCCCGGGATCCGGACCACAGCGACAGCAGGAAGCCGATCGAGATCAGGTCGGGCCGGGCCTGGTCGAAGACCTGGCCCAGCAGCGGCTGGACCACCTGCGTGATGGAGGAGTCCGAGAGGACCGTGCCGGCCGCCTTGACGATGTCGGCCTTCAGCTTGTCGATGGTGCCGGCCTCGACGAAGTCGTCCAGGTAGCCGAGCGTGCCGGCCAGACAGAGCAGCAGCGGCGGGATGGAGAGCAGGGTGAAGAACGCCGCCTCCGCCGCGAGGCCGGTGACCCGGTACTCGACACAGGTGTTGGTGGTGTCCTTGACCAGGGCCCAGCCGGTGGTCCGCCAGGCGGCCTGCTTGGCCGCCCGCCTGCGCCGGGAGCCCTTGCCCCGACGACGGGAGGGCCGCTCGGGGTTCGGCCTGGTCGTTTCGCCTGCTGCTTGCACAGGGGTAACGGTATCGGGCCTGGGCCCGTCGACCGATCTCCCGGGGTCGGGGCGCCGTTCGGGGGTCCTGCGGGACCCCCGTCGGCGGGAGCGGCGGGAACGCTCCGACATCTCACGATCCGAAACTCAGGCATCCAGAATACGGACGTTAGTGGACCGCGAGTCGTGCGCCGTGCGAATCTCTTGCCATGCCGAGCGCCGGAACCACCCTAGTAGGTCGACTGCACGTCGATCTCCTTCGCGTGTCCAGCGCCATCTGTCCGGTGACCTGAGCCCGATCCCGCCGTCTCCCACCGCACCCGGCGCCACCTTCCCCGCCATCCCCGCCGAAGCGGATGCGCAGGCGCCCGCCCGGCCACCGCGACTGCTCTCCCGGCCCTGAGGAATCCGCAGGTCACAGCAGTACCGCACCGCCGAGCACGCCCAGCGACCAACCCGGCGTCAGAGCCACCTGCCCCGAAGGACTTCACCATGGCCACCACCCCCGAGACCGCCGAGCCCCCGGCCGACCGCGCCCCCGCGCGCCGCCCCGCCGCCGCTCGCAAGGTGACCCGTCACCGCGGCGAGGGCCAGTGGGGCATGGGCCACTTCACTCCTCTGAACGCCAACGAGCAGTTCAAGAAGGACGACGACGGTCTCAATGTGCGGACACGTATTGAGACGATCTACGCACACCGGGGCTTCGACTCGATCGACCCGGCCGACCTGCGGGGCCGGATGCGCTGGTGGGGTCTGTACACCCAGCGCAAGGAGGGCATCGACGGCGGCAAGACCGCGATCCTGGATCCGCACGAGCTCGACGCCGAGTACTTCATGCTCCGCGTCCGCATCGACGGCGGCCGGCTGACGGTCGCCCAGCTGCGCGCCGTCGCCGAGGTCTCCGAGCAGTACGGCCGCAACACCGCCGATCTGACGGACCGTCAGAACATCCAGTACCACTGGATCCGGATCGAGGACGTCCCCGCGATCTGGCAGAAGCTGGAGGCTGTCGGCCTGTCCACCACCGAGGCCTGCGGCGACACCCCGCGCGTCATCCTCGGCTCCCCGGTGGCCGGCATCGCCGAGGACGAGATCATCGACGGCACCCCCGCCATCGAGGAGATCCAGCGGCGCTTCATCGGCAACAAGGACTTCTCCAACCTGCCGCGCAAGTTCAAGTCCGCCGTCTCCGGCTCCCCGCTGCTGGACGTCGCCCACGAGATCAACGACGTCGCCTTCGTCGGCGTCGTCCACCCCGAGCACGGCCCCGGCTTCGACCTCTGGGTCGGCGGCGGCCTGTCCACCAACCCGAAGCTCGGCGTCCGGCTCGGCGCCTGGGTCCCGCTGGACGAGGTCGCCGACGTCTACGGCGGCGTCATCGGCATCTTCCGCGACTACGGATACCGCCGGCTGCGCAACCGCGCCCGGCTGAAGTTCCTGGTCGCCGACTGGGGCACCGAGAAGTTCCGCCAGGTGCTGGAGGACGAGTACCTCAAGTACAAGCTGGTCGACGGCCCGGCCCCGGAGCAGCCCGCCGGCCGCTGGCGCGACCACGTCGGCGTGCACCGGCAGAAGGACGGCAACTTCTACGTCGGCTTCGCGCCGCGGGTCGGCCGGGTCGACGGCGCGCTGCTCGGGAAGATCGCCGACCTCGCCGAGGCGCACGGCAGCGACCGGCTGCGCACCACCGCCGAGCAGAAGATGATCGTGCTCGACGTCCCCGAGGACCGGGTCGAGTCGCTGGTGGCCGGCCTGGAGGCGCTGGACCTGCGGGTCACCCCCTCGCCGTTCCGCCGCGGCACGATGGCCTGCACCGGCATCGAGTACTGCAAGCTCGCCATCGTCGAGACCAAGGAGCGCGGCCGCACCCTCATCGACGAGATGGAGAAGCGGCTGCCCGACTTCGACGAGCCGCTGACCATCAACATCAACGGCTGCCCGAACGCCTGCGCCCGCATCCAGGTCGCGGACATCGGTCTCAAGGGTCAGCTGGTGACGGACGAGCAGGGCAACCAGGTGGAGGGCTACCAGGTGCACCTGGGCGGCGCGCTCGGCCTGGAGGCCGGCTTCGGCCGCAAGGTCCGCGGCCTCAAGGTCACCAGCGAGGGCCTGCCCGACTACGTCGAGCGGGTGCTGACCCGGTACCGGGAGGACCGCGCCGAGGGCGAGCGCTTCGCCCAGTGGGCGGCCCGGGCGAGCGAGGAGCAGCTGTCGTGAGTGAGCGTGCGGCCCCGTTCTTCTGCCCGTACTGCGGGGACGAGGACCTGCGCCCCTCGGAGGCCGGGCACGGGGCCTGGGAATGCCACGGGTGCCGCCGGGCCTTCCAGTTGAAGTTCCTCGGCCTGCTGTCACCGACCAACGGGGGTAACCAGAGTGACCGGCACGACGACTGACCACGAGGAGCTGGCCACCCGGGCCGGCCGCGAGCTGGAGGAGGCCACCCCGCAGGAGATCCTGCGCTGGGCGGCCGACACCTTCGGCAAGCGCTTCTGCGTCACCTCCTCGATGGAGGACGCGGTCGTCGCCCACCTGGCCGCCTCGGTCCTCCCCGGCGTGGACGTGGTCTTCCTGGACACCGGCTACCACTTCCCCGAGACCATCGGCACCCGGGACGCGGTGGCGGCGACCATGCCGGTCAACGTCATCACGCTCACCCCGGCACTGACGGTGGCAGAGCAGGACGCCCAGTACGGGCCGCGGCTGCACGACCGCGACCCCGACCTGTGCTGCTCGCTGCGGAAGGTCGAGCCGCTCAACCGCGGCCTCGGCGGCTACGACGCCTGGGCCACCGGGCTGCGCCGCGACGAGTCCCCGACCCGCGCGAACACCCCGGTGGTCGCCTGGGACGCCCGGCGCCGCAAGGTCAAGATCGCCCCGATCGCCCGCTGGACGCAGGACGACGTGGACGCCTACGTCAACGCCAACGGCGTGCTGCTCAACCCGCTGCTGTGGGAGGGCTACACGTCCGTCGGCTGCTCCCCGCTCTCCTGCACCCGCAAGCCGGGCGAGGGCGAGGACGCCCGGGCCGGCCGCTGGTCCGGCTCCGGCAAGACCGAGTGCGGCATCCACCTCTAGACCGACCGTCAACACCCTCCCGTTCTAAGGACTGCAACGTGACCACAGCCGACACCCTGGCCGCCGCCGGAGCCGCAGAGGCGGCCCGCGCGGCCGGCCCCTGCGAGCGCGGCGCCACCGTGTGGCTGACCGGGCTGCCGAGCGCGGGCAAGACCACGCTCGCCTTCGCCCTGGCCGAGCGGCTGCGCGCCGAGGGCCACAAGGTCGAGGTCCTGGACGGCGACGAGATCCGCGAATTCCTCTCCAAGGGCCTCGGCTTCAGCCGCGAGGACCGGCACACCAACGTCACCCGGATCGGCTTCGTCGCCGAGAAGCTCGCCGCCAACGGCGTCAAGGTGCTCGCCCCGGTGATCGCGCCCTACGCCGACTCCCGCGCCGCCGTGCGCGAGCGGCACGCCGAGCACGGCACCGACTTCCTGGAGATCCACGTCGCCACCCCGGTCGAGCTGTGCGCCGAGCGCGACGTCAAGGGGCTGTACGCGAAGCAGGCGGCCGGCGAGATCTCCGGCCTCACCGGCGTCGACGACCCCTACGAGGCGCCCGAGAACCCGGAGCTGCGGCTCCAGACCCAGGGCCGCGCGGTCGCCGAGTCCGCCGCCGAGCTGCACGCCTTCCTGATCGAGAGGGGCCTGGCATGACCACCGCGACCCAGAGCCTGGTGCAGGCCGACGACAACCCCTTCGCGCTGTCCCACCTGGACGCGCTGGAGGCCGAGTCGGTGCACATCTTCCGCGAGGTCGCGGGGGAGTTCGAGCGCCCGGTGATCCTCTTCTCGGGCGGCAAGGACTCCATCGTCATGCTGCACCTGGCGCTCAAGGCCTTCTGGCCGGCCGCCGTCCCGTTCTCGCTGCTGCACGTCGACACCGGCCACAACTTCCCGGAGGTCATCGCCTACCGGGACCGCGTCGCCGCCGAGCACAACCTGCGCCTGCACGTCGCCTCGGTGCAGGACTTCATCGACCGCGGCGTGCTGCGCGAGCGCCCCGACGGCACCCGCAACCCGCTGCAGACCGTCCCGCTGCTCGACGCCATCGAGAAGGGCCGCTTCGACGCGGTCTTCGGCGGCGGCCGGCGCGACGAGGAGAAGGCCCGCGCCAAGGAGCGCGTCTTCTCGCTGCGCGACGAGTTCGGCGCCTGGGACCCGCGCCGCCAGCGCCCCGAGCTGTGGTCGCTCTACAACGGCCGGCACGCCGTGGGCGAGCACGTGCGCGTCTTCCCGCTCTCCAACTGGACCGAGCTGGACGTCTGGCAGTACATCGAGCGCGAGAACATCGAGCTCCCGGAGATCTACTACGCCCACGAGCGCGACGTCTTCGCCCGCAGCGGCATGTGGCTGACCGCCGGCGAGTGGGGCGGTCCCAAGGAGAACGAGCCGGTCGAACGGCGGCTGATCCGCTACCGCACCGTCGGTGACATGTCCTGCACCGGTGCCGTCGACTCCGACGCCACCACCATCCAGGCCGTCATCGCCGAGATCGCCGCCAGCCGCCTCACCGAGCGCGGCGCCACCCGCGCCGACGACAAGCTCTCCGAGGCCGCGATGGAAGACCGCAAGCGCGAGGGATACTTCTAATGAGCACCACCCAGACCGGCACGACCCGGACCGGCACCGCCACCTCGCTGCTGCGCTTCGCCACCGCGGGCTCCGTCGACGACGGCAAGTCCACCCTGGTCGGGCGGCTGCTGCACGACTCCAAGTCGGTGCTCGCCGACCAGCTGGAGGCCGTCGAGCGCGTCTCCCTGGGCCGCGGCCAGGAGGCGCCCGACCTCGCGCTGCTCACCGACGGCCTGCGCGCCGAGCGCGAGCAGGGCATCACCATCGACGTCGCCTACCGCTACTTCGCCACCCCCCGGCGGCGGTTCATCCTCGCCGACACCCCCGGGCACGTGCAGTACACCCGGAACATGGTCACCGGCGCCTCCACCGCCGAGCTGGCCGTCGTCCTGGTCGACGCCCGCAACGGCGTGGTCGAGCAGACCCGCCGGCACGCCGCCGTCGCCGCCCTGCTGCGGGTGCCGCACGTGGTGCTGGCCGTCAACAAGATGGACCTGGTCGACTACGCCGAGCCCGTCTTCGCCGCCATCGCCGCCGAGTTCACCGCCTACGCGGCCTCGCTCGGCGTCAAGGACGTCGTCGCCGTCCCGATCTCCGCGCTCGCCGGGGACAACGTCGTCGAGCCGTCCGCGCACATGGACTGGTACGGCGGCCCGACCCTGCTGGAGCACCTGGAGACCGTGCCGGTCGGCAGCGACCCGAGCTCCGAGCCGGCCCGCTTCCCGGTCCAGTACGTGATCCGCCCGCAGACCGAGGAGCACCCGGACTACCGCGGCTACGCGGGCCAGCTGGCCTCCGGCGTGCTGCGGGTCGGCGACGCCGTCACCGTGCTGCCGTCGGGCCACACCACCACCGTCACCGGCATCGACGCCCTCGGCCGGGCCACCGACATCGCCTGGGCCCCCCAGTCGGTCACCGTGCGCCTCGCCGACGACATCGACATCTCCCGCGGCGACCTCATCGCGGCCGGCGTCGCGCCCGTCCCCACCAAGGACATCGAGGCCACCGTCAGCCACCTCAACGAGCGGCCGCTGCGGGCCGGCGACAAGGTGCTGCTCAAGCACACCACCCGCACCGTGCGCGCGCTGGTCAAGGAGATCACCTACCGGATCGACATCGACACGCTGGAGCAGCGCTCCGGCGCCGAGGGTCTGAACGTCAACGACATCGGCCACGTGGTGCTGCGCACCGCCGAGCCGCTGGCGCTCGACGAGTACCGCGACAACCGCCGGACCGGCTCGTTCCTGCTGATCGACCCGGCCGACGGCACCACCCTCACCGCCGGCATGGCGGGCGAGGCCTTCGAGACCGTACGCAGCACCGACGCGAACGAACCCGACGAGGAGGACTGGGTCTGATGCCCAGCGAGGCGTTCTCGGGCATGGACAAGGAAGGCGGCCGCATCGGCAGCGGCGTCCTCGGCAGCGGCCAGGGCGGCCTGACGCGATGTGTGGGCCGACAGGGCTGAGAACGCCCTGTCACCGGGCCGGCCGCCGCTGTCCCTCCCCACAGCAGGCGCAGCAGCGTCCCCCGGCCCGGCTTGCCCGGCACCCCGCGCGGTGCCGCAAGCACAACCTTGACCGAACGTCCTCCCGAGACCGCGCTCCTGACGGTCCGTCCGCGAACAGGACTCACCCATGGCACCGAACCAGGCACTTCCGCATACCCTCGCACGCCCCACCGCCGGCCGGATCAGACGCTCCGCCACGGCCGCCGTGGCCGGCCTCACCGCCGTCGCGCTGCTCTCCGCCTGCGGCTACGGCTCCAAGGACGACAAGAAGACCAACGCCGCCGCCCCCGCCGGTGATTCCGCCTCCGGTTCGGCGAGCGCCTCCGGCGCCAAGCTCTCCGCCGACACGGTGAGGATCGGCTACTTCGCCAACCTGACCCACGGCACCCCGCTGGTGGGCCTCCAGGAGGGCATATTCCAGAAGGAGCTGGGCGCCACCCAGATCAAGCCCCAGGTCTTCAACGCGGGCCCGGCCGAGATCGAGGCGCTCAACGCCGGCTCCATCGACATCGGCTGGATCGGCCCCTCCCCGGCGATCAACGGCTTCACCAAGTCCGACGGCAAGTCGCTGAAGATCGTCGGCGGTTCGGCCTCCGGCGGCGTCAAGCTGGTCGCCAACCCGGACAAGATCGCCTCGCTGGACGACCTCAAGGGCAAGAAGATCGCCACCCCGCAGCTGGGCAACACCCAGGACGTGGCGCTGCTCAACTACCTGGCCGGCAAGGGCTTCAAGGTCGACGCCGCGTCCGGCGCCGGCGACGTCAGCGTGGTGCGCAGCGACAACAAGGTCACCCCGGACGCCTACAAGCAGGGCTCCATCGACGCCGCCTGGGTGCCCGAGCCGACCGCGTCCAAGCTGGTCACCCTCGGCGCGAAGGTCCTGCTCAACGAGAAGGACATCTGGCCGGACAAGAAGTTCGTGATCACCAACATCATCGTCTCGCAGAAGTTCCTCGCCGAACACCCCGACGTGGTCGAGGCCGTGCTGCGCGGCTCGGTGAACACCAACGCCTTCATCAAGGCCAACCCGGACAAGGCCAAGGCCGACGCCAACGAGGCCATCAAGAAGGAGGCCGGCAACGCCCTGGACGCGGCCATCCTCGACCCGGCCTGGGCCGACATCGACTTCCTGGACGACCCGCTGGCCGCCACCCTGCAGACCGAGGCCGACAACGCCGTCACCGCCGGCCTGCTCAAGAAGCCGAACCTGAACGGCATCTACGACCTCACCCTGCTCAACAAGGTGCTGAAGGAGAAGGGGCAGAGCCCCGTCGCGGACGCCGGACTCGGCGCCAAGTAGCGCCCGCGGGACCGCACCACCGCGCACGAACCCCGCGGTCCGGCCCCCGCCCCGCCCGTACCGATGCCCGCTCGATGCCCCGAGCTCGGGCCGGGCGGGGGCCCGGACCCCGGTCCTCTCCCTGACACCAGATGCCAGACCACACCACGCAGGAGGTGCCCGGAATGACTCCGGCACTGACCACCTCGGACGACGCCCCCGGCGTCGGCACTCGTGACGGCGCCCCCGCCGTCCGGATCTCGCACGTGCACAAGTCCTTCGGCCGCCCCGGCGCGCAGACCCACGTCCTGGACGACATCACGCTCGATGTCGCCCCGGGCGAGTTCGTCACGCTGCTCGGCGCCTCGGGCTGCGGCAAGTCCACCCTGCTCAACCTGGTCGCCGGCCTCGACAAGCCCACCGCGGGCAGCATCGAGGTGCCCGGAGGACGCCCCGCGCTGATGTTCCAGGAACACGCGCTCTTCCCCTGGCTCACCGCCGGCAAGAACATCGAACTCGCCCTGAAGCTCGCCGGCGTCCCCCGCCCCGAGCGCCGCCCCGAGGCCGAGCGGCTGCTCGAACTCGTCCGGCTCGACGGCTCCTACGACAAGCGGGTGCACGAGCTGTCCGGCGGCATGCGCCAGCGCGTCGCGATGGCCCGCGCGCTCGCCCAGGGCAGCAAGGTGCTGCTGATGGACGAGCCGTTCGCCGCCCTGGACGCCATCACCCGTGACGTCCTGCACGACGAGATCACCCGGATCTGGGCCGAGCGCAAGCTGGCCGTGCTCTTCGTCACCCACAACGTGCGGGAGGCCGTCCGGCTGGCCCAACGCGTGGTGCTGCTCTCCTCCCGCCCCGGCCGGGTCAACCGGGAGTGGCACATCGACCTCCCCCAGCCGCGCCGGATCGAGTCCTCCGGCGTGGCCGACCTGTCCATCGAGATCACCGAAGAACTGCGTGGGGAGATCCGCCGCCATGGCCAGCACTGACACCACCACCAAGGCCGGGTCGGCCCACGCGGGCACCGTCGCCGACTTCGCGAGCGTCGGGTCGGGCCTGGACGCCCTGGACGCGGTCGTCACCCAGCGCAACTCCACCGCCGAGACGCTGCGGCAGAAGGTCCTGCCGCCGCTGCTCGGCGTCGTCCTGGTGCTCGCCCTGTGGCAGGGCGCCTACAGCCTGCACGTCACCACCGAGTACAAGCTCCCCAGCCCGCTGGACGTCTGGCACGCCGCCGAGGACCTCTGGTACAAGGGCACCCTGTTCTCGATCATCTGGACCAGCGTCTGGCGCGGGCTGTCCGGCTTCCTGGTCGCGCTTGTCATCGGCACCCCGATCGGCCTGCTGGTCGCCCGGGTCAAGCCGGTGCGGGCCGCGCTCGGCCCGGTCCTCTCCGGCCTCCAGTCGCTGCCCTCGGTCGCCTGGGTGCCGGCCGCCGTCATCTGGCTCGGCATCAACGACTCGATGATGTACGCGGTCATCCTGCTCGGCGCCGTCCCGTCCATCGCCAACGGCCTGGTCGCGGGCATCGACCAGGTCCCGCCGCTGTTCCTGCGGGCCGGGCGCACCATCGGCGCCACCGGCCTCACCGGTGCCCGGCACATCCTGCTGCCCGCCGCGCTGCCCGGCTACCTGGCCGGACTCAAGCAGGGCTGGGCCTTCTCCTGGCGCTCGCTGATGGCCGCCGAACTCGTCGCCTCCTCCCCCGACCTGGGCCTCGGCCTCGGCCGGTTCCTGGAGAACCAGCGCGAGTTCTCCGACATGGCCGGCGTCCTGCTCGGCATCATCCTCATCCTGTTCGTCGGCATCGCCATCGAGCTGCTCGTCTTCACCCCGGTCGAGCGCCGGGTCCTGCGCAACCGCGGCCTGCTGGCCGGCGGCAAGTGAGGCCCCGCGCATGACCGACCGACGGCTGTCCGCCGCCCCCGCCACCCCGGTGGCGGCGGGCAGCCCCGCCCTGCTGCTGATCGCCCACGGCAGCCGCGACCCCCGGCACGCCGCGGCCGTCGCCGCGCTGGTCGCCCAGGTGCGGGCGCTGCGGCCCGGCCTGGACGTCGCCACCGCCTACCTCGACCACTGCGCGCCGCGGATCCCGCAGGTGCTGGACCGGCTCGGGCCGGCGGCGGTGGCCGTCCCGCTGCTGCTCAACCGGGCCTTCCACGCCAAGCACGACATCCCCGCCGCCCTGCGCGCGGCCGGCGCCGACCTGCCGGTGGCCGATGTGCTCGGCCCGTCGCCGCTGCTGCTGTGCGCGCTCGACCGCCGACTCACCGAGGCCGCCCCCGCGCTCGCCTCCCCCGCCGTGCGCGCCCGCACCGGCGTCGTGCTCGCCGCCGCCGGCTCCTCCGACCCGGCCGCCGACGCCGCCACCCGGGCGGTCGCCGCCGAGTGGCGCCGCACCCGCGGCTGGGCCGCCGTCGAGGTCGCCTACGCCTCCGCGGGCGGCCCGCGCGTGCCCGACGCGGTCGCGACCCTGCGCCGCACCCCCGCCGTCGACCGGGTCGCCGTCTCCCCCTACCTCCTCGCCCCCGGCCTGCTCCCCGACCGCATCGCCGAAGCCGCCGCCGGGGCCGGGGCCGGGGCCGACCACCTGGCCGCCCCCCTCGCCCCCACCCCCGACCTCGCCCGCCTCCTCCTCACCCGCTACGACGAGGCGCGCACAGCGGCAGAGACCACCCCGGCCCTCACCGCCTGAGCTTCTCGGAGCTCGGCTCCGTGGTCAGCCGTGGTCCAGAATGCTGTGCTCGGTGAGATCGGACGCGTGGCGGGCCACCGTCCGGTAGTCGGCGTCGTCGTG
This sequence comes from Kitasatospora sp. NPDC057595, assembly GCF_042800875.1. Lineage (NCBI taxonomy): Bacteria > Bacillati > Actinomycetota > Actinomycetes > Kitasatosporales > Streptomycetaceae > Kitasatospora > Kitasatospora sp. NPDC057595. The sequence continues at coordinate 184,389 of NZ_JBHVGL010000004.1, read as the reverse complement.
CAGCACGGTGAGTCCATGGTGCGCCGCCGTCGCCGCGATCAGGAGATCGACCGCAGAGGCACTGCGGTGCTGGCCCGCGAGAGCCATCCGACGCTGCACCGTGTCGATCCAGCGTCCGGCGCTCTTGGGGACCGTGACGTCCGGATAGAGGTCGGCGAACATCTCGGCGATCTCGTCGTACTCCCGGGCGTCCCGCGCGCTGTAGAGGAACTCCGCGCGCTGGGGATAACACGACGCGATCGACTCGGCGTCGATCGCGTCGTACCAGGTGGTCTGAAGTTTCGGGTCACGCAGCAGGCGCACCAGGGCCGAAGTGTCGAGCAGGTAGATCACCGGGCGTCCTTCTCCACCCGGTGCAGCCGCTCGGCGTCCTCCACCGCTCCCCACTGCCGGGCCCGTTCGAAGTGCCGGCCGATCCTCGCCGCGCGTTCCCGCTGCTCGGCGTAGTAGCGGAGGGCGAGGTTGACGGCTTCCTTCTTGGTCCGCACTCCCGCCAGTGCCATGGCGCGCTCCAGCGCCTCTTCGTCGATGTCGATCTGTGTCACGGACATCCCGCACCTCCGAGGAGTGATGTTGGTGATGGACAAGCCATTGTATTCCACCAACATTGCTCGGTCGACGCCGTCGCGCCGGGGGCCGGCGTGACGGGGTCAGGGGGTGGGGGTGCCGAGGTGGACGGTGAGGAGGCCGGCGGTGATGAGGGCGAGGCCGGCGAGGGTGGTGGGGGATGGGACCTCGTGGCGGACGGCGAGGGCGGTCAGGACGGTGCCGATGGTGCCGATGCCGGTGAAGACCGCGTAGGAGGTGCCCACCGGGAGGTCCTGGAGGGCGCGGGAGAGCAGGTAGACGGCGCCCAGCATGAGGACGAAGCACAGGGCGGTCTGCGGGAGGCGGGTGAACCCCTCGGTCGGCTTGATGGACTGCGCCCAGGCGACCTCCACCACCCCGGCCAGCAGCAGCCAGATCCACGGCACGGCGCTCAGCCCTCCCTCGGGACGCGGTGGCCGACCAGCTTCGCGCCCAGCTCCCCGGCCCGGTACAACGCGTCGGCGAAGGACTCCTCGTGCTGGAGGAGCCGCCCGGCCAGCGCGGGGTCCACCAGCGAGTTGACGAGTTCGGCGGCGATCACCTCGGTGTCCTCGACCGCGTAGTGGCCGCGGAAGAAGTCGCTCAGGTAGCGGCCGTTGTGGTCGTAGGGCGCGCGCGGGGTGCCCGGTCCGTAGGCGCCGCCGTGGGCGGCGACGACCACGAACCTGCGCGGCGCGAGCACCATCTTCGGGAAGGTCACCTGGTCGATCCAGGCCTTCAGCGCGGCCGGGACGCCGAAGTTGTACATCGGCGCGCCGATCAGCACGGCGTCCGCCGCGACGAGCTCGTCGAGCAGCGGCCGGACGACCGCCCAGGCCTCGTGCTCCTGCTCGGTGCGGACGGCCTCGGGGTAGCGGGCGATGTCGGTGATGCCCTCGCGCAGCAGGGTGTCGCAGATCCGGGTCCAGGCCTCGCGGATCGGCGGGACGGGGTCGGCGGCGAGGTCGCGGTGGGTGACCTCGCCCCCGCCGCCCTCCCAGGCCTCGGCGAAGGCCTCGCCGAGGCGGCGGGTGAAGGAGTCGGTGCGCGCGCTGCTGTCGAGGTGCAGGAGGTGGGACACGGTGAACCCCCGGGGCGGGTCTGGGCAGGACGGAGCCGCGATAGAAGTGGACACGTCGTCCACTTATCGGCTCCCCAAACCGTAGAGGCAAGTGGACGGTGTGTCCACTTGCCTCCTAGGCTGGAACCCATGACGACGAACCTCCCACTGGCCGACGGGCCGCCGCCCCGCGAACGGGCCGACGCCGCCCGGAACCGTGCCAAGGTGCTCGCCGCCGCCGAACGGCTCTTCGCCGCGGGCGACCCAGCCGCCGTCACCATGGACGACATCGCCCGCGCGGCCGGCATCGGCCGCGGCACGCTCTACCGCCGCTACCCGGACCGCGCCTCGATCGCCCGCGCCCTGCTCGACGAGCACGAACGCGCCCTCCAGGAACGGCTGCTGCGCGGGGAGCCGCCGCTCGGCCCGGGTGACGCCGGCGCGGCGCCGGCCCCCGCCGAACGGCTCGCGGCGTTCTACGCGGCGATGGTCGAGCTACTGGAGACCCATGTGCACCTGGTGCTCGGCGCCGAGACCGGCGCGGCCCGCTACCGGACCGGCGCCTACGCCTTCTGGCGGCTGCACGTCGCCCACCTGGCGCGCGCGGCCGGCCGGCCGGACCCGGAGGTCCTGGCCGACCAGCTGCTCGCCCCGCTCGCCCCCGAGCTCTTCCGCCACCAGCGCGAGGGCGGCGTCACCCCGGCGCGGATCGCCGCCGGCCTGGCCGCGCTGGCCGACGGCGCACTGGGCTGACCCGGCGTCAGATCGGAAGTTGCCAGACCTGGTTGGCGGCGCCGTTGCAGTCCCAGATGCCCAGCTGGTTGCCGTTGGTGGTGGAGTACCCGAGGTCGTCCAGGCAACGGCCGGACTGCGGGTTGAGGATCGAGCCGTCCGGGCGGGGCTGCCACTGCTGGGCGCCGGAGCCGTTGCAGTCGTAGAGCCGCACCCGGGTGGCGTTGCCCGTGTCGCCGTTGGTGACGTCCAGGCACTTGCCGTAGGTCCGGATGGTGCCGTCGACCGCGACCTTCCACTGCTGGCCGACCAGCCCGGGGGTGCAGTCCCAGATCGCCACGGGGGAACCGGTGGCCGCGGTCCGGGTGTCGACGCACTTGCCGACGTAGCCGACGATCGGGCCGACCGGGCCGGCCGGGGGCACCGGGCCCCAGGAGATGTTGGCGGAGGACGGCATCCCGCCGTAGACGCAGGTCGCGGTGTTGGTGCCGTCACCGGCGCGGTAGGGACCGGAGGCGGGCCGGTAGGCCGGGAAGCCGCTCGAATCGATGGTCACGCAGACGCCGTTGATGGTCCAGGTCTGGTTCGGGTCCAGGCCCGAGCAGGTGGCGATGAAGCCGTTGGCGGTCCGGCTGATGGGGCAGGACACGGCCAGGGCGGCCGGAGCGGCGGCCTGGGAGGTCGCGGCCTGGGAGGTGGCGGTCGGCGCGGCGCTCGGCGCGGCGCCGGCGGACGGGGCCACGAACGCGGCGGTTCCGGCGAGCACGGCGGTGGAGAACAGCAGGGCGGTACGGCGCATGCGATGGCTCCTCGGGGTGGGGGTCGGTCCGGTCGGCGGCCCAGTGGCGGCGGCGGTCACGACCGCCGCCGCCACCGACCCGGTCACGCGGGGACGTGCCAGACCTGGTTCTCGGCCCCGTTGCAGTCCCAGATGCCCAGCTGGTTGCCGTTGGCGGTGGAGAAGCCGAGGTCGTCCAGGCAGCGGCCGGACTGCGGGTTGTAGATCGAGCCGTCGGCCCGGACCTGCCACTGCTGCGCCCCGCTGCCGTTGCAGGTGTAGAGCTGCACCTTGGTGCCGTTGGCGGTCCCGCCGCCGGAGACGTCCATGCACTTGAGGAAGTCGCGGATGGTGCCGTCCACCCCGATCTTCCACTGCTGGGCGTTGGTGCCGTTGCAGTCGTAGATCTGGACGGGGGTGCCGTCGTTGCTGCTGGCGCCCTTCACGTCGACGCACTTGCCGGCGTAGCCGGTGATCTGGCCGACCGGGCCCGCGGGCTGCGGGGGGAGCTTGGCGCCGAAGACGATGTACGGGAAGGACACGGTCTCGTTGACGCCGCAGGGCGCGACCGCGCTGCCGTCGCCGACCACCACACCGCTGAAGGTGCCGCGGCTGAACTGCACGGTGTGCTGGGCGTTCCACCACTGACAGGTGGCGGAGACGTACCAGGTCTGGAGCGGGTCGATGCCGGAACAGGTGCCGTAGGCGCTCCAGCCGGCGACGGAGGCGCCACAGCCCCCGGAGAGGGCCTGGGCGCCGGTGGCCGGCGCGGCGAGCGAGGCGGCCGCGCCGAGCAGCGCGGCGGAGGAGAGGAGGGCGGCGGTACGACGCATCGGGAAGGTCCTTCCGTGGACGGTGAACCGGACGGCCCGCCCGGGGGAACCGTGATGACGGTGCGACGGTTGTGCGGGCCGCGTGAAAGCGTCGGGGGATGTCTGGCCACGGTCAACAGCGCGGGGGAACGATCACGCCAGTCGTCCGTCCACGGACGGGGTGTGGCCCGAACGGACGGTCGGACGCGGCAGCAGGCCGGGGCCGCGGCGGATCCGGCCGGAAAGCACCCGGCCCGGTTCACCCCGCAACGGGGTGAACCGGGCCGTCGGACGCCGGGTGGCGCCGTGGTCGTACCGTTCGCTCAGCAGGCCGGTCGCTCGGTCGACCGATCACTGGGGCCGTTCGCTCAGTCGCCCTGGCGGCGCTGACGGCCGGTGCCGTAGTTGGAGCCGGACTTGGAGCCGCTGCCGGGCTTCGCGCGGCCCGAGGAGCGGCCGATGAAGCCGGCCGCCTGGCGCGGCGCGCCGCCGCCCTGGCCGCCGCCCGCACCGCCCACGCGCTGCTTGGGCCGGGGGCGGCGCGGGTTGCCGTTCATGTCGACGTCGGTCGGCAGCCCCGAGCGCTTGCCGGAACGCCGGCGCGGGCCGGAGGAGGTCTTCGGCGCGGCCTTCCCGGCCTCCGCGTCGACGGGCACCGCCGGGGCGGGCACCGCCACGCTGACCGGCACGCCGCTGGGGGTGCGGGCGCCGGTGATCCGGGTGAGTTCGGCGTCGCCGGGGCGGATCTTGGTGGTGGTCGGGCGGATCCCGGCCACGGTCATCAGCCGGCCCACCTCGCGGCGCTGGTCGGGCAGCACCAGGGTGACGACGGTGCCGGACTCGCCGGCCCGGGCGGTGCGGCCGCCGCGGTGCAGGTAGTCCTTGTGGTCGATCGGCGGGTCGACGTTGACGACCAGGTCGAGGCCGTCGATGTGGATGCCGCGGGCGGCGACATTGGTGGCGATCAGCGCGGTGACGTGGCCGTCCCGGAACTGGTCGAGCACCCGGTTGCGCTGCGGCTGGGACTTGCCGCCGTGCAGGGCGGCGGCCTTCACGCCGTTCGCGAGCAGCTGCTTGGCCAGCCGGTCGGCGCCGTGCTTGGTGTGCACGAACATGATCACGCGCCCGTCGCGGGAGGCGATGTGGGCGGTGGTGGACGCCTTGTCGGCCGGGTCCAGCTGGAGCACGTGGTGGTCCATGGTGGTGACCGCGCCGGCCGAGGGGTCGACCGAGTGGGTCACCGGGTCGGTCAGGAAGCGCTTGACCAGCCGGTCGACGTTGCGGTCCAGGGTCGCGGAGAACAGCATCCGCTGCCCGCCCTCGGCGACCTGCTCCAGCAGCTTGGTGACCTGTGGCAGGAAGCCCATGTCGGCCATCTGGTCGGCCTCGTCGAGCACGGTGATCGCGACGTCGGAGAGCCGGACGTCACCGCGGCCGATCAGGTCGTCCAGCCGGCCGGGGGTGGCGACCAGGACCTCGGCGCCGCGGCGCACCGCGTTGGCCTGCCGGGTGATCGACATGCCGCCGACGACGGTGGCGATCCGCAGGTTGACGGCGGTGGCGTACGGGGTGAGCGCCTCGGTGACCTGCTGGGCCAGCTCGCGGGTGGGCGTCAGCACCAGCGCCAGCGGGTGGCGGGCGTCGGCGCGCCTGCCGGCGGTGCGGGCGAGCAGCGGCAGGCCGAAGGCGAGGGTCTTGCCGGAGCCGGTGCGGCCGCGGCCGAGCACATCGCGGCCGGCGATCGAGTCGGGCAGCGTGGCGGCCTGGATCGGGAACGGCTCGGTGACGCCCTCGCGGGTCAGCGCGGACAGGATCGCCTTGGGCAGCTCCAGCTCGGCGAAGCTCGCCGCCGGCGGGCGGGCCGGGGTGCCCTCGACGACGGCGAAGTCGGCGGGCTCGGCGACGCGCGGCGCGTTGCGACGCGGCGGGCGGGAGGACGCGCCGGAGCGCGGCGCGCCACCGGAGCGCGCGGCGGAGCCGGAGCGCTGGCCCGCGCCGGTGCGCGGGGCACCGGAGCGACTGCGGGGCTTGCGGGCGCCGTCACGGGGCGGCTGGGCAGGGGTGGTCACGGGGTTTCTCCGTCCGTAGCACACAGCCCCGGTCAGGGGCTGGTCGGCCGTCGGAAAGGAGTTCGCCGCCCCGGCCGTTCGGCGGCATGGGCGAGGGCCCGCACCGTGCGGTGCGGGCCCTCGCTACGCGAGATCGCGAGTCAGCTCGGAAGCCGGACTCAGATGACGCGGATGTTCTCGGCCTGCGGGCCCTTCTGGCCCTGGGTGACGTCGAACTCGACCTTCTGGCCCTCGACGAGCTCACGGAAGCCCTGCGCGACGATGTTCGAGTAGTGCGCGAACACGTCCGGGCCGCCGGTCTCCTGCTCGATGAAGCCGAAGCCCTTCTCGCTGTTGAACCACTTCACGGTGCCGGTAGCCATAACCGTCTCCTCTAACTGGGGCATCGGAGCCCACACCTCGTGGACCCCAAGTAGCCGCGATCCCCATCCGGAGACTGAAACACCGGACAAAACAAATGCGCCTGTTGGTTGGGACCAGCAGGCGCACACAAGCGTTCATGGGAACCAAAACTGCAACTGAGTCGACTGTAGCACGGTCGCACCCCGATTGACCGGGGATTTTCTGCCCGACAGATCACGTTTGCAGGCCCCGCGGAACGGGCAAACGGCGCCCGCCGAAGCGGGCGCCGTTCCCCGGCGGCACCTACTGCCGCCCTGCTGTCACCTGGACGGTCGAGCGGCCTCAGTGCCGTCCGGCCGACTCCGGCAGGCCGTGCGCGCCGTACGGGCTCGCCGGCGTGGCGGTCGGGCCGCCGTGACCGCCGTGGCCGCCGACGGCGTCACCGCCGTGGCCGGGCCACCAGGCGGCCTTGCCGACCAGCGCGGTGAGCGCCGGGGTGAAGAACATCGCCATCACGAAGGCCGCCAGGAAGATGCCGAAGGCCATGCCGAAGCCGAACTCCAGCATGAAGATGTTGCCCGCGAGCATGAAGGTCGCGAACGACACCGCCAGGATGAAGCCGGCCGCCGCGACGGTCGGACCGCCGTGCCGCACCGCCTCGCGGGCCGCCTCGCGCGGGTTGCGGCCCTCCCGGGCCTCCTCGCGCAGACGGGCGATGATCAGGATGTTGTAGTCGGTGCCGATCGCCACCACGAAGAGGTAGATGAGGATCGGCAGCATGAACATCATGCCGTGCTCGCCCTTGATGTTCTGGAACAGCAGGGTCGAGGAGCCCAGGGTGGCGGTGAAGCCGAGGCCGACCGAGGCCATCAGGTACCAGGGGGCGACCACGCTGCGCAGCTGGAGGGCCAGGATCAGCAGGATCAGCAGACCCGCGATCGGGAACACCAGCTTGTAGTCGTGGCTCATCGCCAGGTTGATGTCCTTGTAGATCGCGGTGATGCCGCCGACCTTGGCCTCGGTGCCGGACGGCGCCTGGGCGTGGGCGACCTCGCGCAGCTTGGTGACGGTGTCGATCGCCTCGTTGCCGGACGGCTCGTTCTTGAGCAGCACGGTGAAGTCGGCGGTCGCGCCGTCCTTGCTGACCTCCGGCTTCGCCTGGGCCTCGGCGACGCCGGGAACGGCGCCGAGCTTGGCGGCGTACCCGTCGAACGCGGCCTGGTCGAGCTTGCCGCCGCCGGTGTTGGTCAGGTAGACGTGCGTCGGGTCGGCGGCGCCGGCCGAGAAGGCCGTGACCAGCTTGTCCTGGACGACCATCGACTCCTTGGTCTTGGGCATCGAGCTGCCCGCGAGGTCGAAGGTGCCGTTGTAGTTGAGCGCGCCGGCGGTCAGGGCCAGCAGCACGCCGCCGGAGGCGAGGGCCACGACGGCCGGACGCTTCTCGACGACGCGGCCGAGCGCGGCGAACCGGGCGTCGCTCGGCTCCCGCATCCACTTCTTGCCGGGCCAGAACACCCCGCGGGCCGGGATGACCGTGAGCACGGCCGGAGCCAGGGTGAGCGAGGCGAAGGCGGTGACGACGACCGCGATGGCCAGCGCCGGGCCGAGCGCCTTGAACATGCCGAGGCTGGAGAGGATCAGCACCGCGAAGGCGACGGTGACCGCGCCGGCCGCGGAGGCGATGGCCTCGCCGACCCGGGCGACGGCGTTGACCACGGCCTCCTGTCGGGTGTCGCCCGCCCGCAGCCGCTCCCGGTAGCGGAAGGCGAGGAACAGGAAGTAGTCGGTTCCGACGCCGAGCACCACCACGATCAGGATCGCCGAGAGCACCGGGGTGGACTTCAGGTCGAAGGCCTTGGTGGCGTAGGCGATCAGGCCGTTCGCCGTAGGCATGGCGATCATCAGCGAGAGCAGCACCGGCAGGAGGCCGGCCAGCACGCTGCGGAAGATGAGGCCGACGATGATCGCGACCAGCACGACACTGCTGATGCCGATGACGGCGTCGGCCGCGCCGGAGGACTCCTGCTGGTCCAGCTGCTGGGCGGCCTGGCCACCGAGCTGGAACTTCAGGCTGGTGCCCTGGGCGAGCGCCTTGCCCTCGTCACGGACCTTCTTGGCGACCTCGCCGAACTTCTCCGAGTTCTGGGTGGCCTTGTCGATCGCGACCGGCGCCAGCGCGTACTTGCCGTCCTTGGACGTCGTCTGCTCGCTGACCGGGATGATCTGCTCGACGTGCTCGATCTTCTTGTCGGTGAGGCCCTGGACGACCTTCGCCGCGGCGGCCTTGTCCTCGGCCGTCAGCTGGCCGCCGTCGTTGCGCTCGAACAGGGCGAGCGCGGAGGGCGTGAAGCTCGCCGGGAACGCCTGTTCCTGCAACTGCGCGGCCTGGATGGACTCGTAGTGCTTCGGGAGGAACGCCGCCTCGTCGGTCTGGGCGGTGATCTTCGGCGCGCTGAACGCGATGGCGATCATCGCGACGATCCACCCGGCGATCACCCACCAGGCGCGACGGACGACAAATTGTCCTAGTCGGTGGAACATGCTCGTGATGCCTCCTGGGCATGGTTCACCGCAGCCCTTGGGGGACGGGACGCCGGGCGACGGATCGGGATCGGCCCCGGCCGGTGCGGGGGCACGGGCCTAGCCGGTCGGCAGGTAAGTACTCAGAGGAGGCCATCCTACGGCTACTTGCTTGCCGACCGGCAAGCAGTTTTCCCCACGACCCCGTTGCCGCAGGCCGACCCCCTCGGGGACGCGAAAAGCGGCCCTGACCCATCTTCGCCCCCGTACGACGCCCCGGACCTCGTGCTCCGGGTGGATTTGACTCCCCCTCAGGGTGGAGTCGGCGCCCCTATCCCTGGGAGGAGATATCAGGGTTGCCGGGTAGGGAAAACCCCACCCCGCCCCCGAGGAGAACCACAGGGCGGACTCCCCCGCCAGCCGGATACCCCATCACCTGCGGCTTCCCTACTGTCTGTTGCGACGCCGGGCCGCACCCCGGCGGCGACAGCCCGGCGGACGAACACCGCCGCAGACCCGGCCACGCCCGTCACCGATCCCGGCGCCGGCCGCATTCCCAGGGGGAACCCGTGAAGACCAAGCTCGGCATGGCCGCCGCCATGGGCGCGTGGAGCGCCCGGCACCGAAAGACCGCCGTCTTCGGCTGGTTGCTCTTCGTCGTCCTCGCCGCCTTCCTCGGCGGCCTGCACGGCAGCACCAAGGTCACCGACGCCGAATCCATGCCCGGCCAGGTCTCCCGGGCCGCCGAGATCCTCGACCAGGCCGGTCTCAAGCCGCCGTCCACCGAGACCGTGCTGGTCCAGAGCACCGGCCTGACCACCGACGCCCCCGCCTTCCGCACCGCCGTCGAGCAGGTCGTCGCCGCGGTCAACGGCACCGGCAAGGCCACCGACGTCCGCTCCCCCTACGACACCAAGGCGGTCTCCGCCGACGGCCACTCGGCCCTCGTCCAGCTCACCGTGAACGGCGAGCGCGAGGAGGCGGTGAAGAACGTCACCGCCGTGGTCGACGCCGTCGCCGCCGTCCAGAAGCAGCACCCCGACCTCACCGTGGTCGAACTCGGTGACGCCAGCTCCGGCAAGTGGATGGAGGAGCAGTTCTCCGACGACTTCGCCCGCGCCGAGTGGACGGCCGTCCCGCTCGCCCTCGGCATCCTGCTGGTCGCCTTCGGCGCGCTGGTCGCCGCCGTGCTGCCGGTCGTGCTCGCGCTCACCGCCTTCGTCGCGGCCGGCGGACTCGTCGCGCTGAGCAGCGGACTGCTGCACACCAGCAACAACGCCAGCTCGGTGATGCTGCTGGTGGGCCTCGCCGTCGGCGTCGACTACTGCCTCTTCTACCTGCGCCGCGAGCGCGAGGAGCGGGCCGCCGGGCGCGACCTGGAGACCTCCCTGCGGATCGCCGCCGCCACCAGCGGCCGGGCCGTGCTGGTCTCCGGCGTCACCGTGGTGATCGCCATGGCCGGCATGTTCCTCACCGGCATCGCCGAGTTCCAGGCCATGGCCTACGCCACCATCGTGGTCGTCGTCACCGCCGTGCTCGGCTCGCTCACCGTGCTGCCCGCCCTGCTCTCGATGCTCGGCGACCGGGTCGGCAAGGGCCGGGTCCCGTTCCTCGGCAGGCTCCGGCACCCGGACGCCGCGACCACCGGCGGCCGGTTCTGGAACGCCGTGCTCACCCCGGTGCTGCACCGCCCGCTGGCCGCCACCGTGCTCGCCGGGGCCGTGCTGATCGGGCTGTCCGCCCCGCTGCTCACCATGCACACCGCCAACCTCACCTTCCAGCAGCAGCTGCCCAGGGGCAACGAGCTGGTCGCCGTCTCGCAGAAGATCGAGGCCGCCTTCCCCGGCAGCCCGGCGCCCGCCTCCGTGGTGATCAAGGCGACCGACATCGGCTCCCCCGCGATGACCGCCGCGATCGCCGACCTCAAGGCCCGTGCGCTGGCCGGCGGGCAGATGCACGGACCGGTCGACGTCACCGTCCACCGGCAGCAGAACGTCGCCACCGTCGACATCCCGCTCAACGGCACCGGCAACGACGAGGTCAGCAACGCCGCGCTGAAGACCCTGCGCGAGCAGCTCGTGCCCGCCACCGTGCTCAAGGTTCCCGGCACCGAGGCGCCGGTCACCGGCCGCACCGCCGGCTCGTACGACTTCAACGCCAAGATGACCGGCTCGATGCCGCTGGTCTTCGGCTTCGTGGTGGCCTTCGCCTTCCTGCTCATGCTCACCTCGTTCCGCTCGCTGGCCGTCGCCGGCACCGCCGTGGTGCTCAACCTGCTGTCGGTCGGCGCCGCGTACGGGGTGCTGACGCTGGTCTTCCAGCACGGCGTGGGGGCCTCGCTGCTCGGGACCGAGGGCGTCGGCGCGGTGGAGTCCTGGGTGCCGCTGTTCCTGTTCGTGATCCTCTTCGGCCTCTCGATGGACTACCACGTCTTCGTGGTCTCCCGGATCAAGGAGGGCCGGGACCGGGGCCTGCCGACCCGGGCCGCGATCGCCCACGGCATCCGCTCCACGGCCGGTGTGGTCACCAGCGCCGCGGTGATCATGGTGGCGGTGTTCGCGGTCTTCGGCACCCTGTCCATGCAGGCCATGAAGCAGATGGGCGTCGGCCTCGCGGTCGCGGTGCTGATCGACGCGACGATCATCCGCGCCGTGCTGCTGCCCTCGGTGATGACCCTGCTCGGCGAGCGCAACTGGTACCTGCCGCGCTGGCTCGGCTGGCTGCCCTCCCTCTCGCACGGCGAGAGCGTCCCGCCGCTCGGCACCGGCGCCGCCGCCCAGGCCGCCCCGGTCCCGCAGACCGCGACGGAGCCGCAGGCCCACCAGGCCCGGCACCGCCGGATCGAGGTCTGACCTTCCCCAGCGGTCCTCGGACCCTCGGACCTCGGACGATGCCGGGCCCCGTGCGACACGGGGCCCGGCAGCCGTTTGCCAGAATGATCGCCCACCCACACCCGGCTGTCATGCAAGGAAACGGACACCCTCATGCTCCCCTTCGACGAGGGGCGGGCCCGAACGCTGCTCGCCCACGCCTGCAAGTCGGCCGGCCTGCCCGGCCCCGCCGACGCCCGGCTGCTCGCCCTCGGCGAGAACGCCGTCTTCGACCTCGGCGACCCGGCCGTGGTCGCCAAGGTCGGCCGCGGCCCGGAACTGCACGAGCGCGCCCGCCGCGAGCTCGCCGTCGCCGACTGGCTGGCCGGCCACGACGTCCCGGTGGTCCGCCCGTACGACGCGGTCCCCGTCGAACCGCAGCTCGCCCACGGGCACCCCGTCACGTTCTGGCACCGGCTGGCCCCCGCCGAGCGGCCCGCCCGCCCGGTCGACCTCGCCCCGCTGCTGCACGCGCTGCACCGGCTGCCCGCCCCGCCGTTCACGCTCGGGCGGCGCGATCTGCTGGCACCCGTCGGGCGCTGGCTCGCCTCCGCCGAGGGCCATGTCGACCCGGCCGACGTCGACTTCCTGCGCCGGCGCCGGGACGCCTTCGAGGCCGAGGCGGCCGCGCTCGTCCCGCACCTGCCGACCGGTGTGATCCACGGCGACGCGCTGCCGCGCAACGTCCACATCGGCCCGGACGGGCCGGTCCTGCTCGACCTGGAGTTCGTCGCCGACGACCTGCGCGAGCACGACCTGGTGGTGCTGGCGCTCAGCCACGACCGGTACGGCGTGCCGGGCGAGGAGTACCGGGCGTTCACCGAGGCGTACGGCTGGGACGTGCGCGAGTGGTCCGGCTTCACGGTGCTGCGCGGGGCGCGGGAGACGGCGAGCGCCTCCTGGGTCGCGCAGCAGGCGCCGGGCAATCCGGCGGCGCTGGCCGAGTTCCGGCGGCGGGTGGACTCGCTGCGGACGGGGGCCTCGGAGGTGCGCTGGTACCCGTTCTGACCGGTTCCGGCCCGGGTCGCGGTGGCCGGAACGCGCCGGTCGGCGGGGGTGTCGGGCCGTGGAACGGGAACCAACGGCGGTATGAAGTGCGTCTTGTCGGACAGTCATCCTGACCGAGGATCGGCACCGCCTCTGCCCCTCAGGAGCCGCCGCCATGTCGGAGCCCGCCGCCCCGCGGTCCCTCTCCCCCGCCGTCCGGCGCGGCCTGCGCCGGACGGCGAGGGGCATCGCGGCGGCGCTCGCCACGCTGGCCCTGGCCGCCTGCGGCACGGCGAACGGCGCGCTCCGGCCGGAGCCGAGCACCACCGCCCCGTCCTCCGCCGCGCCGGCCCCGGCCTCCCCGACGGCGGCCCCGTCCTCCGCCGCGCCGGCCCCGGCCTCCCCGGAGCCCGCCCCCACCCCGACGGCCGCCACCCCCACGCCCGCCCCGCCGCCCGCCGTCTCCCCCACCACCGGCGTCCCCACCGCGGTCGTCCACTCCACCGCCTCCGGCGGCCGGACGGTCGCGCTCACCTTCGACGACGGCCCCGGCCCCGCCACCGGTCAGGTGCTGGACCTGCTCGCCCAGTACGGGGCCAGGGCCACGTTCTGCGTGATCGGCAAGCAGGCCGCCGCCGACCCGGCCGCCGTGCAGCGGATCCTCGCCGCCGGCCACCGGCTCTGCGACCACACCGTGGACCACCCGCAGCCCTTCGCCGCGCTCCCCCACGACCGGGCCGAACACGAGATCGCCGACGCCCGGCAGATGATCGTCCGGGCCGGCGGGCCGGGCACCGCGGTGGGCTGGTTCCGCGCCCCGGGCGGCGCGTTCACCGCCGACAACCGGACGATCGCCGCCGACCACGGCCTGCGCCCGCTGGGCTGGTCGGTCGACCCGCGCGACTGGTCCCGCCCGGGTACGGCGGCCATCGTCGCCGCCGTCCAGGCACAGCTCAAGCCCGGCGGCGTCGTCCTGCTGCACGACGGCGGCGGGGACCGCACACAAACCGTCGCCGCGCTACGGCAGTTGCTGCCCTGGTTGACCGCCCAGGGCTACCGGTTCGACCTCCCCGCCGACTGATCCGGCCCGCCGGACCCCCTACACTCCGCCCCATGGCCACTGATCAGCCCACCGTCCCCGGACCGCGTCTGAGCAGCGGTCGGATCGTCGGACTCGTCGTCGTCTCGGCGTTCACCGCGACGGCCGGATGGCTCACCGCCACCGGTTTCGTGCGCGCGTTCGCGACCCACGCCTGCGGCCCCGAGCAGGGGTGCGGCGCCCTCGGCACCACCCTGTACCTCGCGGGCGGCATCCTGCTCTGGCTGCTGTGCCTGGTGGCCACCGCCACCACCGCGCACGGCGACGCCCCCACCACCGAGCCGTCGGCCACCTCCGACCGGGGCGTCCTGCTGGCCTGCCTCGCCCTCGGCCTGCTCGGCGCGGCCCTCGCCAACGGCTCCTTCCACCCCTGGCTGCTCGTCCCCGTCCTCCCGCTCGCCCTGCTCACCGCCGTGCTCGACCGGTGGGGCGCCCGCCGCTGGCGCGCGTTCCAGCGGGACAGCCGGATCCGGGCCGAGCGGGAGGACCGCCTGGAGCGTCACGGCGTCACCGTTCCCGGGCGGATCACCGACCTCGGCCACACCGGGAGCACCTACAACGACTGCCCGGAGCTGCGGATCACCGTCGCCTTCACCACCGTCGACGGCGAGCAGCACACGGCCACCGTCATCGAGGCCTTCCCCGCCTACGACGCCCCGCGCCGGGGCGACGCCGCCGAGGTCCGCTACGACCCCGCCGACCCGGGCAACGCCCGCGCCTCGCTGGTCACCGGCCCCGCCCCGGACGCCGGACCGGCCGGACCGGACGCCCCGCCGACCCCGGGCCTCGACCTGATCGCCGCCCTGGAACGCCTCGCCGCCCTGCACCGCGACGGCTCGCTCGACACCGCCGAGTTCGCCACCGCCAAGGCCCGGGTGCTGAGCGGCGGCTCCGCTTCCGTCCACCCGGCGTATCCCCCTCGGGACGCCGTCGTTCAGCGAACCGTCCGTCCCGGTACGGAGGGTCCGCACTAGCATCCGCGAATGACCACCACGCCCCGGGTCAGCGGCGCCCGGAAGTTCGTCGCCTTCGACCTCGGCCTGTTCGCCGCGCTCGGTGGTTTCGGCGCCGGCACGGGCTACCTCCGCTCGTTCACCGCCGACGCCTGCGAGCCCGGCCGGCCCTGCGACGACGGCCTCACGGCGCTGCTCATCACCGGCGGACTGCTGCTGTGGCTGATCGCCCTGTTCGGCGCCCTCGGGCTGGCCGAGAACCGCGCCGTGGAGAAGCCGCAGCGCCTCCCGCTGGGGACGACCTCCGCGGGCGTGCTGACGCTCGGGCTGCTCGGCGCCGCCCCCGCGAACGGCGTGGCGCACCCCTGGATGTTCGCCGCGGCCGCGCCGTTCGCGCTGCTCACCGTGGTCACGGGGGTCCGCGGCGAACGACGGATCCGCCGCGAGAACGCGGACCACCTGCGCGCCCGGCGGCTCGCCGAGCGCCTGCACCGCACCGGCGTGACCGTCCCCGGCCGGATCACCGGTGTCCAGCGGATCGACCGCGCGCAGGGCGGCCGGCTCACCGACCCGCACCGGCTGCGGCTCGACATCCGTTACCCCGGTCCGGACGGCCGGTCGTACACGCTCGTCCACACCGGGACGTTCCCGGTGTACGCCCTGCCGAACGTCGGCGGCGAGCTGGCCGTCCGCCACGACCCGCGCGACCCGTCCGCCGCCCTCGCCACCGCCCTGCCGGCCACCTCCCGCCCCCTCGGCGACCAGCTCGAAACCCTCGCCGCCCTGCACCGCGACGGCTCGCTCGACACCGCCGAGTTCACCGCCGCCAAGGCCCGGCTGCTGGGCACCGGGCTCAGCGCAGGGGCCAGCGGGGGTCTATGACGGCCTCCGGGTCCTTGCCGCGCCGCAGCCAGGTCTGGAGGTCCTCGGCCCAGGCGCGGAACCAGTCGATCTGGCGGGTGTGCAGCTCGGTCACCGGGACGTCCCCGACCCGGTCGGGGTAGCGCTCGGCGAGGGCGACGGCGACCCGGACGGCGGCCAGGGCGTCACTGCCCGCCTCGTGGGCGTCGGTCAGCTCGACCCCGTACACCTCGCAGACCCGCTGGAGGGTGCGGGAGCCCTTGCGGTACTTGTCCACGGCGCGGTCGATGACCAGCGCGTCGAGGACCGGCGCGACCGGCCCGCCGAGGCGGTCGGCGAGCGACGGCAGGCCGTGCCGGCGCAGCTCGGCGTCGAGCAGCGACAGGTCGAAGGGCGCATTGAAGGCGACCACCGGCCGCCCGGCGGCCAGCCGCTCGCACAGCGCCGCGGCTATCTCCTCCACCGCCTCCTTGGCCGGCCGTCCCTTGGCCCGGGCCAGGTCGTCGCCGATCCCGTGGATCGCCGCGGCCTCCACCGGAATCGGGACGCCCGGATCGATCAGCCATCCGGTGACACCCACCCGGCGGTCCCCGACGGTGTCCACGAGGGCGGCCGTGACGATGCGGTCCACGGCCGGGTCGGTGCCCGTGGTCTCCAGGTCGAAGCCGACCAGTGGCTGCTGCCACCAGCTCATAGGGGTGTGTCCTTCCGTCCTCCGGTGCGAAGCAGCCCCTATCATCACCCGCCCCTCCGACAATCCGGCCGGTGGGGGCTCGACGCCCGTGCACCGGCGCCCGTTCTCGGCGGCCCGGCCGGGACAATGTCCGGGTGGCCATCACGACGACCAGCACCCCCGAATGGAGCCTGCGCCCGGGCAGGTCCGCCGATGTCGAGCCGATCGCCGAGCTGCGGGCCGAGGTGATGCGGGCCGATCTGGTCCGGCTCGGCCGCTACGACGAGCACCGGGTGCGCCGGCGGCTGCGGGAGACGTTCTCCACCCGGTACACCCGGGTCGTCGAGGTCGACGGCGCCCTGGCGGGCTGCGTCACCGTCCGGCCGGACGGGCCGACGGCCGAACCGGGCGAGCCGGCCGAGCCGGGCGCGCGGCTGCTGGAGCACTTCTACCTCGCCGCGGCGCACCAGGGCCGGGGGCTGGGGACCGCCGTGCTGCGGCACGTGCTCGCGGAGGCCGATGCCGCGCGGGCCGCGGTCCGGCTGGTGGTGCTCCAGGGCAGCGCCGCCCGCCGGCTGTACGAGCGGCACGGCTTCACGGTGGAGGGGCAGGACCCGGTCGACGTGTTCATGGTCCGCCCGGCGGCGGGCCGGCCGGGCGGCCCCGGACGCTGAGGCCGCCCCCGAACGCCCCCCGAGCAGTGGTCAGGACACCGGCCGGGAGTCGGCCCAGACGCCCTCGAACTCCTCGCGGTAGACCTCCAGCAGCCCCGCGTCCGTGCCGCCCGGCTGCTGTCCGGCGCCGCCGCGCAGCACGAGGGCGGGCGACTCCATGCCGCGGGCCCGGCGCAGATAGGGCTGGACGACACCGAGGTCGCGGGTCTGGCGGCGGCCGCCGGGGGCCGGGGCCGCGGACGGCACGCCCTCGACCAGGTAGGCGGTGAAGCGCGGGGTCTCGTCGAACACCCGGATCTCGAAGCCGCCCTGGTCGCGCAGCGCGGCCCGGACCCGGCGCACGTGCAGGATGTTCATCTGGATCGAGCGGCCCAGTTCGCCGCGCCCGAGGCCCAGCTCGCGCTCACGGCGGCGGACGGCGCTGCTGGCGGGGTTGAGGAAGAGCAGCCGGACCCGGCAGCCGTCGGTGGCGAGCCGCACGAGCCGCTTGCCGGTGTAGTTCTGGCAGAGCATGCCGAGGCCGATGCCGAGCGCGTCCAGCCGCCGGGCGCCGTCGAGCAGGTCCTCGACCGGCAGGTCGCGCTGGAGCCGGACCCGGTCGGGGTGGACGGCGACGACGTCCGCGTACCGGCCGGCCACCAGCGACTCGACGACGTCCGCGGGGACGGCGCCGGCGCCGCCGTCGAACAGGGCGAGCAGCCGCGCGGCGGCCCGTTCGGTCTGGGCGAGGACGGTCGCGGTGAGCACCCGGTTGCGGGAGACGACGTGCCGGGCGACCTCCAGCTCGTCGAGGGCCAGCTCGATCTCCCGGCGGTCGGCCAGGTAGGGCTCGAAACACGGCCAGTGCTGGACCATCAGCTCGCGCAGCTGCGGCAGGGTGAGGAAGACCAGCGGGTCGTCGTCGGCCGGGTCGAGCAGGTAGCCCTTGCGCCGGCTGACCTCGCGCACGGCGCCGGCCCGGTGCGCCCACTCCTCGCCGGCCGGTCCGGCCGCGGCGGTGACCCAGTCCTCGCCGTGGGCGGGCGCGTAGATCGGGTGCAGCACCTCGTCGACGAGCG
This sequence comes from Kitasatospora sp. NPDC057595, assembly GCF_042800875.1. NCBI lineage: Bacteria > Bacillati > Actinomycetota > Actinomycetes > Kitasatosporales > Streptomycetaceae > Kitasatospora > Kitasatospora sp. NPDC057595. The sequence goes on along the minus strand of NZ_JBHVGL010000004.1, from coordinate 166,334 downwards.
AGCGCAGCCGCTGCTCGACCAGGTTGAGCCAGACGTAGGCGCGGCCGGAGAGGCGCACCCGCTGGTAGGCGTCCTCCCATTCGGTGCCGGACCAGGCGAGCGCGGGGACCTCGACCGGTCCGCCCTGGGCCGGGACGAGCGAGCGTCCGCCGGTCAGGGCGGGCCGCATGACCACCGTCGGCGCCTCACTGCGGGCGCTGCCCCGGTCGGGGCCGCCGGGCCCACCGCCACGGCCGCCGGCGGGGAACACCATGCGCCACCTCACCTGGTTCCTGCTGGGAGCCGCCGGGGCCGCTCGGAGCTGTCTGCCTGCCGTCCGGCCGGTCGGCCGCACGGCGCGCCGTCGGCGCACGCACCGGCGGTTCGCCGTCGGTTCGCCTGATGGACCGCCATGAGCCCCGGACGGCCGGACGATCAAGGGTACTGCCCGCCGCGAACCCCCCGCAGCCGGTTGGGCCACGGCGTCGGCCCGCCCGGGCCGCCCGCCCCACCCGTCCCACCCGCCCCGTGCGGCACGCAGGCCCCACGGCGGAGCCGCGACGCCGGAGCAGCGCCACCGGGGCCCGTGGGGACACCCGTTCGGGCGAACACGACGCGAATGGCCCCGCCGTCGGGGAGAGCGTCGGGGAGTATGGCGGACTGTGCCGTCTGTGTGCCGTACGTCACGGCGCCCGGCCGGCACGCGCGCCCGGTTCCGCCCGGCCGGGCGGAAGTGTGCCCCGCGGTCCGCCGCCCCGACCACCGCAATGCCCGTCAGTTCTCCTTCTGGACCAGGAAGTCGAGGAACCATGCAGGTCTGGCCAGGGACCCCCTACCCCCTCGGTGCCACCTACGACGGGGCCGGCACCAACTTCGCGGTGTTCTCGGAGAGCGCCGACCGGATCGAGCTCTGCCTGCTCGGCGAGGACGGTTCGGAGACGGCCGTCGAACTGCGCGAGACCGACGCCTTCGTCCGACACGCCTACCTCCCCGGCGTGCAACCGGGCCAGCGCTACGGCTTCCGCGTCCACGGACCGTACAACCCGGGCCTCGGCCAGCGGCACAACAGCGCCAAACTGCTGCTGGACCCGTACGCCAAGGCGATGAGCGGTCACATCGACTGGGACGAGTCCGTCTACGGCTACCACTTCGGCGCCCCCGAGCGGCGCAACGACCTCGACTCCGCCCCGCACACCATGCACTCGGTGGTGATCAACCCGTACTTCGACTGGGGCACCGACCGCCCGCCGCGCACCGACTACCACCGCACCGTGCTCTACGAGGCCCATGTGAAGGGCCTGACCAAGCTGCACCCGGGGATCCCCGAGGAGATCCGCGGCACCTACGCGGGCGTCGCCCACCCCGCCGTCATCGAGCACCTCGCCAAGCTCGGGGTCACCGCGATCGAGCTGATGCCGGTGCACCAGTTCGTCCGCGACCACCGGCTGCGCGACCTCGGGCTGGCCAACTACTGGGGCTACAACACCGTCGGCTTCTTCGCCCCGCACTCCTCCTACTCCTCCACCGGCGACCGCGGCCAGCAGGTGCAGGAGTTCAAGTCGATGGTGAAGGCGCTGCACGCGGCCGGCATCGAGGTCATCCTCGACGTCGTCTACAACCACACCGCCGAGGGCAACCACCTCGGGCCCACGCTCTCGCTGCGCGGCCTGGACAACGTCTCCTACTACCGCCTCGCCCAGGACCAGCGGTTCTACGAGGACACCACCGGCACCGGCAACAGCCTGCTGATGCGCAGCCCGCACGTGCTCCAGCTGATCATGGACTCACTGCGCTACTGGGTCACCGAGATGCACGTGGACGGCTTCCGCTTCGACCTCGCCGCCACCCTCGCCCGGCAGTTCCACGAGGTGGACCGGCTCTCCTCGTTCTTCGACCTCGTCCAGCAGGACCCGGTGGTCTCCCAGGCCAAGCTGATCGCCGAGCCCTGGGACCTCGGCGAGGGCGGCTACCAGGTCGGCAACTTCCCCCCGCTGTGGACGGAGTGGAACGGCATGTACCGGGACACCGTGCGCGACCTGTGGCGCGGCGAGAACGCCACCCTCGCCGAGTTCGGCTCCCGGCTCACCGGCTCCTCCGACCTCTACCAGGACGACGGCCGCCGCCCGATCGCCTCGATCAACTTCGTCACCTGCCACGACGGCTTCACCCTGCGCGACCTGGTCTCCTACAACGAGAAGCACAACGAGGCCAACGGCGAGGGCAACCGGGACGGCGAGTCCTTCAACCGCTCCTGGAACTGCGGCGCCGAGGGCCCCACCGACGACCCGGCCGTCGAGGAGCTGCGGGCGCGTCAGCAGCGGAACTTCCTCGCCACCCTGATGCTCTCCCAGGGCGTGCCGATGGTGTCCCACGGCGACGAGTTCGGCCGCACCCAGCAGGGCAACAACAACACCTACTGCCAGGACAACGAGCTCACCTGGGTGCACTGGCCGGAGGGGGACGGGCCGCGGACCAGGCTGCTGGAATTCACCCAGCGGATGGTCTGGCTGCGCCGCGACCACCCGGTGTTCCGGCGTCGGCGCTTCTTCCACGGCCGTCCGGTCCCGGGGCGGCCCGCCGGGGAGGGCGGGGGCGGCGGCGAGTACGAGGACCTCACCGACATCGCCTGGTTCACCCCGGCCGGGGAGGAGATGACCAAGCGCAACTGGGGCGCCAGCCACGCCAAGTCGCTCACCGTGTTCCTGAACGGCTACGCCATCTCGGAGCCGGACCGGCGCGGCGGGCGGATCGTCGACGACTCCTTCCTGCTGATGTTCAACGCGCACTTCGAGCCGCTGGAGTTCACCGTGCCGGCCGGACACGGCCAGGAGTGGCAGGTGGTGGTGGACACCGCCCTGCCCCGGCTGCCCGCCCCCGGCGCCGGGGCCCGGGTCAAGGCCGGCGACACCCTGTGGCTCACCGACCGCGCGCTGATGGTGCTGCAGCGTCCCGCCTGAGCAACAACGGTGTCGCGGTTCACCGGCGGATCTTGCGCACCGGCCGTCGCCCGGGCCACGGTGGTCCCCGGAGGAACCGGGGACCGAGGGGGCGGCCGGCATGGCGGGCGATCATCTGACCACGACGGAGTTCCTGATCGGGACCCTGCTCTCCGTTCCCGGCCGGATCGCGGACGCGACGATCCGCCGCCCGCCCCCGTACCAGCGGGTGCTGGCACGCGCCCGCACCCCGGAGGCGGAGGCCGCCCTGGCCGCCGAGCGCGCCGCAGTCGAGGGCCTGATCGAGCGGCTCGGCGCGGTCGACGGGGTGGTCCACGTCGTCACCCAGGTGGACGACCGGCGGTTCCGGCCCGAGCTCGGGCTCGACCCCGGTCACCGCCTGGAGCTGGTCTGCCAGCTCGCCGTGACCGCCTACTTCGCCGCCGGGCCGGACGTCCCGGAACTGCTGTGCCGGATCGAGGCGGCCGGGGTCGCCGACTGGGGCAGCGGCCTGTACCAGGACCCCCGGCGGCCGCACCCGCGCGGTTCGGTCGCCGAGGCGCTGGCGTACTACCGGAGCGACGGCCGCCACCCGGACGGCTCGCCGCGCGACAGCCCCCGGCTGTACGCGGCGGGAACCACCCTGGTCTGGGACGACCCGGCCGGCCGGCCGATCACCGAGCCGACCGCGACGATGTTCAACAGCGCGATCACCCAGTACGCGGACGACCCGGACGCCGCCGCCCGGGTGGCGGACGCCAGGGCCGAGCACGGTCTGATCCTCAGGCTCGAACGCTCCGGGGCCGGCGGACCGCAGCGTCCGGGCTACTTCACGGTGCCGCGGAGCCGGCGGCGCCGGGGCCACTGAGCACCGGGCCGGTGAGCGCCCCGACACCCCCGCTCACCTGTTCGGATCAGCAACGGGTCTTGCCCCCGCTCCCCGCCGGGTAGGCATGGAGGCATGACCCACGCCGCCGAGCCCGCGCAGCCACGCCCGGCCGCCTCCGTCCCCACCCCCGCCGCCACCCGCGCCCCGACCGCCACCACCACCACTGTCCCGACCGCCACGTACCGGCTCCAGCTCCAGCCCGGCTTCACCCTGCACGACGCCACCGCCGCCGTCCCCTACCTGGCCGCCCTCGGCGTCTCCCACCTGCATCTCTCCCCGCTGCTGGAGCCCGTGCCCGGCTCCGCCCACGGCTACGACACCGTCGACCACGGCCGGATCGCCGAGCAGCTCGGCGGCGAGCCGGCCCTGCGCGCCCTGGCCGCCGAGGCGCACCGGCACGGCCTGCGGCTGCTCGCCGACGTGGTGCCCAACCACATGGCCGTGCCCGCCCCCGAGCACCTCAACCGCCCGCTCTGGCAGGTCCTGCGGGACGGCCCCGACTCGCCCTACGCCCGCTGGTTCGACATCGACTGGACCGCCCAGCCCGGCCCGCCCGACGCCCCCGGGCGCGGCCGGGTGCTGCTGCCGCTGCTCGGCGACCGGCTCGGCGCCGTCCTCGACCAGCTCGCCGTCGACGGCGACACGCTGCGCTACCACGACCACGTCCTGCCGCTGCGCCCCGGCACCGAGCGCCTCGCGCTTCCCGACCTGCTCGCCCGGCAGTGGTACCGGCTGGCCTGGTGGCGGCTGGCCCGCACCGAGCTGAACTACCGGCGGTTCTTCACCGTCAACGAGCTGATCGCGGTCCGGGTCGAGGACCCGGAGGTGTTCGAGGCCACCCACGGCACACTGCTGCGGATGCACCGCGAGGGGGTGCTGGACGGCTTCCGGATCGACCACCCGGACGGGCTCGCCGACCCGCGCGGCTACCTGGAACGGCTCTCCGAGGCCACCGGCGGCGCCTACGTCGTGGTCGAGAAGATCCTCACCGGCGAGGAGCGGCTACCCGCCGACTGGCCGTGCGCCGGCACCACCGGGTACGACGCGCTGCGCCGGATCGACGGCGTGCTCACCCACCACGCGGGCGCCTGCCGGCTGGCCGGGGCGTACGAGGCGTTCCTCACCGGCGCACCGCCGGACGGCGAACCCTGCGCCGACCCGCACCCGGCGCTGGCCGCCGCCCGGCAGGGGCGGGCCGACATGACCGCTCCCGAGGGCGAGCTCGCCGCCGAGGTGGAGCGTCTGGCCCGGCTGGCCGCCCGGCTCGGCGCCGCCGACCCCGCGCACGCCGACCACCCTCCGCAGCGGCTGCGCGCCGCGCTGCGCCGGCTGCTCACCGGCTACCCCGCCTACCGGCCGTACGTACGCCCCGGGGAGCCGCTGCCGGAGGCCTCCGCCCGGCAACTGCACGAGGCGCTCGCCTCCGACGGCGGGCCGACCGACGCCACCGACCGTTTTGTCGCCGCCCTCGCCGAGGGCACCCTCGGGCGCGGCCCCGAGCAGGACGAGTTCGCCGTCCGCTTCGCCCAGACCGCCGCCGCGGTCGCCGCCAAGGGCGTCGAGGACACCGCCTTCTACCGGTGGAACGCGCTGCTGAGCCTCAACGAGGTCGGCGGCGAACCCGCCCACCCCGGGCTGCGGCCCGAGGACTTCCACGCCTGGTGCCACTACGTCGAACGGCACTGGCCGCACACCATGACGGCGCTCTCCACCCACGACACCAAGCGCAGCGCCGACGCCCGCGCCCGGCTCGCCGTGCTGGCCGAGCAGCCCGAGGCCTGGGCCGCCGAGGCCGCCGCCTGGTCCACCGCGGCGGGGCACGGACCGGCCGCCCGCTTCGACCCCGACAGCGACTGGCTGCTCTGGCAGACCCTGGTCGCCGCCTGGCCGGCCACCCCCGAACGGCTGGTCGCCGCCGTGCTCAAGGCCGCCCGGGAGGCCAAGGTCCACACCTCCTGGACCACCCAGAACGTCCGCTTCGAACGCGCCCTCGCCGACCGGGTGCACGCCGTCTTCGGCAACCCCGGGCTGCTCCCCCGGATCGAGGGGTACGTGGCCGCGCTCGCCCCGTACGCGCGCAGCAACACGCTGGCCGCCGCGCTGCTGCACCTCACCGTGCCCGGCGTGCCCGACCTCTACCAGGGCAGCGAGGAGCCGCTGTACACCCTGGTCGACCCGGACAACCGGCGGGCCGTCGACCTCGGGGCGCTGGCCGTCCGGCTCACCGACTCCGCGACCGCCCGCGCGGGCGACCTCGCGCGCGAGAAGCTGCACCTCACCACCACCGCCCTGCACCTGCGCCGCACCCGTCCGCTGGGCGCCCACCGGCCGCTCACCGCCGTCGGCCCGGCCGCCGGACACCTGCTCGCCTTCGGGCGCGGACCGGACGTCGTGACCGTCGTCACCCGGCTGCCGTACGGGCTCGCCCGGGACGGCGGCTGGCGCGGCACCGAACTGCACCTGCCCACCGGGGGCGAGTGGACCGACGCGCTGACCGGCCGCCCCGTCCCGTCCGGGCCGGTGCTGGTGAAGGACCTGCTGGCCGACCTCCCGGTGGCCCTGCTGACCAGGAGGGGTGCGGCATGAGGTACGAGGTCTGGGCACCGTACGCCGCCGAGCGGGTCGAGGTGGCCGTCGACGGCCGACCGAACGCGCTGGCCCGGGACGGCGCCCGCGCCGGGTGGTGGCACGGCGAGGCGCCCGCCGGGGACTACGCGTTCGTCCTGGACGGCGGCCGGCCGCTGCCCGACCCGCGCTCGCCCCGGCAGCCGCACGGCCCCGACGGGCCGAGCCGCGCGGTCGACCACGCCGCGTTCAACTGGTCCCACACCGGGTGGCGGGGCCGCCCGCTCGCCGGCTCCGTGCTGTACGAGCTGCACATCGGCACCTTCACCGCGGCCGGCACCTTCGAGGCGGCGGCCGAGCGACTGGACCACCTGGTCGAACTGGGCGTGGACTTCGTCGAGTTGCTGCCGGTCTGCCCGTTCCCCGGCAAGCACGGCTGGGGCTACGACGGCGTCTCGCCGTGGGCCGTGCACGAGCCCTACGGCGGGCCCGAGGGACTGAAGCGCTTCGTCGACGCCGCACACCGCAAGGGCCTCGGCGTCGTCCTCGACGTGGTCCACAACCACCTCGGCCCCGCCGGCAACTACCTGCCGATGTTCGGCCCGTACTTCACCGATCGGCACCACACCCCCTGGGGCTCGGCCGTCAACCTGGACGCGCCCGGCTCCGACGAGGTGCGCGCCTATCTGATCGGCAGCGCCCTCGCCTGGCTGCGCGACTACCGGATCGACGGCCTGCGGCTGGACGCCGTGCACGCCCTCGCCGACGACCGGGCCGTCCACTTCCTGGAGGAACTCGCCCGCGCGGTGGACCGGTTGGCGGTGACCACCAACCGGCCGCTGTTCCTGATCGCCGAGTCCGACCGCAACGACCCGCGCACCACCGCCCCGCGCGAGGCCGGCGGGCAGGGGCTCGCCGCCCAGTGGAGCGACGACTTCCACCACGCCCTGCACTGCGCCCTCACCGGCGAGTCCCAGGGCTACTACGGGGACTTCGCCGCCGCCCCGCTCGCCGCGGTGGCCAAGGCCCTCACCCGGGGCTGGTTCCACGACGGCAGCTGGTCCTCCTTCCGCGGCCGCCACCACGGCCGGCCGTTCCCGCCCGCGCACGGGGACCGCCTGCTCGGCTACCTGCAGACCCACGACCAGATCGGCAACCGCGCCCTGGGCGACCGGATCTCCGCCGGCCTCTCCCCCGGCCGGCTCGCCTGCGGCGCCGCACTGGTGCTGACCTCACCGTTCACGCCGATGCTGTTCATGGGCGAGGAGTGGGGCGCGGCCACCCCCTGGCAGTACTTCACCGACCACACCGACCCCAACCTCGCCGAGGCCGTCCGCCGGGGCCGGCGGCGGGAGTTCGCCGAGCACGGCTGGGCGGCGGACGCGGTACCGGACCCGCAGGAGCCGGCCACCGTGCTGCGCTCCGTCCTGGACTGGACCGAGCCCCGGCGCGCTCCGCACAGCGAACTGCTGCACTGGTACCGGCTGTTGGTCCGGCTCAGGCGGGACAGCCCGGAGCTGTCCGACCCCGATCTGGCGGCGGTGCGGGTCGACGCCGACGAGGCCGCCGGGTGGCTGGTGGTGCACCGGGGGCCCTACCGGGTGGCGGTCAACCTCGGGGCGTCGGCCGCGGCTCTGCCGCTGGGCGGGGAGGTGGTGGCGGCGTTCGGCGGGCACTCCGGCTCCGAAGGAGCGATCACACTCGCACCTGACTCCGTTGTGATTGTGCGTCTTTGACGCCGGATCACCCGAGGAAGGCGCCGATCCGGTCGCGCAGCCCGTGCGCGTCCAGACCGTAGGCGGCCAGATGCTCCGGGATCGATCCGTACTGGCGGTGCTCGGCGCGCGGCACGCCGAGGGCGAGCAGCCGGTGCGGGCGGTCGGCGAGCGCCTCGTGGGCCTCGTTGGCGGAGGTGCCGGCCAGGTAGGGCTCGACCAGCACCACGTCCGCGCTCCGCCCGGTGGCGGCGCTCCCGGTGGCGGCGCGCAGCGCGGCGGCGTCGAACGGCCGGACGGTGGCCGCGTAGAGCACGGTGACGTCCAGGTTCTCGGTGGCGGCCAGCACGGCGTCCAGCATCGGACCGACCGCGACCACCGTGCCGCGGGTGCCGCTGCGCACGACGGTGAAGCGGCCCGGCTCGATCGCGGTGGCGCGCTCGTTGCTGTGGTCGGACAGGCGCACGTACACCTTGCGGTCACCGTCCGCCACCGCGTGCCGCAGCAACCGCTCGGCCTCGTCCGGGTGGCCGGGCACGTGCACCGTCCAGTCGGGCAGGGTGGCCAGCAGCGCGACGTCGCCCGGCGCCATGTGGGTCCGGCCGCCGGCCGGCCAGTCGTACGAGCCGGCCGCGCTCACCAGTACGGCGCCGACGCCCTGGTGGCCGAGGTCGAGCTTCACCTGCTCGAAGGGGCGCTCGACGAGGAAGCTGGCGAAGGTGTGGGCGATCGGGCGCAGCCCGGTGAACGCCAGACCGGCGGTGGCGCCGATCAGCAGCTGCTCGCGGATGCCGACGTTGATCAGCCGGTCCGGGTGCCGCTCGGCGGCCGGGGCGAAGCCGGCGGCGCTGATGTCGGCCAGGACGAGCGCGAGGCGCGGGTCCTCGTCCAGCAGACGGGAGGCGGTCGCGATGAAGCGGTCGCGCATGGTGTCCATGGGGTGTTCGGGCCCTTTCCGGCTCAGGAGTTCTTCGGCTCGACGCGGGCCACCACGACCCGCGGCCGGCCGGGGTGCGCGGCGGTGTACGCGGCGTACAGCGCGTCGTGGTCGCGGCCGTCCACCGTCTCGGCCGACCAGCCCTCGGCGGCGAAGCGCGCGGCGATGCCGCCCCGCCAGCCGTGGGTGGCCGAGGAGTTGTCGATCACCAGGGCGTGCAGCCGGTCCAGCCCGTAGGCGCCGGCGAAGGCCACCGCCTCGTGGTTGGAACCCTCGTCGAACTCGGCGTCCCCGATCAGCACCCAGACCGCCGGGTCGGTGAGCCCCTGAGCGCGCAGGCCGAGCGCCGTGCCGACGGCGATCGGCAGGCCGTGGCCGAGCGAGCCGGAGCTGATCTCCACCCCGGGGATCAGCAGGCGGTCCGGGTGGTGGCCGAGCGGCGAGTCGTAGGCGCCGAAGCTGGGGAGCACCGCCGGGTCGAGGAAGCCCTTGGCGGCGAGGACGGCGTAGTAGGCCATCGGGCCGTGGCCCTTGGAGAGCAGGAAGCGGTCCCGGTCCTGGTCGTCGGCGGTGGCGGGGGTCACCCGCAGGACCCGGTCGTAGAGCACCCACAGCGCGTCCAGGGTGGAGGTGGCGGCCGGACCGTGCTTCTCGTCGCCGGTCATCAAGGCCATCAGACCCGACAGCTCGGGGTAGCTGAGGGAAGTGGGGGGCGTCGTGTTCATGCCCTCGATGCTGCTACTTGAAGTCGACTTCAAGTCAAGCGCTAGAGTGCACACATGAGCGCCCACACCCCCGGCCGGCACGACCTCCTCACCATCGGCCAGCTCGCCGACCGCAGCGGCCTCGCCGCCTCCGCCCTGCGGTACTACGAGAAGCTGGGGCTGATCCACGCCACCCGCACCACCGGCAACCAGCGCCGCTACACCCGCGGCACACTGCGCCGCATCGCCTTCGTCCGGGCGGCCCAGCGGGTCGGCCTGTCCCTGGACGAGGCCAAGGTCGCCCTGGACCGCCTCCCCGAGCACCGCGCGCCGAGCGGGGCGGAGTGGGACGGTGTCGCGCAGTCCTGGCAGAGCCGGATCGACGAACAGATCGCGGAGTTGGAGCGGCTCAAGGCGAAGCTCACCGGCTGCATCGGCTGCGGCTGCCTGTCCCTGACCCGCTGCGGCCTCTACAACGCCGCCGACCGCGCCGCCGCCGCCGGCCCGGGCGCCCGCTACCTGCTGACCCGCGACCCCGCCACCGGCCCGGAGCCGGCGGGGGGCGAGTTCACGGAGTGACCCATCCCAGCCGGATCCGGATCTCTCCGGCCGGGAGCTCCAACACTCCGTCGCTGTCGAGGCGTTCGGCGACGAAGCGCTCGGCCCCGGGGCCGACGAGGCAGCATTCCAGCTGCTGCCACTGCGGTCTGCTCATGGGCTGGAAGCGGACGGCCGCCCAGAGGTCGGACAGGGCTTCGGAGAGGAGGGCGTAGGTCGCGGGCGGGACCAGGCCGACGACCTCGACGGTGACGAGCCGCGCCGGCGTCACCGGGCACGCCCGACGGGCGACTCGACCTCGACCTCGACCCACACGATCTTGCCCACGCCACCCTCGCGCGGGCAGCAACCCCAGCGGTGGGCCAGCAACTTGACGATCGCGAGCCCGCGCCCGGACTCGTCCTCCCCACCGGCCGCCCGCAGCACGGGGCCGCGCTCGCCCCGGGCGTCGTGCACCTCGATGCGGAGGCGTTGACGGTCGACGCTGAGGACGATCTGCACCCGCCGCCCCATCGGCGTGCCGTGCAGAACGGCGTTGGTGACGAGCTCACTGACGAGCAACCGCCCGGATTCGAGGAAGCGTTCACCCCCGGGCGCACCGTCGAGCAGCTTTTCGAGCAACCGGCGCGCTTCGCCCGGCGAGCGCCTGCTGCGCGGGAGCCAGCAGGAGAGGGAGGGAGAGGAGGGGAGGCAGGAGGACATGGCGGATTCACCTTCCTGATGCAGGGAGTTGAAGGCGTGGTGCTGCCACGGAGACGGCCGGACGGGCATGGAAATGCCCGGTAGTCACCCAGAAGAACCGTCGAGTCACTGGATGTAGCATGCACCTCGCGGCAGATTGCGCGCAAGCGCATCCAATCTGCAATTGCATCCGCTGCCAGCATGGTTGAGGCTTCAGGAGGGGTGGCAAACTATGCAAGGAACCGAACAGCCAGGGAGTGTGACGGGTGAGCAGTCCGACCGTGCTGCGGCGTAGGCTCGGCGGGGAGCTTGGCAAGTTGCGCGCGCAACGGGACTTGAGCGCGAAGGACGTGGCCGCCGCCCTGGGGTGGTCCGCCTCCAAGCTGAGCCGCATCGAGAGCGGCCTGGTCTCCCTACAAGAGCGCGACGCGGCAAAGCTGTTGGCCCACTACGGCATCACTTCACCCGATGAGGTGAAGCAGTTCCTCAGCCTCACCAGGCAGAGCCGGCAACAGGGCTGGTGGCATGCCTACGGCGACGCGCTACCGGAGCGCTTCCGTGCGTATGTGGGGTTTGAAGCAGACGCCACGAGAATCTCGACCTTCCAGTGCGAGCTTGTTCCCGGCCTGCTTCAAACCGAGCACTACGCACGGAACATCATGCGCTCAATGAAACCGACCGAGTCCACCGAGGAACTGGAACTGAGGCTGGCCCTCCGCATGCAGCGGCAGGCCATCCTCGATCGCCACGACCCACCTCAGCTCTGGGCGATCGTCGGCGAAGCCGCCATGCGACGGCCGGTCGGCGACGAGAGCGTCATGGCCGAACAGCTGAACCACATTGCGGCGATGGCAGAGGAACGCCCGAACATCACGGTCCAGGTGCTCCCGTTCTCGGCGGGCGCCCATGCCGCAATGGGCTCATCGTTCTCGGTCCTCTCCTTCAGCGACATCCCAGGCAGCATCGTCTATTCAGAGACGGTCACCACGAAGACCTACATCGAGCAACAGCCTGAGATTTCCCGCCATGAAGACATATTCCATCGGCTCATGGCCTCATCGACTCAACCCGAGAGGTCGATCTCGTGGTTGAGGAAGGTCGCGGAGGAGTACAGCAAATGACGCATGACTTCCAAGGTGCTCAATGGCGCAAGAGCACCTACAGCAACGGTGACGGCGACTGCGTCGAAGTCGCCGACGGCCATACCGGCATAGTCCCGGTCCGCGACAGCAAGGACCCCGACGGCCCCACCCTCACCTTCACCACCACCGCCTGGCACTCCTTCCTCACCGCCATCCACACCGGCGAACTCCCCACCCACGCCTGAAAACCCCGGCGGCGCCCGCGCTACTGCGCAGGCGCCGCCGAACCAACCACACATGCGTGGGCTTTCACCGAACCCCTGCGGTCGCGCCTACCGGGGGGTGTTCTTGGCGGCAGTCTGGGTCTTCTGGTTGTAGATCTCCTTGCCGTCCGCGCCGAAGGCGTGGACGTAGGAGACCGGCGGGAAAGCGTTCCCGTTGGCGCCTGGGGAGACGGCCGCCGTGTGGACGAACGCTCCGCCCGCCATGACGACCGGGTACTGGGTCGGGTCATCGCCGTAGCTGACGGTGATCTTGGCGACCTCGGGCGTGTAGTGCCCGGCCCCCAGCGAGAGATGCTGCCCATCACCGGCCGGCGCGCTGAAGCCGTCGAAGAACTCGATCCGGTGACCGGCGCCCCACAGGCGGCCGTTGATGAGCGTCGGAGGGGCCGACATGCTGCTGCCCTTGTCGCCCTTCGACTCGCACTGCACATACTTTCCGGCGGAGTCGACGGCGACGACCACGCCGTCGGTGTCGGACGAGGCGACGGGAGTGCGGACCGCGATCACCGCGTGGTACCGCGACGCGTCCGAGCCCAGGCAGGTGCCCAGGATCCCGGCGACAGTCCCGGCGTCGATCGGGGTCGTCGCCGTGCTGGTGACGGTGAAAGCGGCCGGAGGGGCGGGAGAAGCCGGCGCGGAGGAGGCGTCCGAGGTGGCCGCTCCTTGTTGTGGTTCCGGCGATCGCTGCGGTGCCGGTGAGTTCTGCGTCCCCGGTGAGTGCTTCGGCCCCGGTGAGTTCAGCACGGACGGGAGGGCCAGGCACAGGGCTACGGCGGTGCAGGCCACTGCCGTGCCCAGGGCGCGCCGGCGGTGGCGGCGCCGGTCGGCGCGGCGGCGGATCTCCGCAGCGGGCAGGGTCGGTGCGGACATCTGCGTGCCGAGCAGCCGCAGCCGGTCGCCGAGGGTGTCGTGCGTGGGGTCAGACACGGAGCTTTCCTTCCTCGCTGGTCGGGGTCCGGTCGGCGAGTATGGCCGCAAGCGCGGTCCGGCCTCGGGCGAGGCGGCTCTTGACGGCGCTGACGCCGGCGCCGGTCTCGGCCGCGACCTGCTCGACGGACAGGTCGCACATGTGGTGCAGGACGAGCGCGGCCCGCTGTGCCTCGGGCAGGCACCGGAGCGCGGTGACCAGCATCAGGTGCTCCTCACTGGGCGGCTCGACGGTGGGTGGTTCCTGGCGGTGGTGGCGGCCGGCCAAGTGCAGGCCCCGGGCCAGCCGCCGCCAGCGGGAGTGGGCCAGCCGCCGGGCCGTGGTCCGGATCCATGCCTCCGGGGCGTCGTCCGGGTCGAGGGTGCGCCTTCGGTCCCACGCACGAATGAAGGCTTCCTGGACCACGTCCTGCGCTTCGGACCAGTCGCCGGTAATCGCGTAGAGCTGCCCGGTCAGGCGGGAGAAGGACGCCGCGTAGAACGCGTCGAACTCCTGTGGCGTCATCAAGGGCCTCTCTCTTCTGGGACTGTCCGGCAGCTCGCGGCACAAGCGGGTCGTGAGGAGGCACTCCTCGCCCACGGCGGTGAAAGCCGTGCGTCGCGGGTGAAGCCTCCCGCCCTGTACGCACGAGCGCCGTGCCGGGGTCGCACCCGCGGCCTATGACATGGATCACGCGTGCGGGGTGCGACCCGCCGGGCATCGGGGGGCCTACAGGGGTGCCGGCGTCAACCGGACGCCCGCAGGAAAGGACACGGATCCATGCGCATCCGCCCGATCATGCTCATCGCCGCCACCGCGACCGCCGCGGCCGTCGCGGCCGCCGGGGGAATGGCCACCGCCGCGACCGGCACCTCCACCCCCGCCCCCACGATCCACAGCGAGCCCGCCGCCGCCCCGGCCACCACGCCGACCGCCACGCCGGAGGCCGCGCCCGCCGCCGCCCCGGCCACCGCGCCCGCCGCCCCGGCCTCCGGCAGCGGCACGGCCGTCACCGGTGCGCCTGGCGCCCCGGCCGCTTTCACCGTCACCAGCACGACGACGACCCCGATCGACGCCGGGACCGTCGCCGGGATCCTGGGCACCTGCCTGGGCTCCGACGCGTCGCAGTACAACGCGGTGATCGCGGTCCGCACCCCCGTCGCCTCGTCCGACACCGACGGCGTGGTCGTCGCCGTCAACTCCGCCGGAAAGTACGTGCAGTGCGAGACGAAGGGCAGCAGCGGCAACAGCCTGTCCTCCCCGCCGACCTTCATCAACGACCGCCTCTGGGGCACCGGTCACCGGATCGCGTTCTTCGACAGCTTCAGCGAGCCGGTCGCTCCCGGGCAGTACCTCTCGCTGGGCGCCGGGCACTACACGTCCGACGTCGCCAAGATCACCGTCAGCTACGGCGACGACCCGACCCAGTACCCGGCCGTGATGGCGGGCGGCGCGTTCGTCCACACGGCGGCCGTCTCCACCGACCCCAACGAGAAGCGCTTCCCCGCGACCCCCTACGTCCACGCCTTCAACGCCGACGGCAAGGAGATCTACAACCAGAAGGCGCAGCCCAACGTCAAGAACACCCACCGGTAGGCGTTACCAAGGGCACCCGGTGCGGGGCGGCCGTCCCGGCGGCAGAGCAGGTGGAAGGCCACGACGCGGCTGCGCTCCTCGGCGCGGCGCCGCGGCCTGACGCAGCCCGCTGCCGGGGCCGCGGCTCCCGCCGCCGCCACGTTCGTTCCGGTGCGGGAAGTCGGCCGGTCCGACTTCCCGCTCCTGCCCGCGCCCTGGGGAATGCGGGCAGTGCCGTGCTGGACCTGGCACAGAAAGTCGGCCAGTTCGACTTCCGGCTCCTGCCCGCGCCCGGGGGCGCCCGGCACAGGAAGTCGACCGGTCCGACTTCCTGTGCCGGGAGCAGCCGGATTGTCAGTTCTCCCGGCGGGGGCGTAGGGCGAGGGCGAGGCCGGTGGCGGCGGTCAGGATGCCGAGGAGGGCGAGGGGCCGCGACCACTCGCCCGCGCCGGTGTCGGTGAGGGCGGCCGGGAGGGTGAGGGCGGAGGCCGCGAGGGCGGCGACGGTGTGGGCGGGGCGGGGGCGGCGGCGGTCGGGGCCGAAGGCGTCGAGCAGCAGCAGGTAGGCGGTCAGCAGGACGGCGACAGCCGCGCCCCGCCAGAGGCCGGGCTCGCCGAGGGCGGCGAGCAGGACGCAGCCGGTCGCCAGCGCGGTGGTGCGCCGGGTGGCCAGCCGGGCCGGCCAGGTGGTGGGGCGGCGCTCCGGCTCGGGCGGCGGCGGGGCGGCCCAGGTCGCCACGGCGAGCAGGGCGACGAGTCCGACCGGCCCGACCAGGGCGGCCGCGCCGTCGTCGGCGCCGACCCCGGCGCAGGCCAGCAACAGGGCGTCGCCGACGACGCACAGGAGGATCCTCTCCAGCCGGTTCGTCATCGGGATCCTCCTGTGATCCGGCGGCGCAGCAGCGGCGCGAGGGCGAGGTCCAGCGCCTCGCCGGGAACGTAGCGGGCGACCGGGACGCCGCGCCCGCGCAGGGCGGCGCGCATCGCCTCCCGCTCGGCGCGCCAGAGCCGCAGGGCCAACGCACCCACCTCGTCGTCCTGTTCGACCACGGGCTCGCCGACCGGGATCTCCACCACCACCAGCGGGTTGCCGTGGTCGGCGACGCGGCCGAGCACCTCCAGGATCCGCTGGTCGGCGAGCGGGGTGAACGCGTAGACGAGGGTGTGGCCCGGCAGAGCGGTCAGCGGCAGCCGGGGCAGCGCGGGCCCGCGGTGGGCCCGGTCCTGGCGGACCTCCAGCACGCTCTCGACCATCCGGTACACCTGGCGGTCGCCGGTGCCGGCGGTGAGCCAGCGCAGTTGCCCGCCGACCGCGATCAGGCCGACCCGGTCGTGCCGGCGCAGGTAGGCGCGGGTCAGTCCGACGGCGGCGCGCAGGCTCTCGTCCAGGCTGGACAGTCCGGTGGCCGGGTCGTGCACGTCGTCGAGCGTGTCGAGCAGGACGACGGCGTCGGAGGCGCGTTCGGCGGCGAACTGGTTGATCTGGATGCTGCCGCGGCGGGTGGTGGAGGGCCAGTGGATGCGCCGCTGGCGCTCGCCGTGGACGTACGGGCGGACGCCGACCACCTCGACGCCGGCGCCGTCGTGGCGGGTGGTGTGTTCGCCGAGGCGCTCGGGCAGCCGGACCGGGATCGGGGTCAGGCGGGCGGTCGCGGGCACCGGGAAGACGTCCGCGGTGCCGAGCTCGGTCCGTACGGTGCGGCGGGTCAGGGCGCCGGCGTCGTGCACGTCGATGTCGACGGTGCCCAGGCTCCAGCGGCCCCAGCTGTCGGCGCGCAGGGCGAGGTCCACGCCGGTGGGGCGCACGGTCAGCGCCTCCAGGACGACGCCGGGGCCCAGGGCGATGGTGGGGTCGAGCGGGCCGGTCCGCCCGTCCTGGTGGATCTCGATGCGGGCGGTGATGCGCTCGCCCTCGAAGCAACGGCGCGGCTCCACGGTGACGGTGGCCGCCAGCTCGGTGGGCCGGCCGCCGCCCGGGGCCGCCAGGGCGAGCAGCACGGCGGGGGCGGCGGCCAGGGCGAGCAGCCAGCCGTGACCGGTCAGCAGGGCGGCCACGGCGGCGGCGGTGGCGACGGAGAGCAGCCGCAGGGTCCGTTCGGCGGCCCGCCAGTGCGGCGAGGGCGGGCTGCTGGGCAGGCCGTCGGCGGTGGCCCGGGCGCTGCGGGCGAGGATGCGGGCGGTCACCGGGTCGGGGGCAGGAGGCGGGCCTGCGGCGGGAGGCGGGACGGTCACCGCGCGGCGTCCACGCCCGGCCCGGCGGCGCGCGGTACCGTCTGCGGCGCCGGAACACCGGCGACCACCCGCGCCAGCACCTCGTCCGCCTCGACCTGGCGCACCCACAACTCCGGCTTGAGGGTGACGCGGTGGGCCAGCGCGGGGACGGCGAGTTCCTTGACGTCCTCCGGTATCAGGTAGTCGCGGCCCTGCAGCATCGCGTGCGCCCGGGCCAGCTGCACCAGCGCGAGGCCGCCGCGCGGCGAGGCGCCGACCTGGATCTGCTGGTCGTTGCGGGTGGCGTCGACCAGCGCGACGACGTAGTCGACGAGGTCCTCGTCGACCTCGACGCGCTCGACCGCGGCCCGTACGGCGAGCAGTTCGGCGGGGCTGCTGACGGTGTCGAGCACCGCCTCGGGGGCGGAGCGGTCCAGCCGGGCGCGCAGCATCGCGGCCTCCAGACCGGTGGACAGGTACCCCATCCGCACCCGCAGCAGGAAGCGGTCCAGCTGGGCCTCGGGCAGGGAGTAGGTGCCCTCGTACTCGATCGGGTTGGCGGTGGCGATCACCGCGAAGGGCTGCGGCAGGCGGCGGGTGGCGCCGTCGACCGAGACCTGGCCCTCGGCCATCGCCTCCAGCAGCGCGGCCTGGGTCTTCGGCGGGGTGCGGTTGATCTCGTCGGCCAGCAGCAGCTGGGTGAAGAGCGGGCCGGGCCGGAACACCATCTCGCCGCTGTGCTGGTCGTAGAACGGCGCGCCGGTGACGTCCGAGGGCAGCAGGTCGGGCGTGAACTGGATCCGGCGGAAGTCCAGGCCCAGGGTGGTCGCGAACGAGCGGGCCAGCAGCGTCTTGCCGAGCCCCGGCAGGTCCTCGATCAGCACATGGCCGCCGGCGACGATGCCCAGCATCACCAGGCGCAGCGCGTCGGGCTTGCCGACGACGGCGCGTTCGATCTCCTTCAGCACCGCGCGGACGCGCTCCCCGGCCTGCTGCGGCGTCAGCTCTCCGGGCCCGCCGTGGTCGCTCGGGTCGACGGGGGCCTGCGGGTCGGCGGTCATGGCTCTCCTGAGGGGACGGGCGGGACGGGCGGGACGGACGGAACGGACGGGACAGGCGGCTGCGGACGCCTCGGCGTCGGAACTCATGGCTGGAAGGACGCTCGGCCGGGCGGCTACAGGGACTCCAACCGGTCGACGAGCTCCCGCAGGACGTCCGGCGGGAAGGCCGGGGCCGGCGGCTCGCCGACCGGGTCGATCCACGGCCAGAGGCGGGCGCCGATCAGCTCCGCCGCCCGCTGCCGGTCGGCGGTGAGCGAGACGTGGTGCTCCTCCGACAGCCGGGCGGCGAACAGCCGTTGGAGCCGGCCGCGCAGCAGCTGGGCGTCGCGGTCCGGCGTCAGCCCCTGGCGCACGGTCCAGCGCCAGTCGGACAGGCCCGGCTCGTGCGAGTCCATCAGCCGCGGCCGCCGGCGCAGGCCCACGTCCTCGGACCCGGCGCCGGCCACGTACCGGCCGGTGAGCAGGGCGACGGCGACGAGTACGGCCGCCCCGGCGACGACCGCCGGCGGGCCGCCGACCAGACCGAGCACCACCTCTGCGAGGACGGCGACGACGGTCAGTTCGGTCAGGCTGTGGCGTACGGAGCCGGTTCGGGTCGGCTGCCGTCCGCCCTCGGACGCGGCGGCGCGGCGGCGGGCGGGTTCGCTGCTCATCGACGGCTCCGGGGCGCGGCGGCGCGGTCGGCCGCGGACTGCCCGGCCCCGTCGGCGGCGGGCCGATCGCCGCCGTCCGCGGCCAGCCGGGCGGCGATGGTGTCCAGGGCGGCGCGGGCCCGGCGCACATGGCCGTCGTCCATCGCGTGGGAGGAGTACCTGGCCTCCCGGAACAGCTCGGTGAGCGCGTACGCGGGGGCCCGGTCGACCCGGTCGTCCGCGACGGCCCGCTCCAGCAGCTCCGCCGGGTTGTCGCCGATCCGCCGTTCCACGCCGGACTCGGCCAGCGAGCCCTCCATCGCGGCGTAGCAGGCGATCACGGCGGCCCGCGCGTCGGCGCCGTGCAGGGAGCGCCGGCCGGTCGCGACGGCGGCCGCGAGGGCGTCCTCCCCGGGGGCGGCCCGGCCGACGGCGGGCAGCGGGCGCGCCCGCTGCCGGGCGCGGTACCGGACCAGCACCACCCGGGTCAGCGCCACGACCAGGGCGACCACGAGGAGCGCGCCGAGCGCGTACAGCAGCAGGGTGAGCAGGTTGCTGCCGCCCTCGACCGGCGGGGTGTCCTCCGGGGGCTCCGTCGGGGCCGGCCGCGTCGGGAGCACCATCGGCTCCTGCGGGCCGGACGGCTTCCGCAGGCGGTTGTGGAGGGCGAGCAGCAGCAGCGGGACCAGCGCGGCGGCGGCGCCCAGCAGCAACCCGGCCGCCTCGCGCAGGCGTTCGGTCCAGGGCGTCGGCCCGACGAGCGGGCGGACCTCCGCCCGGAAACGCGCCGTGAACCATCCGACGAGCACCGCCCAGCCGAGGGCGATCAGCACCACGGGGCCGGTCGTACGGACCACCGCGTCCCCGGGCGGGCCCAGCAGGCCGTCGGCCGGCCGCAGCGCCGCGGCGGCGAGCAGCAACCCGCCAACGACCAGCAGCAGCGGTACCGTCCGACCGCCGACCGCTCCCCCGCCGGCCCGGCGACGGCTCCCGTCCCGTGGCACGTCCTCGGCCATCCGACCCCCCGACTCCCCGAGTCACCGCGCCCGCGTTCGACCGTACGGCCGGGCGGCGCGTGCGTGGAAGCGTCGCACACCCACGGTCGCACTGTCACCCTCCGCCCGGAGCCCGGACCACGGAGCCCGGACCGCGGAGCCCGGACCGCGGACCGCGGACCACAGCGCTACGGACCCCGCCGCTACGGCAGCCCCAGCAGGCGGGCCACCGCGCCCGGCGTCCCGGGGCCGTCCGCGTGGACGGCGGTGATGCCCAGTGCCTCGGCCGGGGCGAGGTTCGGGGCGTGGTCGTCGACGAAGACGCACGCCTCGCCCGGCAGGCCGAGCCGTTCCAGGGTGAGCCGGTAGATGTCCGGGTCCGGCTTGGCCAGCCCGACCTCGCCGCTGATCACCCGGACGTCGAAGAGGTCCCAGACGCCGGTGGCGGTGTACGGGTTGTAGGGGTCGAGACCGTAGGAGTTGGAGAGCAGGGCGACGGCCAGGCCCGCCGCGCGGGCCGCCCGCACCAGCTCCACCATCGCGGGCACGGACCGCACCCCGGCGTGCGCCCGGCCCATGAGGTCCTCGGGCTCGACCCCGATCAGGGCGGCCGTGCGGCGGTTCCACTCGTGCTGGGTGATGCGGCCCAGCTCCAGCTCCCCGTACAGCGCCCGCCCGGCGGGGTCGTCCACCAGGGCGCGCCGCCAGGTGTCCGGCGCGAGGCCGTTGCGCGCGCACCAGCCGCGCACGGACTCGCCGAGCGGGGTGGTCAGCACTCCCGCGAAGTCGACGATCAGACCTTCGTACGGCAACGTCCCCGCCCCTTCCGACCGTCCGCCCGGCAGCCACCGCGTCACAGGTCGCAGGGCACCCGTTGTCAGTGGGGTGTGCCACGCTACACGGGCCGCGACGGGCGGGTGACGTCCGCGGCCGCCGCACCACCGAGCACCAAGGAGACCACCGTGCCCTCAGCCGACGAGATGCTCAACCCGGACACCGTCGCCGGACTCGCCCGCTGCCTGGCCCGGACCGGCCACGGTGTCACCACCGACGCCCTCGACGGGTGCGGAGCGGCGCTGGACGGGCTCGGCTTCAGCGAACGCGTCGCCGCGGTCCGCGACGCCGTGCTCGCCGACCTCCCGTCCGACTACCCCGCCTTCGAGCGGGTGCTGCGCGAGGCGCTGCGCGACGAGGAGTTCACCGGCCCGATGACCTTCCCCGTCGGCGAGGCCGTCGCCGTCCGCGGTCTGGACGCCTTCGAACCGGCGCTCGCACTGCTCGCCGCGCTCACCCCGCGGCTGACCTCCGAGATGGCCGTCCGCCCGTTCCTGCGCGCCGACCAGGGTCGCGCGCTCGCCGTCGTGCGGCGGTGGACGGCCGACCCGGACCCGCATGTGCGCCGCCTCGCCAGCGAGGGCACCCGGCCCCGGCTGCCCTGGGCCGCCCGGCTCCCGGCGCTGATCGCCGATCCGGCGCCCGCCCTGCCCGTGCTCGACGCGCTGTACCGGGACTCCTCGGAGTACGTCCGCCGCTCGGTCGCCAACCACCTCAACGACATCAGCCGCGACCACCCCGGCACCGCTGTCGAGACCGCCGCCCGCTGGCTCGCCGACCCGGCGCCGACCACCCTCCCGCTGATCCGGCACGGCCTGCGCACCCTGATCAAGGCCGGCCGCCCCGAGGCGCTCGCGCTGCTCGGCCACCGGCCCGACGTCCCGGTCGACGTCGAGGGCCCGCTCGTGCGCACCGCCGAGATCACGCTCGGCGAGGAGCTGGTGTTCGAGTACGCGGTGACCAACACCCACGACGAGAGCGCCAGCGTGGTCATCGACTACGTCGTGCACCACGTGAAGGCCAACGGCAGCCGCACGCCCAAGGTCTTCAAGCTCACCACCCGCTCGCTCGCGCCCGGCGAGACCTGGCGGGCCGTGCGCCGGCACGCCGTGAAGCCGATCAGCACCCGGCGCTACCACGCGGGCGTGCACCTGCTGGAGCTCCAGGTCAACGGCCGCCGCCACGGGGAGGGTTCGTTCACCCTGAGCCTGTGACGGGCCGCCGCCGCGCGAGCGCCGCGAGCACGGCGTCCGCCAGCTCGTCGGCCGCGCGGCCGCTTCCGGCGTCCAGCCGGTCCAGCCCGAGCCGGTCCAGCTCCGCCAGCATCAGCTCCTGGTACCGGACGCTGCGGGCCAGGAACCTGTCCATCAGGTAGCGCCCGTCCTCCGTCGCTTCCGCGTACCGTCCGGCGAGCCGGATCCGCTCACGGATCACGGCCCCGTCCGCGGTGAGCCAGAGCGCCGCGGTGCCCGGGCCGACCAGCCGTGCCACGCCGTCGGGCCACAGCGCCGAGCCCTCCAGGACGAGACCGGGGCCGTCGCCGTCCGCCACCCGCTCCGCGACCAGCTCCCCGATCACCGGTCGCAGCCGCGCGTAGTGGGCGAGCACCGAGGCGATCAACTCGTCCACCGTGAGCGTGCGGTAGTGCTCCGCGACGTGCGGCGGCACCTCCCACCCCGGCACCGGCCAGGGGCGGCCCGGGTGCCGCGCCAGCGTGTCGGTCGACCGGCACTCGAAGCCGAGCCGCTCCGCCACCAGCCGGGCGACCGTCGACTTCCCGGTGTTCGACGTCCCCCCGATCAGCACCACCCGCAGCACCTCGTCCGTCATGCCGCCGACCCTACCCGGGGCCGTGGACCGAGACCGAACCTTGACCTCGGACGGCCCGCCCCGACCCCCGCCCGCGCTGCTGGACGGGCCCTTCCCGGCCTCCCGCGACAGCACCACCTGCCGCCCGCCCCACCCGCGAGGGGACCCGCCGGACCGCCGCCGGGCGCGCCCGCCACCGGCCGCACGAGCCTTTCCACGGACCCGACTCGGGGGTGCTCGAACGCCCGCGAACTCCTAGGCTCGACCGCACCGAAACCCACCGGAAGGGCCGCCCTTGAACCGCTCCATCCGCTCCACCGACGACGTCCTCGCGCTGCTCGACGGGCTCTTCGCGCCCGAGGCGGACCGCTGGACCGACCGGGCCGCCGCCTGGTGGGACGACCTCTACGCCGACCGCGCCTCCGGGCGGCCGTTCTTCGCCGCCGCGCCGGACGAGAACCTCGTCGCCCACCTCGACCGCGGCCTGCTCGCCCCCGGCGCGCGGGTGCTGGACCTCGGCTGCGGGGCCGGCCGCAACGCCGTCCACCTCGCCGCCCGCGGCTTCGAGGTGGACGCCGTCGACCTCTCCGCCACCGCCCTCGCTTGGGCGCACGAGCGCGCACAGACGGCGGGCGTCGCCCCGCGGTTCCACCACGGCGACATCTTCACCGTCGAACTCCCTCTCCCCGCCTACGACCTGGTGTACGACTCAGGCTGCCTCCACCACCTGCCCCCGCACCGCCGGATCAGCTACCTCGCGCTGCTGGAGCGCGTGCTGGCACCCGGCGGGCACCTCGGGCTCACCTGCTTCGCGGCCGGCGCGATGGGCTCGGAACTGCCCGACACCGAGCTCTACCGCACCGGGAGGCTGGACGGCGGCCTCGCCTTCACCCCGGACGAACTGCGCTGGATCTTCGGCGACTTCACCGAGCTGGAGCTCCGCCCGATGCTGCCGCAGGAACCCGGCTCGCCGCTGTTCGGCCTGCCCGTGCTGCTCACCGCGCTGTTCCGCAGGCCGCCCGCCGGGTGAGACGCGCGCCGGCGCGGGGTAGGAGGAGAGGCGGGGGTGGCCGGCCGTACCGGCCAGTGGAGCAGGGCGACACGAGGGGACGGGACACATGTCCGCCGACGAAACAGTGTGGAACGCCGCCGTCGGGCGCGGACTGGGCTTCCTGCACGGGGCGTTGGGCCCCGGCGGGCTGCCGTCCGCCCGGCCCGGCCTCGACCCGGAGCTGCGGGCACCGCTCACCGGCGCCGACGCCCGCCGGCGCCTGCTGGTCTCGCACGGGGTGGACCTCGGGTTCGACCCCGACCACGAGGGCCTGTCCGCGATGTGGGGCCTCGCCCTGCTGCGCCCCGACGCCGAACGGCCCGAGGAGCGCGAGCTGGTGGCCGCGCTGGCGGAGCAGGTCCGGAGCCACCGCGATCCGCAGCGCAACCGGTTCGGCCTGTTCCCGCCCGGTGTGCCCTTCCCCGCCGACACCGGCAGCACCGCGGTCGCGCTGTCCGGACTCGCCCGGCACGGGCTGCTCGCACCGGACGAACCGGCCGACTACGCCGGCCAGTTGCTGGACACCCAGATCGGCCCGGACGACGGCCCGATACCGGCCTACTGGGAGGACACCGACCGGACCTCCTCCCGCGGCCGCCGCTACGACGCGGTCATCGCCGCCGACATCCTCTTCGCGCTCCACCTCCCTGGCGCGGCGGGCCGGTTGCCGCACCCGGCGGCCGAGGCGACGCTGCGGTACGTCCGCCAGCACCTGAGCGGCCCGCGCACCGGCACCCGGTACTACGCCTCCCCCGAGGCCTTCCTGCACGCCGCCGCCCGGGCGGCCACCGCCGTGCCCGAACTGGCCGAACCGGCACGGCGCGCGGTCGAGCACGTCACCACCCAGTTCGCCGACACCCCGCTCGAACTGGCACTGCTCGTGATCGCCGGCGAGTACACGGGCGCCACCGCCGACCTGCCCGGCCTGCGCCGGCGGCTGGCCGGGGCACAGCTCCCGGACGGTTCCTGGCCGGCCGCCGGCTACTTCCGCACCGGGCACCTGCCGCTGTACTTCGGCTCGCCGCACCTCAGCACGCTGTTCGCCGTCCGCGCGCTGCGGCCCGAGACCCCGTCGGCGGGCTGACCACCGACGAACCGACCACCGACGAACCGACCACCGACGAACCGACCAGCGGCGCGCCGACCGCCGACGGGGCGGGCCCGGTCAGTCGGCGAGGCTGAAGTCGCCGCCGACCGCTGCGGCGATCGTGTCGGCGCGGACCAGGTCGGTGAAGGTCCGCACCGGGGAGCTGCTGTCCGTGGTGCCGCCGTCGCCGAGCTGGCCGGAGGCGTTGGCCCCGCAGGAGTGGACCTCACCGTCGGCCAGCAGGACGACGGTGTGCTCACGGCCGCCCGCCACCTGCCGCACCCCGGTCAGGCCCGGGACCGCCACCGGCGTGACCCGGAAGGTCGTGCTGCCGTCGCCGAGCTGGCCCGAGGTGTTCTGCCCCCAGGCCCTGAGCCGGTGGTCGCCGCCGGTGACGGCCAGGCTGTGGTGGGAGCCGGCCGCGATCCAGCTGACCCCGCCGGACCAGCCGCCCCGGGTGTGGACCGGGGTGTAGCGGTTGATCGTGGTGTTGTCGCCGAGCTGGCCGGAGGCGTTGAAGCCCCAGGCCTTCACCGCGTTCCCGCCGCTCACGGCGAGGCTGTGGTTGGCGCCGGCCGCGATCCGGGTGACCGCGCCGAGGCCGGCCACCTGGACCGGGACGTTGCGGGCGGCCGAAGTCCCGTCACCGAGCTGGCCGTTGACGTTGTGGCCCCAGGCCCACACGGTGCCGTCCGCGCGCAGCGCCAGACTGTGGTGGAGTCCGGCGGCGATGGCGATCACCTCGTCGAGGCGTCTGACCCGGACCGGAACACTGCTGTCGGCGTCGCCCCCGTTGCCGAGCTGACCGTGGGCGTTCTGGCCCCAGGCGAGCACCGTGCCGTCCTCGCACAGCGCGAGGCTGTGGCCGCCGCCCGCGGCGATGTCGGTGGCGTCGCCCAGGTTGACGACCCAGTCCGGCGCGCCCCGGCCGGAGACCGAGCCGTCACCGAGCTGCCCCGAGCCGTTGGCGCCCCAGGACCGCACACTGCCGTCGGTCAACAGCGCCAGCCCGTGCCCCGTGGCCGCGCCCGCCCCGCCCGCGGCGGTCCTGACCACGTCGGAGCCGGCCAGCCCGAGCACGGTGGTGGCCTTGGTGTGCAGGGCGGCCCAGGAGCCGTCCCCGAGCTGGCCGGCACGGTTGTTGCCCCAGGCCTTGAGCCGCTTGTCCGCCACTTCTTCTCCCGTCGTGTCGATGAACGGCCGCCGCGCCGTACCCCCCGGGGTCGACGCGAGCGCCGCGCGCCATGCGTAGCCAATCAGACACCCACGGTGTTCGTGGGCCCGTGACGGGCCGACGGGGCTTCCGACACACGCAGGGGTGACACGGCGGCGCGGCAGCACGGGCGGGCGCCGCCGGAACGGACCAGTCCGGCGGGCGGGCGACCCGCCCCCGACCTAGGCTTCCGGCACGGAAGCTCCCCCGGCGGCCTCGGATCGGAACCCCCATGCACCCTGTCGTACGCGGCGCCGGAGCCCTGGGCCTGGCCGTGGCGCTGGCCGGCGGCCTCACCGCGTGCCACGGCGGTGCCCCGGCGAGCTCCGCCAAGGTCGAGCCGTCGACCCCCGCGAGCACCGCCGCCTCCCCCGCCACCGCCTCCCCCACCGCCACCGCGGCCACCCCGGAGCTGCCCGCCGCGCTCACCGGCCAGCAGCTCGCCTGGCACACCTGCCCGGCCCCGTCGGCCGCCCAGGGCGGCGGCCGGGCCCCGGGCGCGCCGTGGGAGTGCGCCACCCTGAAGGCCCCGCTGGACCACGCCCGGCCGGACGGGCGCACCCTCGACCTCGCGCTGATCCGGGCGCGGTCGACCGGCGGGCCGAGGATCGGCTCGCTGATCTTCAACTTCGGCGGCCCCGGCGCCTCCGGCGTCGCCACCCTGCCCGCCCTCGCCAAGGACTACGCCGACCTCAACACCCGCTACGACCTGGTCGGTTTCGACCCCCGCGGGATCGGCGACAGCGCCGGCGTGCACTGCCTGGACGACGCCGCCACGGACGCCTCGGCCGCCGTCGACGGCTCACCGGACGACACCGCCGAGGCGCGGGCGCTCGACGAGGCCAACACCGCGTACGCCGCCGCCTGCCAACAGAACTCCGGCGCCGTCCTGCCCTACGTCGACACCGTCTCGGCCGCCCGCGACCTCGACCTGCTGCGCCAGGTGCTCGGGGATGACCGGCTGCACTACTTCGGCTTCTCCTACGGCACCGAACTCGGCGGCGTCTACGCCCATCTGTACCCGCACAACGTCGGCCGCCTGGTGATGGACGCCGTCGTCGACCCGGACCAGGACCCGCTGCAGGGCTCGCTCGGCCAGGCCAAGGGCTTCCAGCTCGCCCTGGAGAACTTCATGGCGGCCTGTGCCGACCAGGCGGGCGAGGCCTGCCCGACCGGCCCGGGCGGCGCCGAGGGCACCCGGCGGATCACCACCCTCCTGCAGGGCCTGGACGCCGCCCCGCTGCCGGCCGACGGCGGCCGCAGACTCACCCAGGACCTCGCCGTCACCGGCATCGCGGCCGCGCTCTACAGCGAGGCGAGCTGGAACGCCCTCGCCGTCGGCCTCCAGGAGGCGATGCAGGGCGGCTCCGGCACCACCCTGCTCGCCCTCGCCGACGCCTACACGGGCCGCGACGCCCAGGGCCACTACAGCAACCTGCTCGCCGCCAACCGCGCCGTCAGCTGCGTCGACGACCGGCAGCGCTACACCGAGGCCGAGGTGCGCGAACAGCTCCCGGCGTTCCGTCAGGCCTCCCCGGTCTTCGGCGACTTCGCCGCCTGGGGCCTGACCGCCTGCTCGCACTGGCCGGTGCCCGGACGCACCGACCACCCCGAGGTCGACGCCCCCGGCGCGGCGCCGATCGTGGTCATCGGCAACACCGGCGACCCGGCCACCCCCTACGAGGGGGCCCGTGCGATGGCGCAGCGGCTCGGCCCGGGCGTCGGGGTGACCGTCACCCTGCGCGGGCAGGGCCACGGCGGCTACGACACCGGCAACCCCTGCCTCAAGCAGGCCGTCGACCAGTACCTGCTGGACGGCGTGGTGCCGCCCGACGGCACCACGTGCGGGTAACAAGCCGTCACCAACCTCCCACCCCGGTCGGGGACTTCGCGACCTGACGCCCTACCGTGGGCCCCGGAAAGGGGACCACATGACCGCCAACCCGCCACGGCTGCAGGGCAACCGCCGCCTGCTCGACCCCGCGCGCCCGTTCCCCGAACGGGTCGCGCGGCTGGTCCGGGACTGGGAGGACGACGGCCGGGCCGGCTACCGCCTGGTCGACGGCCGGGCGCTGCTCGCCCTGTACTGCTGGCACCTCGACGCCACCCGGCGCGGCACCGCCGACGAAGCCCCCGCCACCACCGCGTACGTCGCCGCGGCCTTCGCCGCCAACGGGGGTGCGGACGGCTGGGACACGCTGCTGCGCGAGCGGGCCGACTGCACGTGTCACGGTCAGAGTTGGCGGCTGGAGAACATATCGATATGTCTGGGCTGTCTGCGCTACGTCTGCTACCGGGTCGACGCCCCCTGCTGCCCCGGCGCCCGCATCGTCGGCTGAGTCCCGTCCGGCTCCCCCGTCAGCAGCCGGGCCAGCAGTGCGGCGGGCCCCTCCGGCAGGGCGCCGTGGACGAGTTCGGTGCGGTGCACCAGGCGGGGCGCCCGGACCGGGACGGCCACCACCCCCGGCGCGCCGGCCGCCACCGCGGCGGGCAGCAGGGCCGGCCCGTGTCCGGCCGCGACCAGGGCGAGCAGCCCGCGCACATCGGTACCCAGGTAGCGCAGGGACGGCCGGTAGCCGTCGACGGCGGTGGCGGCGCGCAGCCGGGCGCCGGTCGGGGCGAGGGCGGGGGCGTGCAGCCAGCGGGCGGCGGACAGGTCGGCGAGCGCGAGCCCGGAGCGCCCGGCCAGCGGGTGGCCGGCCGGCAGGGCGACGGCGAGCGGCTGCTCGGCGACCGCGACGGTGGCGAGCGGGCCCACGTCGGGCAGCGGAAGCGGATCGGACGGGGCGGCCGGGCCGTCGACGAGCGCGAGGTCGACGGCGCCGGTCGCGACCTCGGCGGGCAGCGCGTCCTGGGCGAGCACCCGGACCGTCAGGTCCACCGTCGGATGGACGCGACGCACCTCGGCGAGCGCGCGCCCCACCTCCGCCCCGAGCGCCAGCGGTGTGGCCCCGACGGTGAGACAGGCGCTCGCGGCACCCGCCAGGCGCGCGATGTCGGCGCGCGCCGCGTCGATCCTCAGCAGCAGGGCCGCAGCGTGCTCCAGCAGCCGCGCTCCCGCCTCGGTGGGGCCGACCGGACGGCGGTGCAGCACCGCCGTGCCGAGGTCCGCCTCCAGCGCGGCGATCTGCTGGGAGACCGCCGACTGGGTGTAGCCGAGTTCGCGGGCGGCCTCGGAGAACGAGCCCAGCCGGACCACGGCGACAAAGGTGCGCAGCTGCTGCGGCTCCACGCGCTCATCACGTCCACTGATCGAGGGGTAAGCAATCATCGTTGGCGCTGATGTCGCGCCGCCGGTCAGGATAGCCCCATGACCCACCCGATCCCCCGCCTCGCCCTGGTCGGCGACCGCTCGACCGCCGTCCGCTCGCACACCCGCGTCCCCGCCCTGCTCGACGCGCTCGCCGACCGCGACCAGCTCGTCCTGGACGCCTACTGGATCCCCACCGAGGACGCCGCCGCCCCCGGCGCGCTGGACGGCTTCGACGCCGTCTGGCTGCTGCCCGGCAGCCCGTACCGCAGCGAGGACGGCGCGGTGGCCGCCGTCCGCACCGCCCGCGAGCGGCGCATCCCCTTCCTCGGCACCTGCGCCGGCTTCCAGCACGCGGTGCTGGAGTACGCCCGCCACGTCTGCGGGATCGGCGGCGCCGCCCACGGCGAGAGCCGTCCCGGTGAGGCGGACCTGGTGATCGTGCCGCTCAGCTGCTCCCTGGTGGGGCACGAGGGCGCCGTGCGGCTGACCCCCGGCTCGCTGGCCGAGCGCGTGCTCGGCGCGCCGCGCACGGTGGAGCGGTACCACTGCGGGTACGGGCTGAACGACGCCTACCTGGAGCGGCTGCGCGCGGGCGGCCTGCGGTTCAGCGGCGCGGACGACTCCGGGCAGCTGCGGATCCTGGAGCTGCCGGCCGAGACGCACCCCTTCTTCCTGGCCTCGCTGTTCCAGCCGGAGCTGGCCGGCGACGGCACCCGGGCCCACCCGATGATCCGCGCCTTCGCCGCCGCCGCGGCCGACCGCATGGCAGTGGCCTAGCCACGGGCGGTGAGCCGCTCCCACACCTCGGCGACCCTGGGCGCCAGCTCCTCCAGCGGGCCGCTGTTGTCGATCACCAGGTCGGCGACGGCCAGCCGGTCGGCCCGGCTCGCCTGGGCCGCCATCCGGGCCCGGGCCTCCTGCTCGGTCATCCCGCGCAGCCGGACCAGCCGCTCGACCCGCACCTCGTCCGCCGCGTCGACCACGATCACCTCGTCGTACAGCGGCCCGAGCCCGTTCTCGGCGAGCAGCGGGACGTCGTGCACCACCACCGCGTCCGGCGCGGCCGCCGCCTCCAGCTCGGCGGAGCGCGCCCGGACCAGCGGGTGGACGATCGCGTTCAGCGCCCGCAGCCGCGCCGGGTCGGCGAAGACGATCGCGCCGAGCGCCGGCCGGTCCAGCGAGCCGTCCGCCGCGAGCACGTCCGCGCCGAACTCGGCGACCACGGCGTCGAGGCCCGCCGTACCGGGGGCGACCACCTCGCGGGCGATCACGTCGGAGTCCACGATCACCGCGCCGTGGGCGGCGAGCAGCCGCGACACCTCGCTCTTGCCCGCGCCGATGCCGCCCGTCAGTCCGATCTTCAGCATGGCGCCAGGCTACCGGCGGACCTCACCGCGCGGTCACCCCAGGTCGAGTCACCCCAGGTCGAGGCTCTCGCCCTCGCCCAGGGTGTGCAGCTCCGCGCCGGTGCCCGGGCCGCCGGGGCCGACCAGCCGGGTGTGCACGGCGACGCCGGCCGGGCTGAGCACCGCGTCGTGCACCGGGACGGCCTGCCGCGGCCCGGCCTCGCGCACGTAGTCGATCAGCTCGCCGACCTTGGTCCACGGCGCGGCGATCGGCAGCAGCAGGGTGTCCACCGGCTGCGGCGGCAAGGTCAGCGCGTCGCCCGGGTGGAACAGCCGGCCGTCGAGGAGGAAGCCGACGTTGCGCACCCGCGGGATGTCCGGGTGGATCACCGCGTGCCACTCGCCGTGCACCGAGACGCCGATCCCGCCGAGGTCGAAGGCGTCGTCCTCGCCGACCGCCGTCACCCGCCGGCCCACCCCCTCCAGCTGCCGGGCGACGTCCGGGTTGGTCCACACCCGCAGCGCCGGGTCCGCCTCCAGCGCGGCCCGCAGCCGGGCCTCCTCGAAGTGGTCGGCGTGCTCGTGGGTGATCAGTACGGCGTCCGCGCCCACCAGGGCCGCGGGATCGGTGAACATCCCGGGGTCGACGACGACGGTCGTCCCCTCGTGCTCCAGGCGTACGCAGGCATGTCCGAACTTGGTGATCCGCATGCCTCAGCACGGTACTCCGCAACCGTTACGGAGCGGTGCCGACGAGTTCCTTCGGAGCGGCGGCGGGCCGCTGGACCGGCAGCGCCGCCGGCCCGATCTCCGGCAGCTCGACGTGCTCGCTCAGTCCGAACCGGTTGTGCAGCCGGCGCAGCGGGGCCGGCGCCCACCAGTTGAACTCGCCGAACAGCTTCATCGCGGCGGGCACCAGCAGGCAGCGCACCAGCGTGGCGTCGACCGCCACGGCGACCGCCAGCGCGATGCCCATCTGCTTGACCATCAGCATGTCGCCGAGCGCGAAGCCGGCGAAGACGATCACCATCAGCAGCGCCGCCGAGGTGATGATCCGACCGCTGCGCTGGACGCCCAGCTCCACCGACCGGGAACAGCTGTGCCCCTTGTCCCGCAGTTCCTTGATCCGGGAGAGCAGGAAGACCTCGTAGTCCATCGACAGCCCGAAGGCGAAGGCGAACACCAGCACCGGGATGAAGGTCTCCAGTCCGCCGGTCGGGCTGAAGCCGAGCAGTCCGCTGAACCAACCGTCCTGGAAGACCAGGGTGAGCGCGCCGAGCGAGGCGCCCAGCGAGAGCAGGTTCATCAGCAGGGCCTTGACCGGCATCACCACCGAGCCGGTCATCAGGAAGAGCAGGATCAGCGTGCCGAGGGCCACCAGGCCGAGCGCGATCGGCCCCCGGCTGCGCAGTTCGTCCTGGAAGTCGACCACCGAGGCCGCCCCGCCGGTCACCTGGGTGGTGAGCCCGCCGCGGTCCGCGCGCAGTTCCTTGACCACCTGCTTGGCCTGCCCGCCCTGCGGATCGCCGTGCACCAGCACGTCGATGGTGGAGACGGTGTCGCTCACCGGGGTGACGGCGCGCACGCCGCTGACACCCGGCAGCTTGGCCACCACGTCGTCCGCGTAGGCCTGGGCGACGGCCGCGCCGCTGTCCACCACCACGGTGATCGGAGCGGCCGAGGCCTGCGGGAAGCGCTGGTCGATCGTCTCGGCGACCTGCCGCCCGGCCGAGGAGGCGGGCAGCACGGCGGCACCGGAGTTGCGCATGTCGGCGTGCAGGAACGGCGCCCCGGCGGCCATCAGCAGCGCGGTGCAGGCGAGCACCACCGGCACCGCCCGCTTGCCGACCCGGCGCACCGTGCGGCTGAAGAAGCCCTCGTCGGGGACGGGCGCGCTGGGCGTCTTGATCCGGCTCCCGGCGAAGCCGAGCAGCGCCGGGACGAGGGTGAGCGCGGCGGCGACCGCGATCACCACGACGCTCACGCCCGCCGCGGAGACGGCGGCGAGCACCGGGCTGGTGAAGACGAACAGGCCGGAGAGGGCGACGGCCACGGTCAGGCCGGAAAAGGCGACGGTGCGACCGGCCGTGGCGGCGGTCCGCTCGACGGCGGCGGCGATCGGGGCGCCGTGGCCGCGCTCCTCGCGGAAGCGGTTCACCATGAGCAGCGCGTAGTCGATCGACAGGCCGAGGCCCAGCACGGTGGCGATCGGCAGCACGCTGGTGTCGATGTCCATGATCCGGCTGAAGCCGAACATGGCCAGCAGCGCTCCGCCGACCGAGGCGACGGCGCCGATCACCGGAAGGCTCGCGGCGGCCAGGCCGCCGAAGACCAGGACCATCACGACCAGGGTCAGCGGCAGGGTGACGATCTCGCCGAAGCGGGTATCCTTCTCGGTCTGCTTCTTGACCTCGTCCTGGAGCACCAGGTCCCCGCCGACGGTCACCTTCGCGCCGTCCGCCCCGACCTCGCCCTGAATGGCGGAAAGTCGCTGGGTGACGGCGGTGGTCTCGGCGGAGGTACTGGTGTCGGCCATCCGCACCGAGACCAGGCTCGCGTTGCCGTCGGCCGAGCGCAGCGCCGCCGCGCCCGGGCCGGGGCCGTAGGCGTCGGTCGCCGAGGAGACCCCGGGCAGGGCGGCGATCTCGGCGGTGGCCCGGGTGACGGCGTCCCGGACGGTGGTGTCGTCCACCGGCCGGCCGTCCACCACCGCGGTGACGGTGCCCTTGGCCGGGTCGGCGGCGGTGACGACGGCGCTGCCGCGGTCCGCCTCGGAGGCGGAGGAGGATGCGCCGGCCACCGAGCCCGCGAAGACCCGTCCGCCGATCAGTACGCCTATCACCAGCACGACCGCCCAGAAACCGAGCACCCAGCGACGCTGCCGGAAGCAGAACCGGCCGAGGGCGGCGAGGCGTCCGCCGACCTGCGGATCGACGGACGGGCGGGGGGAGGCATCGGAGGACACGGCGGAGCGAAGGCTCATGTGCGGAGGGTGCCTAGCGTGCGGGGCCGGGTGAGCGACCCATCGGGCAACTCCTCCCAAGGTAGGCCCGAATTCCCGAATCACCCATAGGCATTGAATGAGCCCCTCATCACAAAAATCCCCCACATAAGGAATGAATAATGAAGGTCGAAAAACAATGAACCCCGCTCGGAAACCGAGCGGGGTTCATCGGTGACGCTATGCGCTAGTCACGCACCAGCGGGGCAGAGCTTCAGCTCTGGCCGCCGGCCAGCTTCTCGCGCAGGGCGGCCAGGGCCTCGTCCGAGGCCAGGGCGCCGGAGCCCTCGTCGCTGCTGGACGAGTAGGAGCCACCGGCGGCGGCGGCGACGGCGTCGCCACCCTCGGCAGCGGCCTCCGCGTCGGCCTCGCGGCTCTTGATGACCTGGGCCTGGTGCTGCTCGAAGCGGGACTGGGCCTCGGCGTACTGCCGCTCCCACTCCTCACGCTGCTTCTCGTAGCCCGCCAGCCAGTCGTTGGCCTCGGGGTCGAAGCCCTCCGGGTAGATGTAGTTGCCCTGGTCGTCGTAGGACGCGGCCATGCCGTACAGGGTCGGGTCGAACTCGACCTCGGCCGGGTTGGCACCCAGCGCCTCGTTGGCCTGCTTCAGCGAGAGGCTGATGCGACGACGCTCGAGGTCGATGTCGATGACCTTGACGAAGATCTCGTCGCCGACCTGGACGACCTGCTCCGGGATCTCGACGTGGCGCTCGGCCAGCTCGGAGATGTGGACCAGACCCTCGATGCCCTCGTCCACGCGGACGAACGCACCGAACGGGACCAGCTTGGTGACCTTACCCGGAACGACCTGGCCGATCTGGTGGGTACGGGCGAACTGCTGCCACGGGTCCTCCTGGGTCGCCTTCAGCGACAGGGAGACACGCTCGCGGTCCATGTCGACGTCGAGAACCTCGACGGTGACCTCCTGGCCGACCTCGACAACCTCGGACGGGTGGTCGATGTGCTTCCAGGACAGCTCGGAGACGTGAACCAGGCCGTCGACGCCACCCAGGTCCACGAAGGCACCGAAGTTGACGATCGAGGAGACGACGCCGGAGCGCACCTGGCCCTTCTGCAGGGTGGTGAGGAAGGTCTGGCGGACCTCGCTCTGGGTCTGCTCCAGCCAGGCACGGCGGGACAGGACCACGTTGTTGCGGTTCTTGTCCAGCTCGATGATCTTGGCCTCGAGCTCCTTGCCCACGTAGGGCTGGAGGTCGCGGACGCGGCGCATCTCGACGAGCGAGGCCGGCAGGAAGCCACGGAGGCCGATGTCGAGGATGAGACCACCCTTGACGACCTCGATGACGGTACCGGTGACGATGCCGTCCTCTTCCTTGATCTTCTCGATCGTGCCCCAGGCACGCTCGTACTGAGCGCGCTTCTTGGACAGGATGAGACGACCCTCCTTGTCCTCCTTCTGGAGAACCAGGGCCTCGATGTTGTCGCCGACGGCGACGACCTCGTGCGGGTCGACGTCGTGCTTGATCGACAGCTCGCGGGACGGGATGACGCCCTCGGTCTTGTAACCGATGTCGAGGAGGACCTCGTCACGGTCGACCTTCACGATGACGCCCTCGACGATGTCGCCATCGTTGAAGTACTTGATGGTCTCGTCAATCGCGGCCAGGAACGCCTCGGCGTCGCCGATGTCGTTGAGCGCGACCTGCGGGGTGGTGCTGAGGGAGGAGTCGGTGGGGCTCGTCATTAGGAAAAGGGCTCCGGTACGGACATGAAAGTCGTAGGTAATGCCACGCGGAGGGCCCGTATCGCTCCCACCGAAAGCCGGACAGCCAAGAACACGGAGCACCGGGATTCCCGAGACAACGGGAGATCGGCGTCCGTCTTGCGACCGTGGGGTCTTCGACAGATGCGAGCGCGACCTGCTCCGTCCGAGGCGCGCAGGCCCGCAGCGCAACTTGTAGCATACGGGGACGGCCAGGCACGGTCAACGCCAAGAACGGCAAGACGGTGGAGCCCGGTATGGAACAGGCCATATCCTCCGATTGCGCACCTCAACGGGTGGCGGCCGCAGGGAGGACCTTCCCCGGATGCCACCGCCGGGACACCGGACCTCTCGGCCCGGTTCGCGGCAGCGGCGCTTCCGCAGACGACACCCTACGCGATGGGCCTTGCTACCGTGACCGGCACCCCCCTCCCCGACCCCATTGATCTTGACGAGGACGGCGACGACGCGGTAAGGCGCTCCGCCGGCACCGGCGAGAGCAGCCGCGCCAGCCGCCACTGGTGGGACCGCAACGCCGACGAATACCAGGACGAACACGGCGAGTTCCTCGGCGACGACCGGTTCACCTGGTGCCCCGAGGGCCTCGACGAGGCGGACGCCCGGCTGCTCGGCGAGGTCGCCGGCCGCACCGTCCTGGAGATCGGCGCCGGCGCCGCCCAGTGCTCGCGCTGGCTGGCCGGCCGGGGCGCCCACCCGGTCGCCCTGGACATCTCGCACCGCCAGCTCCAGCACTCGCTGCGGATCGACCTCGCCCGCGGCGCCGCCCCCGTCGCGGTCGTCCAGGCCGACGCCGCCGTGCTGCCGTTCGCCGACGCCTCCTTCGACCTCGCCTGCTCCGCCTACGGCGCCGTCCCGTTCAGCGCCGACACCGCCGCGCTGATGCGCGAGGTCCACCGGGTGCTGCGGCCCGGCGGGCGCTGGGTCTTCTCGGTCACCCACCCGATCCGCTGGGCCTTCCCCGACGAGCCCGGCGTCGAGGGGCTCACCGCCGTCTCCTCCTACTTCGACCGCACCCCCTACGTCGAACAGGACGAGCAGGGCCGGGCCACCTACGTCGAGCACCACCGCACCCTCGGCGACCGGGTCCGCGAACTCGTCGCCGCCGGCTTCCGGCTGGTCGACCTCGTCGAGCCGGAATGGCCCGAGGGCCACGAACAGGACTGGGGCGGCTGGTCCCCGCTGCGCGGACGGCTCATCCCCGGCACCGCGATCTTCGTCACCGAACGGGACTGAGGCGTGCACCCGTCCTGGCGCGAGCTGCCCGTCCGCACCGCCCTGCCCGCCCTGCACCGGGCCCTCGACGCCCGCGGCACCGCCGTGCTCGCCGCCCCACCCGGCACCGGCAAGACCACCCTGGTGCCGCTCGCCCTGGCCGGGCTGCTCGACGACGGCGCCCCCGTGCGGCGCGTCCTGGTCGCCGAGCCCCGCCGGCTCGCCGTGCGGGCCGCCGCCCGGCGGATGTCCTGGCTGCTCGGCTCGGCCGTCGGCGAGGAGGTCGGCCTCACCGTGCGCGGCGAACGGAAGGCAGGGCCCCGGACCGTGGTCGAGGTGGTCACCACCGGCGTGCTGCTCCAGCGCCTCCAGCGCGACCAGGAGCTGCCCGGCGTCGACGTGGTGATCCTCGACGAGTGCCACGAGCGGCACCTGGACGCCGACACCGCGCTCGCCTTCCTGCTCGACGTGCGCGCCGCCCTGCGGCCCGAGCTGCGGATCGTCTGCGCCTCGGCCACCTCGGACACCGCGGCCTGGGCCGAACTCCTCGGCGGCGCTCCGGTCGTCGAGGCGCACGGCGTCTCGCACCCGGTCGAGGTGGTCTGGGCGCCGCCCGCCCGGGCCGTGCGGCCCGCGCACGGCACCCGGGTGGACTTCGCGCTGCTCGACCACGTCGCCGCGGTGGTGCGGCGGGCGCTCGCCGAGCGGGACGGGGACGTGCTCTGCTTCCTGCCCGGCGTCGGCGAGATCGCCCGCGTCGCCGGGCAGCTCGGCGGCGTGCCCGCCGAGGTCCTGCAATTGCACGGGCGCGCCCCGCAGACCGTCCAGGACGCCGCCCTCGCGCCGTCCACCTCCCGCCGCGTGGTGCTCGCCACCGCCGTCGCCGAGTCCTCGCTCACCGTCCCCGGCGTGCGCGTCGTGGTCGACGCCGGGCTCGCCCGCGAACCGCGCACCGACCACGCGCGGGGGCTCGCCGCCCTGGTCACCGTCCGCGCCTCGCTCGCCGCCGCCCGCCAGCGCGCGGGCCGCGCCGGACGCGAGGCCCCGGGCACCGTCTACCGCTGCTGGCACGAGGCCGAGGACGCCCGCGCCACCCGCTTCCCCACCCCGGAGATCGCCCTCGCCGACCTGACGTCCTTCGCCCTCCAGGCCGCCGTCTGGGGCGACCCGGACGCCACCGGACTCGCCCTGCCCGACCGGCCCCCGGCGGGCGCGATGGCCGCCGCCCGGGAGACGCTGATCGCCCTCGGGGCGGTCTCCCCGGACGGCCGGGCGACCCCGCGCGGCACCCGCCTCGCCCGCACCGGCCTGCACCCCCGGCTGGGGCGGGCGCTCGTCGACGGCGCGCCCGCCGTGGGCGCCCGCCGGGCGGCCGAGGTCGTCGCCCTGCTCTCCGAGGAACCGCCGCGCGCGCTGGGCGACGACCTCGGCGCGGTATGGCGCGGTGTGAAGGACTCCCGTGATCCCTACGCCGGGCGCTGGCGCGACGAAGTCCGCCGCCTGCAACGCGCCACCTCCGACGAACCCGCCACCGCACTGCCCGACGCCACCGCCGTCGGCCTGGTCGTCGCCCTCGCCTTCCCCGAACGCATCGCCCGCGCCCGGGTGGAGCGGCCCGCCCCCGGCGAGCGCAGCCCCTACCTGATGGCCTCGGGCACGGCGGCCGAACTCGCCCCCGGAACCGCGCTCGGCGCCCTGCCCTGGCTCGCCGTCGCGGTCGCCGACCGCCCGGCCGGCTCCCCCTCCGCGCGGATCCTGCACGCTGCGGCGCTCGACGAGAACACCGCCCGCCTCGCCGGAGCACCGCTGTTGTCCACCCGCGCCGAAGTCCACTGGGACACCCGGCGCAGCGAGGTCGTCGCCCGCCGGGTCGACTCCCTCGGCGCCGTGGAACTCGCCGAGAAGCCCCTCACCAACCCCGACCGGGCCCTCGTCCGCACCGCCCTCCTCGAAGGCCTCACCCGCGAGGGCGTCAGCGCGCTGCTGACGTTCCCGTCCAACCTGCGCGAGCGCCTCGCCTTCCTCCACGCGGCGATCGGCGACCCCTGGCCGGACGTCAGCGACGCGGCGCTGCTCGAACGCGCCGAGGAGTGGCTGGAGCCCGAACTCTCCCGCGCCCGCCGCCGATCCGACCTCGCACGGATCAACACGACCGACGCCCTGCAACGCCTGCTCCCCTGGGCAAGCGGCCAGGCCGGCCGCCTGGAGGAGTTGGCCCCCGAGCGCATCACCGTGCCCACCGGCTCGAAGATCCGGGTGGACTACAGCACCGACCGCCCGGTGCTGGCCGTCAAGTTGCAGGAACTCTTCGGCTGGAAGGCCGCCCCTGCCCTGGCCGGCGGCCGCGTCCCCCTCACCATCCACCTCCTCTCCCCCGCCGGCCGCCCCGCCGCCATCACCGGAGATTTGGCATCCTTCTGGCACAACGGCTACCCCGCCGTCCGCGCCGACCTCAGGGGCCGTTACCCCCGCCACCCCTGGCCCGAGGACCCGTCGACGGCTGAACCCACCAAACGCACCAACGCCCGGAAGTAGACCTCAAGAGGAGGCCCCGCCGCCCCAAACCATGGGCAGCGGGGCCTTGGACGACTCGTGGATTCCGTCAGACCTCGCCGAACTCACCGACTCGAACGGCCACAAGGAACGACTGCCACGCCTCCGTGGGAAACACGAGTACCGGGCCATGGGG
This sequence comes from Kitasatospora sp. NPDC057595, assembly GCF_042800875.1. Classification (NCBI taxonomy): domain Bacteria; kingdom Bacillati; phylum Actinomycetota; class Actinomycetes; order Kitasatosporales; family Streptomycetaceae; genus Kitasatospora; species Kitasatospora sp. NPDC057595. Next base: position 127,385 of record NZ_JBHVGL010000004.1, on the reverse strand, counting down.
ATCCTTGGAGTCGCGCACCGCTCCGGGGTGGGAGTCGTCGACCTCGACACATCCGCCCTGCCCGTTGCTGTAGGAGCTCTTTCGCCACGCGGCGGCAGCCGGGTGGTCACTGTGCATGCCGTTCATAATCCCTCCGTGCCTCCCGGATCATGGTCACGCTGTCCAGCCGCGTGAGGGCGTCGACCTGAAGGCGATCGTACTGGCCGGCCCATCCGGCCACGACCTCGGAGTCGCGTTCCAGAAGGCCCCGTCCGAGCGTTTCGGTGTACCCGACCATCGTGCGCGTGGGCAGGGTCAACAACGTGACCGAATGCGAGAAGGGGCGCAGCTCGCCAAGGGTGCACGGGGCGACCTGAAGGATGACACGGGGCCGTGCCGCCAGGTCTTCCAGGTGCTTCATCTGACGGGCCATGACGGCAGTTCCGCCGATTTGGCGCCGCAGAGCCGATTCGTCGAGGACCGCATGGACCGTCACAGGACGGTCGAGCAGCCGCTGGCGCTCCGCCAGGACCTTCAGCCGCTCCTCCGCCTGCTCCTGCGTGGCTTCACCTCGTCGGACCGGCGCCATCTCGTAGGCGGCACTGTAGTCCGGGTGCTGAAGCATGCCAGGAACCATGTCCAGCTCGAAGATCCGAACGGTCACGGAGTCCCGCTCTTTCACCGTGTACTGGTCGAAACCCTCGAACAGAAATCGCTGTTCGGACTGACGCCACTCCCGCTCGAACCGGTCTATTTCGAACGCATCATCAATTCGTTTCGCAAAGCGACTGGTTGGAGGCTTGCGCCCGGTTTCCACTGCCGAGATGTGAACGGCCGAGTACTCGGCCAGCCCGCCCAACTGATCCTGCGTCCAGCCTCGCGCCTCCCTGGCCTGGCGAAGCAGCACGCCGAACTTGGCCGTGGGTGAGGAGTCGGGGTCAAGCTCCTTGCGATTCATGATCGCCGACGACTATCCCTTCCGCTCCGAAAGGTTGAAGGTATCGCCGATCCTAGGCCACAGTGAGCGCGCTGGGTAATCGCATCGCTACACACCGAAGCGTCGCCCTGACGTCCCTCCATCCCACCCCCACCGAGGTGCCCCGCCATGCCCGCTTCCCGCCGGCCCCGCACGTTCGCCGCCCGCCTCGACTCCCGCACCGCCTCCACCCCCATCGCCCGGCACCTCCTCCGCGCGTATCTCGCCGCCCTACCCACCGGCGACCGCTACACCGACATCGCCGAACTCCTCCTCGGAGAGCTGTTCGCCAACGCCGTCCAGCACTCCGACGCCCCTGCCGACCGCCTCATCGAGGTCCGCTTCGCCTTCGTCAACTCCCGCCTGCGTCTCGAAGTCCACGACGCCAGCAGCGGCCGCCCCTCCCTCCACGCCGCCACCCCGGACGACGAGCACGGACGCGGGCTCCTCCTCGTCGACGAACTCGCCGAGCGCTGGGGCTGCTGCCCCCGCGCGGGCCGCCACTCACACCACCCCCTGAAAGCCCCGCGCAGGAAGTCGGCCCCGCCGACTTCCTGCGCAGCGCACCGTCCTGGGGCCTATGGGCCGCCCTTCATCGCTCGGCGACCGTGTGTACCGCGACGACTACCCTCTGAGCGGCCGGACCCAGGAGGCCACCATGGCGCTGGATTTCGCAGGACGCCTTCGGCCTCAGGGTATCGGCGGCGGTCCAGCGGGTCTGGCTCGGCAGCGAGGACGGCCCGGGCTGGGACCTCCCCATCTGACCCGCCGGCGTGCCGAACCCCTCCCGCACGCTGGAGGGCTGCGGAGCGGCCGATCCGCTCCGCAGCCCTCGGCCAGGCCAGGCCGGCGGTCAGAGTTGACCCGCCAGGACGCGGTCGGAATCCACAGGCGGGACCAGCATCCACGGTGCCTGAGAACACCGGAGCCCGGGGCGAGCCTCACCCCGGGCTCCGGTGACCGTCCATCAGTGTTCGACGGCGGCCGACAGGAGCAGGTCCACCAGGTGGTCGGCGGCGTCCGGCCGGCCGTAGGAGCGCGCCCGCTCAGCCATACCCGCACGACGATGGGCATCCGTCAGCAGCGGATCGACCGCCTCCCGGAGCCGCTCCGCCGTCACATCACCGAGGAGGGCGACCGCCGCCCCCGCGTCGTGCAGGTGTCTGGCGTTGTGGGCCTGCTCGTTGCCCGCCGAGCTGGCGAGGGGGACGAGGACGGCAGTTTTGCCCAGCGCCGTCAGCTCCGCGATCGTGCCCGCCCCGCTCCGGGAGACCACCACATCGGCCAGCGCGAGGACATCGGGCAACTCGGGACCGACGAACCCGGTGAGCAGATACCGGGACGCCAGATGCGGGGGAAGGGCCTCGGCGCGGGCCCGCAGGGCTTCGACGTTCGCCGGGCCGCACTGGTGGATCACATTGGCGCCGGTCAGCAGCCAGGGCAGAACCTCGGCCACCAATCCGTTGATCTGCTCCGAGCCCTGCGCACCTCCCGTGACGTAGACGGTCGGCAGGTCACGGCGGAAGCCGCGCAACCCGAGCGACTGGATCGCCTTGTCCGCGTGACCGGCCAGCATCTCGGGCCGCACCGGGTTGCCGGTGACGACCGCGATCGACCGGGACGCCTCCGGCAGCAGCGGAAGCGTGGACTCGGACGACACCGCGATGCGTGCCGCCCGTCCCGCGAGTGTCCGATTGGCCAGGCCAAGGCGCACCGTCTGCTCGTGGACGACGAGCGGACGACGACACAGCGAAGCGGCGATGCCCACCGGAACCGCGACGTATCCGCCCGTGGCCAGCACCACGTCAGGGCGGAACCGGGAGACCACTGCGCGGGCCTGAGCGATACCGAGCGGCACACGCGCCATGTCCCGCACGTTCGCCGGGGAGACCATCTTGATCGGATTCCGGTGGCGTCGGATCTTCCCCGTGGCGACTGCGGCGAACCGGATCCCCTCACCCGCCGCGACACGGGACTCCAAGCTGTCCGCCGTGCCCACCCACAGAACGTCCAGCGCCCGGCCGACGGCGGCGAGTCTCGCCCGCGCTGTGCGGACCACTGTGAGCGCCGGATAGGTGTGACCGCCGGTTCCGCCGCCCGTCACGATCAGCCGGAAAGGCCGCTCCGGGTGGCGGCCGACGGCATCGCTGATCACAGAAGCACTCTCCATCCGTCCGTGCCTGGCAAGCGGCGCCGGACACGGCGGACACTAGCAGGCCACCAGGGGGGCCAGGTTCGTCGGCGCCGCTCGAACTGCGTGATGCCGTGGGCGACTTCACCCCGTCGAGTGCACGTGTGCGACGCACCCACCCACGAGCTCGCAGGAAGTCGGCGGGACCGACTTCCTGCGCTCGGCCTCGTGTCTCAGGCCGAGGCCCACCAGGTCGAGGGGGAGGCGACGGTGTAGCCCAGGGACTCGTACAGGGGCCGGCCCAGCTTGGAGGCGGTGAGGGTGGCCGGGAGGTTGGTCAGGTGGGCGAGGGCGCCGAGCATGACGGCGCGGCCGACGCCGCGGGAGCGGAAGGCCGAGGAGGTGGCGATCCAGTAGTGGCCGGCGATGCCGTCGGCCACGACGCTCACGCCGGCTCCCGCGGTCACGCCGTCGACCGAGGCGACGAACACATCCACGCCCGGCTGTTCGATCAGGCGGGCCGGGAAGAGCTCGCCGGGGCGGTAGGGCTCGAATGCGGTCAGTTCGAAGCCCTCGATCACGATCCGTTCCGCCGCCCCGAGGTCCTCGGGCCGCCGCACCCGGGTCACCTCCAGTGCCGGGGCGTCGACGGGGCCGGGCGGGCGCAGCATGATCGGCATCTGCCAGGTGCGCAGGGCCAGGTGGCTCAGGTCCGTCGAGCTAAACGGATCCTCGACGATCACCGGACCGGCGGCCCGGCGGACCAGTTCGCCCACCTCGGCGACCTCGCCCGGGTCGAGGTCGGGCTCCTGGATCAGGATCCGCCCGCCGGCCCGCTCGTCGCCGTGGACGGCGAGGAACCCGCGGCGCCGGATCACCTCGTGGCCCCGGGACACGCCGGTCGCGGTCCAGAACGCGGCGGAGTTGCGGGCCTGGAGCGTCGGCGCCCCGGCCGGGGAGGCGGACTGGCCGGTCGTCCTGGATTCCGTCGTCATCGGGCCCACGGTAGTACGAAATCGACTTCTTGACACGGGTTGATCAACTGCGGGCCGGTGCAGCACACGGACGCGCGGCGCCGGCCCGGTGACGGCGGGGGCCCGTCAGAGTGCGCTGACCCAGTACGGCTCGACGGTCATCCAGCCGTTGGCGCGGGCGCCGTTGAGCCGGCCGGTGCTGGTGCGGGCGAGGGTGTACCAAGACTCGACGTAGTCCGGGTCGTCGGTCCACCAGTTCGAGGGCAGCGCCGCCAGGACGGCGTTGACCAGCGGGATGTAGGCGCCCTGGTCGGCGATGGTGAGCAGGACGGCCGCCACCGCCTGGGCCAGGGCCAGGTAGTTGGTGTCGCCGTCGTCCTCCATCAGGACGACGTCGGCCAGGTTGTACTTGTAGTTCGACCAGTTCACCAGGATCTGGTTCGGGTAGTACACCGTGTGGTCGTACTGGAGGTACGGCATGGCGACCGAGTCGACCCGGACCTTGCCGTCCAGACCGAAGCCGGACACCAGGCTGAACATCTCGGCGGCGCCCTTGAACCAGGGCTCCTCGTCGTCGTTCACCTCGATCGAGGTGATCTTGGTGCCCCACCAGCCGGCGGCCTGCGCGGCGGCGGGCGCCTGGGCCGCGGGAGCGATGCCGCGGGTGCCCAACTCCCGCTGGAGCACGGCGATCCCGGCCTTCAGTGCCTTGGCGGTGTCGATGTCGACCAGGTAGACCGGGCGGGTGGGCAGGGTGGCGGCGTCCAGGCCGCGGACCCGGCCGGCGGTGTCGTAGGCGCGGACGCTGCGGGCGTGCTCGTCGGTGCCGGCGGTGGCCACCAGCGGCGCGGCGCCGGCGTCCAGGGCGGCCCGCATCGACGGGTCGGCCAGCTGGACCCGCAGCAGCGGCCCGAGGTCGGCGCCGAGGCCCTTGGCGGCGGCTATGCCGAGGTCCGCGCGCGTGGTGGCGTCGGCGAGCCCGCGGGCGGCCGGGCCGGACAGGCCGGCGGCCAGCGGGGCGAGTTCGGCCCCGGCGGGCGCGGCGGCGGTCGCCGAGCGTAGCCGTTCGCGCAGGGCGGGGTCGGCGAGGGAGGCGGCCAGGGTGCGGGCGACCTCGTCCTCGATCGCGGTCACCTGGGAGGCGGCGGGGATCGGGGCCGGGGTCGGGGCGGCCACGGCCTGGCCCGCGCCGAGCGCGAGCAGGGGCAGGGCCGTGAGCGCGACAACGGCGCGCCGCAGGCGGGACTGGGACATGAGGGGATCTCCAGACTCGTCGGGTGAGGCGTCGGAGCATGGGTGCGGACGGTTCGGCGCCGCGACCGAGAACGACGGCGCCATGACAAGTGAAGAGCCTCCCTGACCCGGTATCAAGCCCCCGCAGCCGCAACGGCGGACCGGAGCGTTCCGGCGACGCCCCACCGGCTCCCGGGCGCGCGGACGGCGGCACGACGGTCCGCGGCCGGCGGCCGGCACTCAGGGCCGCTGCTCCGGCGGGGCGCCGCCGGGCGGACGTCCTCAGGCGCGGCGTCCGCGGGGACGGCCCCGCCGGGTCGGGCGTCGACGGGCGGGCGGGCCGACGCCGCGGGGAGTTTCCGCGCCGTTCGCCGGACCGCGCTGAACTCCACCGGAACCCCACCGGGTTCAGCACCCGGGCGAGCGCCGCCGCCACGGCCCGCGACGCGCCGCCCGCTCCGGCTCACCCGCCGCCCGAGAAGCCCCCGCCGGAGTTGGCCGAGCCCGAGCCGCCGTACACCCAGCCGCCGGCGGGGACGGGGGGCTTGCGGCGGACGCGCCGTTCGGTGCGGCGCAGGACGGGGACACCGGCCGGGCCGAGCAGGTCCTCCAGGGACCGCTGGAGCGCGTCGACGTCGGTACCGTCCGGCATCCGGTGTCGACGGCCGTCGTCACCGGTCAGGGTCACCACGGTGATGGTGAGGGTGCGGGCGGCCGCCCGGGGGTCGCCCTCGTAGGGCTCCTCCACGGCCTCGTCCAGCTGGATGCGCCGCAGGCCGGAGATCGGGGCCCAGGCGCCGGCGCGGGCACCCCGGACGAAACGCAGTTCGGTCGGAGCCCGGGCCGGGGCGAACTGCACCCGGCGGACCGACCGCAGCTCGGCGACCGCGGCGAACGGCCACAGGAGCAGCGCGGCGGCCGCCCACAGCGCCCCGCAGACGGTCACCGCGCCCACGAAGGTGGCACCGACGATCACCGCGACCGCCACCACCAGGATGCCGGCGGGGAGGAAGACGAGGCCCACGGCGAGCAGGACGGCGAGCGTGCGCAGCACCAGGAGCGCGGCGGCGGACCAGGAGCCCCCGCCCGACTCGAACACGAGGTCCGCGGTGGTGCCGTCACGGCCGCGGCGGAGCACCTCATCGGCAGGCATACCCGCCAGGGTAGGACCGCTCCCCGGCGCCGGAAAGGCCCCGGGCACCGCCTCGAAGAAGCGGCGCCCGGGGCCTGTTGACGGGCCGTCAGCGCAGCCGGTGCCGTCAGTGCCGTCAGTGCGCGGCGGCCTCCCAGTCGGCGCCGACGCCGACCGACACGTCCAGCGGGGCGCGCAGCGGGTAGGCGCCGGCCATCTGCTCGCGGACGATCGCCTCGACCGGCGCGCGCTCGCCCGGCGCCAGCTCCAGCACGATTTCGTCGTGCACCTGGAGCAGCATCCGGGAGGTGAGCCCGGCCGTGCGCAGCGCCTCGTCGACCCGCAGCATGGCGATCTTGACGATGTCGGCGGCCGAGCCCTGGATCGGGGCGTTGAGCGCCATCCGCTCGGCCATCTCGCGACGCTGGCGGTTGTCGCTGTTGAGGTCCGGCAGGTAGCGGCGGCGGCCGAGCAGGGTCTCGGTGTAGCCGGTGGCGCGGGCCTCCTCGACGACCCGGTGCAGGTAGTCCCGCACGCCGCCGAACCGCTCGAAGTAGGTGTCCATCAGGCCCTGGGCCTCGGCGGGCTTGATGCCGAGCTGCTGGGAGAGCCCGTACGCGGAGAGGCCGTAGGCCAGGCCGTAGGACATCGCCTTGATCTTGCGGCGCATCTCGGCGTCGACGGCGTCGCGCGGGACCTCGAAGACCTGGGAGGCGACGGTGCTGTGGAGGTCCTCGCCGCTGGCGAAGGCCTCGATCAGCGCCTCGTCCTCGGAGAGGTGGGCCATGATCCGCAGCTCGATCTGCGAGTAGTCGGCGGTGAGCAGCGACTCGTAGCCCTCGCCGACGACGAAGGCGCGGCGGATCATCCGGCCCTCCTCGGTGCGGACCGGGATGTTCTGCAGGTTGGGGTCCTGCGAGGAGAGCCGGCCGGTGGCGGCGACCATCTGGTTGAAGGTGGTGTGGATGCGCCCGGCCGGGGAGACGGTCTTGAGCAGGCCCTCGACGGTGGTGCGCAGCTTGGCCTGGTCGCGGTGGCGCAGCAGGATGACCGGCAGCTCGTTGTCGGTCTGGGTGGCGAGCCAGGTGAGCGCGTCGGCGTCGGTGGTCCAGCCGGTCTTGATCTTCTTGGTCTTCGGGAGGGCGAGCTCGCCGAAGAGGATCTCCTGGAGCTGCTTGGGCGAGCCGAGGTTGAACTCGTGGCCGGCCGCGGCGTGCGCCTCCTCCACCACGCGCTGGATCTCGGCGGCGAACTGGGCCTCCAGGCCGGTGAGCCAGTCGCGGTCGGCGGCGATGCCGGTGCGCTCCATGCGGGCGAGCAGGGCGGCGATCGGCAGCTCCATGTCGCGCAGCAGCTCGGTGGCGCCGACCTCGGAGAGGCGGGTGTCGAAGAGCGCGGCGAGGTCGAGCACGGCGCGGGCCTGGAGCATCAGCGCCTGGGCGTGCGCGGCCGGGTCCTCCTCCGGGGCGTCGAAGGCGAGCTGGCCGGACTCGGCGGCGGGGGCCGGGGCGAGCGAGCGGCCCAGGTACTCCTCGGCGAGCACCTCCAGGGTGAAGGTGCGGCGGCCGGGCTTCTCCAGGTAGGCGGCGAGCGCGGTGTCGGCGACGACGCCCTCGATGGTCCAGCCGCGCTCGGCGAAGGCGCGCATGACCTGCTTGGCGATGTGCAGGGCCTTGGGCGCGGCCGGGTCGCTCAGCCAGTTGGCGAAGGCGCGCTCGTCCTCCTCGGCGAGCAGCGCCGGGTCGAACCAGGCGGCCGTCTCCCCCGCGGCCAGCGCGACCTCGGTGACCTCGCCGCTGCCGAGCGCCCACTGGTACACGGCGGCCAGCGCGACCGGGGACTTCCCGCCGGCGTGCTCGCGCAGCCAGGCGGCGAGGGTGCCGGGGTCGGTGAGCAGTTCGCCGTCGACCTCGACGCCGGGGGCGAGCTCGGGGGCCTCGGGCTCGGCGGCGGCCGGGTCGATGCCGAAGACCCGGTCGCGGAAGTTGGCGTTGCGGAACTCCAGCGACTCCATCAGCGCGCCGACGGCCGGCGCGTCGAACGGCGCGCGGGCCAGGTCGCCGACGCCGAGCGGGAGTTCGACGTCGCGGACCAGCTCGGTGAGGACGCGGTTGCGCTTGACCGAGTCGAGGTGCTCGCGCAGCTTCTCGCCGATCTTGCCCTTGACCTCGTCGGCGCGGGCGACCAGCTCGTCGAAGGAGCCGAACTGGTTGACCCACTTGGCGGCGGTCTTCTCGCCGACGCCGGGGATGCCGGGCAGGTTGTCGGACGGGTCGCCGCGCAGCGCGGCGAGGTCCGGGTACTGGCGGGGGGTGACGCCGTACTTCTCGGCGACCTTCTCCGGGGTGTAGCGGGTGAGCTCGGAGACGCCCTTGGTCGGGTACAGCACGGTGATGTGCTCGGTGACCAGCTGCAGGGAGTCGCGGTCGCCGGTGACGATGTCGACGTCGAAGCCGGCCGCCTCGGCGGCGGTGGCCAGGGTCGCGATGATGTCGTCGGCCTCGAAGCCCTCGGCGGTCAGCCGCGGCACGTGCATCGCGTCGAGCAGCTCGCCGATCAGGCCGACCTGGCTGCGGAACTCGTCCGGGGTCTTGGCCCGGTTGGCCTTGTAGTCGGGGAACTCGACCGAGCGGAAGGTCTGGCGGGAGAGGTCGAAGGCGACCGCGAGGTGGGTGGGCGCCTCGTCCCGGACGGTGTTGGCGAGCATCGAGGCGAAGCCGTACACCGCGTTGGTGGGCTGGCCGGTGGAGGTGTTGAAGTTCTCCACGGGCAGTGCGTAGAACGCCCGGTAGGCCATGGAGTGCCCGTCGAGCAGCATCAGGCGGGGCCGCGACCCGGCTCCGCCGCCACCCGCCGCGCCCTTGTCCGTACTCTGCGTAGCCACGTCAACGTCCGTTCCTGCCGATTCCACTACCGGCCACCGATCCTAGGGCCCGCCGCCGACAAAAGGGGCACGCCCGGGGCGGGCGCCCCTCGGGTGCACTCGTGCCCCGGCCGCCACACCCGGCTTCTCCCGTCACCGTCTCTACCGCCGAGTAGGACGGTCGTACGATCACAGGCAGCACGACGACGTGACCCCCGAGCGGCAGGAGCCCCCCATGACCGACCCGGCCACCGACCCGGCCACCGCCACCTCCGGCGCGGCGCCCGGCGCGACCCCCGACGGCGGCGTCCAGGCCCCCCTCCTCGACGTCTCGCCGGAGATGCTGGAGCACTTCGCCCGGCTCGGCGTGGACCCGGCCACCTTCTCCGGCGGGCGGCTCGGCGAGAAGCTGGGCATCCGGATCGTCGAGGCCTCCGGCGACCGGGTGGTCGGCACCATGCCGGTGGACGGCAACCAGCAGCCGTACGGCCTGCTGCACGGCGGCGCCTCGGCCGCGCTGGCCGAGACGCTGGGCTCGGTCGGCGCGATGCTGCACGCCGGCCCGGGCCGGTACGCGGTGGGCGTGGACCTGAACGCCACCCACCACCGCTCGGCCACCTCCGGCCTGGTCACCGGCGTGGCGACGGCGGTCTTCAAGGGCCGCACGGCCGCCACCTACGAGATCGCGATCACCGACGACACCGGCAAGCGGGTCACCAGCTGCCGCCTCACCTGCATGCTGCGCGACCTCTGAGCCGATAGTTCGTCAAATCCCTTGCCCGCCCCCTTGTTTGACCTCCGACAGCCCTGGGCAGTCGTTGGTCTGGACAAGGGGGCGGCGGCATGTCCGGGCATTTTTCAGTGATGTAACACTGCGTAACAAGTAGGACATCCAAGCAACTGACAGTTTCGGGGGTCGGGACTGACGAAAGCGGCTCACCGAATCCATCGCTGTCCGATATTCGGACGCGCATGCCCGCCACCAGCACCGTGAACACCACTGTCCGATTATCGGCAAGGCCAGGAGTAACCTGCCCTTCTACGCCTTACATAGGGCGAGTTGAGGAAAGAACCCCTGGCGCCGACGGATCGGTCGGGCCGGAACGACCACATGGTGAGACGACTTCTCTGTGTGCTCATAACAAGAGAATCACAGCCTCGCCGCACCACTGCCCGAGCCGCCGACCGACATCTAGAGTCACGGCCAGTCACCGCGCCACACGGAATGGGCCAGGCCCACCGCGCATCCAGGCTCCCGCCGTTCAGGCGCGGCGCCCTCCTGAACCGAAGGGGACCCTCGTGCGTCATCGTTCAGCAGTTGTCGTGAGCATTGCCGTGATCGGCGCCCTCACCCTCACCGCATGCGGCTCCCGCGACGACAAGAAGTCCGGGGACGACGCGAAGGGCAAGGAGACCACCGTCTTCATCGGCGTCGACGCCCCGCTCACCGGCGACCTCTCCGCCCTCGGCCTCGGCATCCGCAACTCCGTGGACCTCGCGATCCGGCAGGCCAACGAGAAGCACGAGGTCCCCGGCATCAAGTTCGAGCTCAAGGCCCTCGACGACACCGGCAAGCCCGGCCCCGGCCAGCAGAACGCCACCCAGCTGGTCGGCGACAAGGACGTCATCGGCGTCGTCGGCCCGCTCAACTCCAGCGTCGCGCAGTCGATGCAGCAGATCTTCAACGACGCCAAGCTCGTCCAGATCTCCCCCGCCAACACCGGCGTCGCCCTCAGCCAGGGCGAGAAGTGGGCCAGCGGCGTCAAGGCCCGCCCGTTCGAGACCTACTTCCGCACCGCGACCACCGACGCCGTGCAGGGCCCCTTCGCCGCCAACTACCTGGTCAAGGACGCCAAGAAGACCAAGGTCTTCATCATCGACGACCAGAAGACCTACGGCGCCGGCCTCGCCGCCACCTTCAAGGGCCAGTTCCTCAAGAACGGCGGCCAGGTCGTCGGCGAGGAGCACGTCAACCCCGACGACCGCGACTTCGCCGCCGTCGTCACCAAGGTCAAGTCCTCCGGCGCCGACGCCGTCTACTACGGCGGCGAGTACCCCGCGGCCGGCCCGCTCTCCCTCCAGCTCAAGGACGCCGGCGTCACCGTCCCGCTGATGGGCGGCGACGGCATCCAGAGCGGCGACTTCATCAAGCTCAACCCCAAGGGCCAGGGCGACCTCGCCACCGCCGTCGGCCTGCCCGTCGAACAGCTGCCCACCGCCGCCAAGTTCATCGCCGACTACAAGGCCGCCGGCTTCAAGGACGCCTACGAGACCTACGGCGGCTACTCCTACGACAGCGCCTGGGCCATCATCCAGGGCGTCAAGGCCGTCGCCGCCGCCAACAAGGACAAGCTCCCCGCCGACGCCCGCGCCGCCGTCGTCAAGGCCGTCCAGAAGGTCTCCTTCGAAGGCGTCACCGGCAAGGTCTCCTTCGACGAGTTCGGCGACACCACCAACAAGCAGCTCACCGTCTACACCGTCAAGGACGGCAAGTGGGCCGTGGAGAAGTCCGGAACCTTCGCCGGCTGAACCCCCAACGGCTGAACCCCGAAGGCGCCGACCCGACCCGACGCTCCGTCAGGCCGGCCACAGCACAACGGAGTCGACCGCGCGGGGGCATCACGAGTGCCCCCGCGCGCACCCGCATCCACCACCCACGGACACCCCACACGCACAACGGAGGCCCAGCGGTGCACGACCTACCGCAGCAGCTGGCCAACGGCCTGATCCTCGGCGCCCTCTACGGGCTCGTCGCGATCGGCTACACGATGGTCTACGGCATCGTCCAGCTCATCAACTTCGCCCACGGCGAGATCGTCATGGTCGGCGGCTTCGGCGCCCTGACCGCCTACCTCGCCCTCCCCGGCGGCACCACCCTGTGGCTGGCCCTACCGCTGATGCTGGTCGCCGGCATCCTGGTCTCCACCCTCACCGCCGTCGCCGCCGAACGCTTCGCCTACCGGCCCCTGCGCACGGCACCACGGCTCGCCCCGCTGATCACCGCGATCGGCCTGTCCATCGCGCTGCAGCAACTGGTCTTCGCCTTCTACCCCGACGCCAAGAAGGCCCGGGTCTTCCCGAAGATCCCCGGCGACCCCTTCGAGATCGGCTCCGTCGCCATCCAGCGCAGCGACCTCTTCCTGATCATCGCCGCCCCGCTCTGCATGATCGCCCTCGGCTGGTTCGTCACCCGCACCCGCTCCGGCCGCGCCATGCAGGCCACCAGCCAGGACCCCGACACCGCCAAGCTCATGGGCATCGACACCGACCGGATCATCGTCATGGCCTTCGCCATCGGCGCCGCCTTCGCCGCCGTCGCCGCCGTCGCCTACGGCCTGCGCAGCGGCCAGGTCGACTTCCGGATGGGCTTCCTGCTCGGCCTCAAGGCCTTCACCGCCGCCGTCCTCGGCGGCATCGGCAACATCTACGGCGCCATGCTCGGCGGCATCACCCTCGGCCTCGCCGAGGCCCTCGCCACCGGCTACATCCAGCACCTGCCCGGCATGCACCTCTTCGGAGGCGGCGCCTGGAAGGACGTCTGGGCCTTCGTACTCCTCATCGTCGTCCTGCTCGTCCGGCCCCAGGGCCTGCTCGGCGAGCGCGTCGCGGACAGGGCGTGAGCACCATGACCACCACCGGCACCGAAACCACCCCGGTCATCTCCCTCCCCGGCCGCACCGCCGCCCTGCTCACCGGCGCCGGCGCCCTCGCCGTCACCGGCTCCGCCCTGACACCCTGGACCTGGACCTCCGACTACCCCGGCGACCTCACCTACTACGGCTCCCCGGCCGGCCTCCAGTGGCTCGCCCTCACCGCCGGACTGGTCACCCTCCTGCTGCTGCTCGCCACCCAGGGCGTGCCCGGCCTGCGCTGGGCCGCCCCCCGGCACAGCCACAACGCCGTCCTCTTCGCCGCCACCGGCGCCCTCGCCGTCGGCTGGTTCTCCGCCCTGTCCATCGCGAGCGACCTCGGCGGCCTCGCCAACCTCGAACCCGGCGGCTGGGCCCTCGCCGCCGGCTCCCTGCTCGCCGTCACCGGCGCCCTCGGGCTGCCGCTCGACCGCCGCACCGCCGTCCCGCCGCGCATCCTCGACCGACGGCTCTTCCTGCTCGTCCCGATCGCCCCCGCCGTCTGGTTCGCCACCCACGCGATCCCCGACGACAAGCCGGTCGCGCCCGTCCTCACCGCGCTCGCGGGCGGCCTCGCCCTCGCCGCCGGCGCCGTGCTGCTCGTCCAGCTCGGCCACCTCGCCAACACCTGGCTGCGGCTCGGCACCGTCCAGCGCCCGCTGCCCGCCCCCCGCGAACTGCCCTCCTGGGCCGAGGTCGGCCTCATCGTCGTCGCCTTCGCCGCCGGCCTGTTCGCCATCACCTTCGGCATCGACACCGAGTACGGCGAACTCTTCACCGGCTACCTGCTGCTCGCCGCCTCCGTGGTCGCCGCACTCGGCCGCTCCGGCCTGCTCGCCCGGCTGCGCGCGCTGACCGTCAAGTACCAGACCGTCACCACCGGCGCCGCCTTCGCCGCCGCCGCCAGCTTCCCCTTCACCCAGACCAGCGACCAGTACACCTCGGTCGCCACCAACATCCTGATCTTCGCCACCGTCGCCCTCGGCCTGAACATCGTCGTCGGCCTCGCCGGCCTGCTCGACCTCGGCTACGTCGCCTTCCTCGGCGTCGGCGCCTACAGCGCCGCCCTGGTCTCCGGCTCCCCCGCCTCGCCGATCCACGTCCAGTTCCCGTTCTGGGCCGCCGTGCTCACCGGCGCCGCCGTCTCCATGGTCTTCGGCGTCGTCATCGGCGCCCCCACCCTGCGGCTGCGCGGCGACTACCTCGCCATCGTCACCCTCGGCTTCGGCGAGATCTTCCGCATCACCATGCTCAACCTCAACGGCACCACCGGCCCCAAGATCACCAACGGCTCCAACGGCATCCCCCGGATCCCCGACCTCCAGATCCTCGGCTGGGACCTCGGCAAGCCCACCACGGTCCTCGGCGTCGAACTCGGCCGGTTCTCCAACTACTACCTGCTGATGCTGCTCGTCACCGCCCTGGTCGTGCTGGTCTTCGCCCGGGTCGGCAACTCCCGCATCGGCCGCGCCTGGGTCGCCATCCGCGAGGACGAGACCGCCGCCGAGGCCATGGGCATCAACGGTTTCCGCCTCAAGCTCCTTGCCTTCGCCCTCGGCGCCTGCCTCGCCGGCCTCGCCGGCACCGTCCAGGCCCACGTCAGCTACACCGTCACCCCCGACCAGTACACCTTCGCCGAAGCCCTCCCGCCCAACTCCGCCTTCCTGCTCGCCGCCGTCATCCTCGGCGGCATGGGCACCATCAGCGGCCCGCTGGCCGGCGCCACGCTCCTCTTCCTGATCCCGAAGAAGCTGGAGTTCCTCGCCGACTACCAGCTGCTCGCCTTCGGCATCGCCCTCATCGTCCTCATGCGCGTCCGCCCCGAGGGCCTCATCCCCAACCGGCGCCGGCAGCTGGAGTTCCACGAGGCCGCCATCCCCGCGCAACCCACCGGCGACGGCGTCGCCCTCACCAAGGCAGGGGCGTGACCCCCGATGACCACCACCAGCGCCCCCGCACCCGCCGCCCCCTCGGCCGGCACCGACGGCCCCCTGCTCGACGTCTCCGGCGTCACCATGCGCTTCGGCGGCCTCACCGCCGTCAACGACGTCTCGCTCACCGTCGGCCGCGGCGAGATCATCGGCCTGATCGGCCCCAACGGCGCCGGCAAGACCACCTTCTTCAACTGCCTCACCGGCCTCTACGTCCCCACCGAGGGCACCGTCACCTACCAGGGCACCGTCCTGCCGCCCAAGCCCCACCTCGTCACCCAGGCCGGCATCGCCCGCACCTTCCAGAACATCCGGCTCTTCGCCAACATGACCGTGCTGGAGAACGTCCAGGTCGGCCGGCACAGCCGGATGCGCCAGGGGCTGCTCTCCGCCGTCCTGCGCGGCCGCGGCTTCCACCGCTCCGAGGCCGAGAGCCGCGAGAAGGCCATGGAACTCCTCGAGTTCACCGGCCTCGCCGGCAAGGCCGACCACCTCGCCCGCAACCTCCCCTACGGCGAGCAGCGCAAGCTGGAGATCGCCCGCGCCCTCGCCTCCGACCCCGGCCTGCTGCTGCTCGACGAGCCCACCGCCGGCATGAACCCGCAGGAGACCCGCGCCGCCGAGGAGCTCGTCTTCGCCATCCGCGACCGGGGCGTCTCGGTCCTCGTCATCGAGCACGACATGCGGTTCATCTTCAACCTCTGCGACCGCACCGCGGTGCTCGTCCAGGGCCAGAAGATCGTCGAGGGCGACCGCGAGACCGTCCAGAACGACGAACGCGTCATCACCGCCTACCTCGGCGCCCCGCTCGAAGGCACCGCCCCCGTTACGGAGACCGACCAGTGACCGCACTCCTCGACGTCCAGGACCTCCGCGTCGCCTACGGCAAGATCGAGGCCGTCAAGGGCATCAGCTTCACCGTCAACCAGGGCGAGGTCACCACCCTGATCGGCACCAACGGCGCCGGCAAGACCACCACCCTGCGCACCCTCTCCGGCCTGCTCAAGCCCACCGCCGGCAGCATCACCTTCGACGGGCAGGACCTCGCCGCCGTCCCCGCCCACAAGATCGTCGCCCTCGGCCTCGCCCACTCCCCCGAGGGCCGGCACATCTTCCCGCGCATGACCATCGAGGAGAACCTCCTCCTCGGCGCCTTCCTGCGCAGCGACACCGACGGCATCACCAAGGACGTCGACCGCGCCTACGGCCTCTTCCCCATCCTCGGCGAACGCCGCAAGCAGGCCGCCGGCACGCTCTCCGGCGGCGAGCAGCAGATGCTCGCCATGGGGCGGGCCCTGATGTCCCGACCCAAGCTGCTGATGCTCGACGAGCCCTCGATGGGCCTCTCGCCGCTGATGATGCAGAAGATCATGGCGACCATCGTCGAGCTCAAGGCCGACGGCACCACCATCCTGCTGGTCGAGCAGAACGCCCAGGCCGCGCTCTCCCTCTCCGACCGCGGCTACGTCATGGAGACCGGCGCCATCGTCCTCCAGGGCACCGGCGCCGACCTGCTGCACGACGAGTCGGTGCGCAAGGCCTACCTCGGCGAGGACTGACCCCGCCCCGCTCCACGGCAAAGGGCCCGGCACGCGTGTGCCGGGCCCCTCCCGTTCCTCCGCTACTCCGCGCCGCCCGCGGCCTCCTCGGCCTTCTTGCGGTCCTGCGCGGCGCCCTCCTCGATGACCGCCTCGGCCACCGCCGCCATCGTCATCCGGCGGTCCATCGACGTCTTCTGGATCCACCGGAACGCGGCCGGCTCGTTCAGCCCGAACTTGGTCTGCAGCACGCTCTTCGCGCGGTCCACCAGCTTCCGGGTCTCCAGCCGCTGGGTGAGATCCGCGATCTCCTCCTCCAGCGTCCGCATCTCCGTGTACCGGGACACCGCCATCTCGATCGCGGGCACCAGGTCGCTCTTGGAGAACGGCTTGACGATGTACGCCATCGCCCCCGCGTCCCGCGCCCGGTCCACCAGCTCCCGCTGCGAGAACGCGGTCAGCATCAGCACCGGCGCCAGGTGCTGCTCATGGATCTGCTCGGCCGCGGACAACCCGTCCAGCACCGGCATCTTCACGTCCAGGATCGCCAGATCCGGCTTCAGTTCCTCCACCAACCGGACCGCCGTGGCTCCGTCCCCGGCCTCCCCGACGACGGTGTACCCCTCCTCCTCCAGCATCTCCTTCAGATCGAGACGGATCAGCGCCTCGTCCTCGGCGATCACAATCCGGGTGATCTGGGGCGAATCGGTCTCAAGCGGCTCGGCCTGCTCGTCGGCGGTGCTCACGGGGCTCCTCGTTCCGGCGGGGGTACTGCATGCACGAGGGTACCTAGCTGCGCCGGACGATGCGCGCAGGGTATCCTTCACGGGCGCGACTCGCCGAGTTGGTGGAAGGGCAGACACGATCGCCTCAAAAGCGATTGCCTGAAAGGGCGTGTGGGTTCGAATCCCACACTCGGCACAGGATTTTCCTCATATTCCCAGGCAGTGGGAAGTTCATCACATCGAGCGGCTTTCAGTAGAACCCCTGCCACAGCCCACGACTCCGCCAAAACTGGCGCACATGACCACGAATTCCGTGCGCGAACAGGCTGTCCGTCTCCTCCGTGCAGGCGCTGCAAACACCGAGGTTGCTCGCCGGTTCGATGTTCCGCCTGGCACCGTCTCCTGGTGGAAGCACCAGGACCTCGCCAAGCGCGACCGGCTTCCTGGCCGGAAACGATCCACCTGTCCGCACTGCTTCGGCGACACACTCGACCGCCCGGCCTACGCCTACCTCCTCGGCCTCTACCTCGGCGACGGCCACATCACCTGGCCCGAACAGCACCGCAGCCCCAGCCTCTTCATCACCTGCGATGCCAAGTGGCCCGGCATCATCGACGCCGTCGATCAGGCCATGCGCCAGGTGATGCCACGCAACAGTCCGTGTCGCATTCGGCGGACGGGCTGCTACGTGGTCAAGCTCTACTCGCAGCACCTGTACTGTCACTTCCCCCAGCACGGCGCCGGCAAGAAGCACGAGCGCACCATAGCCCTGGAGCCCTGGCAGCAGGAGATCGTCGACGCCCACCCCTGGGAGTTCCTGCGCGGCCTGATCCACTCCGACGGCTGCCGGATCACCAATTGGACGACCCGCACCGTCGGCGGCGTCCAGAAGCGCTACGAGTACCCGCGCTACTTCTTCACCAACACCTCGACCGACATCATCCGCCTCTTCACCGACACCCTCGACGCCGTCGGCGTGCAGTGGAAGGCCTCGGCCCCCCGGCCGACCGGCCAGGTCAACATCTCGGTCGCCCGCAAGGAGTCCGTGGCGCTCATGGACACCTACATCGGCCCCAAGTACTGACTTCTCAGCTCGCCCGGTCCAGGGGCTCCAACTCCACGGTGAGGCGCATGCCGAGGGCCGAGGCGAGACGTTCGAGAACGACGATGGTGGGCATCGTGCCGCCGGCCTCGAAACGGGCGATCGCGGGCTGCTGCATACCGCAAGCCGCCGCGAGCTGAGTCTGGGTCATGCCGAGCGCTTCCCGACGAAGCCGGACGGTCTCGCCGAGCTCGAACCGGATGCGAGCCGCCTCATAGGCGCCACCCGCGCCCGGGCGGTTCAGGATCTCCTCCCGCATGGCCCGCCAGGACGTTCGCTCACTCATCACGCTCACTCCTCCTCGTCGACGGTGTGCCGCTCCGCCGCACAGCGTCGCAGTGCCCGCCCGGCCCGGTCGACCTCGACACTCTCCCGCATCCGGGTCTTGCGGAACACGGTGAGCAGGATGATCCTCCTGCCCGATGCGATCCAGTATGTGATCCGCATGTCGAGCTCGACCAGGTGGAACCGGAGCTCGCGGAGCTTGCCGTCCAGCTGTCTGCTGTGGGGCTCACCAAGTAGCGGACCCCGGTCCGCGAGCAGGTCCACGTAGAAGGCCACGGTCTCCTGCGCCTCCTGCCCCAGGCCGAGGATCCAGTCCCGGACCTCGGGTTCGAGCTCTACTTCTCCCCATGTCATAACACGGATGGTATGAAGCCGCCAGTGGTCCGCTCCGCCTTCGGGACCGCGACGAGGGCGGCATTCCCCGACATGGGGGATGCCGCCCTCGCGCAAACGTGCTGCTATGGGTCAGTCGTCCAGGGTGCCGACGTGGTGGACGCGGACGAGGTTGGTGGAGCCGGCGAGGCCGGGCGGGGATCCTGCGGTGATGACGACGATGTCGCCCTTGCGGCAGCGGCCGAGGGAGAGCAGGGCGGCGTCGACCTGCTCGACCATCTCGTCGGTGGTGGGGGCGAAGGGGCCGAGGAAGGTCTCCACGCCCCAGGTGAGGGCGAGTTGGCTGCGGACGGCCGGTTCGTAGGTGAAGGCGAGGACGGGGATCGGCGAGCGGTAGCGGGCCAGCCGGCGGGCGGTGTCGCCGGACTGGGTGAAGGCCACCAGGTACTTGGCGTGCAGGAAGTCGCCGATCTCCGCGGCCGCCCGGGCGACGGCGCCGCCCTGGGTGCGGGGCTTGTTGCTCGGGGTGAGCGGGGACAGCCCGTCGGCGAGGATGTCCTGCTCGGCGGCCTCGATGATCCGCCCCATCGTGCGGACCGTCTCGGACGGGTACTTCCCGACCGAGGTCTCGCCGGAGAGCATCACCGCGTCGGTGCCGTCGAGGACGGCGTTGGCGACGTCGGAGGCCTCGGCGCGGGTGGGCCGGGAGGAGTTGATCATCGAGTCGAGCATCTGGGTCGCCACGATGACCGGCTTGGCGTTCCGCCGGGCGAGCGTGACGGCCCGCTTCTGGACCATCGGCACCTCCTCCAGCGGCATCTCGACGCCCAGGTCCCCGCGGGCCACCATGATGCCGTCGAAGCGGTCGACGATGGAGTCGAGGTTCTGCACCGCCTGCGGCTTCTCGATCTTGGCGATGACCGGGACCCGGCGCCCCTCCTCGTCCATCACCCGGTGGACGTCCTCGACGTCCCGCCCGCTGCGGACGAAGGAGAGCGCGACCAGGTCGGCCCCGGCCCGCAGGGCCCAGCGCAGGTCGGCGATGTCCTTCTCGCTGAGCGCGGGCACCGAGACGGCGACCCCGGGGAGGTTGAGGCCCTTGTGGTCGGAGACCAGGCCGCCCTCGACGACGACGCAGCGGACCCGCGGTCCGGCCACCTCGACGACCTCCAGGGTGACCCGCCCGTCGTCGACGAGGATCAGCTCGCCGGCGGTGACGTCCCCGGCGAGCCCGGGGTAGGTGGTGCCGCAGCCGTTCTGGTCTCCGTCGACGCCGTTGTCGGTGGAGATGGTGAACTCGTCGCCGCGTTCGAGAAGTACCGGGCCTTCGATGAAGGTCCCGAGGCGGATCTTCGGGCCTTGAAGGTCGGCCAGCACGCCGACGCTTCGGCCGGTCTCGTCCGCGGCCTTGCGGACCCGGCGGTAGCGCTCCTCGTGCTCGGCGTGGGAGCCGTGGCTCAGATTCAGTCGGGCGATGTCCATCCCGGCGTCGACCAGGGACTTGATCTGGTCGTAGGTGTCGGTGGCGGGCCCGAGGGTACAGACGATTTTTGCTCGGCGCATAGTGCTGAGAGTAGGCATTACCGGCGCGTAACGACGATGCGGGTCCGGACAACGGGATGGCCGTTGCCGTAAGGAGAGTTGAACAATCTGACACAACGTCGGACCGGCGTGCGAGAGGTTCCCCGGAGTCGCCCCGCACCCGTCCCCTGATGCGATTCCGTGAAGGTGTGTTCACCTCCGGTTCACCGCCGCTTCCGCCGCCGCACGTGGCACGGCGGGACGCTCGTCATCCCGGTGCGGTGCCGGGGTCCGGAAGTGGTTCCAGCGAGGGGGAAGCGTCCGGCATGAGGCGTGGTGCGTGGTTCGGGGCCGCGGTGGCACTGCTGGTGGTCGGCGGTCTGGTGTTCACGGTCCTCAAATGGATCGATTCCCCTGACGATCCGCCAACGCCGCCGACGCCGCCCGTCGCGAAGATCACCGGTGTCGTCGGGTCGGAGAAGAACGCGTTCTTCCAGGACTCCGGGGTCAAGGCCGCGCTGGCCGCGAAGGGGCTGGACGTCAGCGTGGCCAGCGCGGGCTCCTGGCAGATGAACGACGTCAAGAAGGAGTCGGCGGACTTCGTCTTCCCGGCCAGCCAGCTGCCGGCCGACGAGGTCGCGCACCAGAACCAGGTGACCGGAACCCTGGCCCGGCCGTTCTACTCGCCGCTGGTGATCGTCACGCACACGGACGTCGCCAACGTCCTCAAGGAGAACAACCTGGCGAAGCAGGATCCGGGCTCCAAGCTCTGGACGTTCTCGATGGGTGAGTTCCTCAAGGCGGTCGGTGCCGGCCGGAGGTGGGACCAGCTCAACGCGACCAACCGGCCGAGCTCCCTCAGCGGGGACATCTTCCTGACCACCACGAATCCCGAGACCTCTTCGTCCGGCACGCTCTACATCGCGATGGTCGCCTACCTGCTGAACAACAAGCAGGTGGTGAAGGACCAGGCCACCGTGGACGCCATCGCACCGGCCCTGAGGGACGCGATCAACAAGCAGGGGAGCATGAAGAACTCCACGGAGGAGCCGTTCAACGACTTCGTCTCCAACAACGGCCACCCGCTGGTGCTCGCCTACGAGTCCCAGGTGCTCCGCCTGGCCCTGGACGGGACGGGGAGCATGCCGAAGGACATGGTGATGCTCTACCCCGACGTCACCATCACCTCCGACCACACGCTCGTCGGGTTCACCCCGGACGGGCTGAAGCTCGGGAAGGTCCTGACCGAGGAGCCGAAGCTGCGGGAGCTGGAGGTCAAGTACGGCTTCCGGCCCACGGGCAGCGTGGCCGGCACGGAGGAGTTCGCGGCGGAGGTGCGCGGTCTCAACGGCACGCCGGGCACGCCGGGGTTCACCTTCGCGCCCGATCTGGGTGCGGCGGGCATCGGCCTGGCCTCGGTGCCGAGGCCGGAGATCATGAAGAGCCTGGTCCAGGCCGTGAAGAAGTGATGACGGGGGACATGGGGACGGGAGCAAGGACGATGCGCAAGAGCGGTGTTCGGGGCCTGGCCGTCGGGCTGGCCCTCCTGGTGGCGACGGTGACGGCGTGCACATCCTCGCCCGCGCCCACGCCCACGCCCACGCCCGCCCCGCCGGGGACCAGCGAGCCGCCGGCGCCGAGCGCGCAGCCGGGGGTGCTGCGCGTGCTCGCGGGCAGTGAGCTCCAGGACATGGCGCCGGTGCTGGAGGAGGCCCAGAAGGCCACCGGGGTGAGCGTGCAGTTCGCCTGGACGGGCTCGCTGGACGGCGCGGACGCGGTGTCCTCGGGCAGGGCGGAGGGCAAGTACGACGCGATCTGGTTCCCGTCGAACCAGTATCTGCACCTGGACGAGGGCAGCAGGTCGAAGCTGCTCTCCGAGACGCCGGTCATGGCCTCCCCGGTCGCCTTCGGCATCCGTTCCTCGGTGCTCAAGGACCTGGCGTGGGGCGACGGTTCGAAGGTGACCTGGGGCAATCTGGCGGAGGCCGCGGCTTCCGGGAAGCTGGCGTACGGGATGGCGGACCCGTCGCGGTCCAACTCGGGCTTCTCCGCGCTGGTGGCGGTGGCCTCGGCGTTCTCGGGGGCGACCTCGGCGCTGACCGACGCGGACGTGCAGAAGGCGGCGCCGCAGCTCAAGCAGTTCTTCACCGGGCAGAAGCTGACCTCGGGTTCGTCCGGCTGGCTGGCCCAGGCGTACAGCCGGGCGGAGCAGGGGTCGGTCGGGGCGCTGGTGAACTACGAGTCGGTGCTGCTGTCGCTGAACAAGACGCTGCCCGCCGAGCAGCAGCTCACCGTGGTGCGCCCGACCGACGGTGTGATCTCGGCGAACTATCCGCTGACCCTGCTGAGTTCGTCGCAGCAGCGGGAGCGGGAGTCGTTCCAGCGGCTCACCGCCTACCTGCTGAAGCCGGACGTGCAGAAGCGGATCTCGGAGCTGACGCTGCGTCGGCCGGTCACGCCCGGGGCGGCCCCGGCGGCCGGCCTGTCGACGGAGCGGCTCCACGAGCTGCCGTTCCCGGGCACCCGGGCGGTGGCGGACGGGCTGCTGTCCTCGTACCAGAACGAGCTGCGCCGGCCGTCGCGGACGGTGTACGTGCTGGACACCTCGGGGTCGATGAACGGGGCCCGGCTGGCGTCGCTGAAGTCGGCGATGGGCCGGCTGACGGGCACGGACGACACCCGGGGAGTGCGGAGCTTCCGGGAGCGCGAGGAGGTCACGCTGATCTCGTTCGCGGAGAAGGTGAAGTCGACGAAGACCCACTCGGTGCCTCCCGGTTCGGACTCCGACAAGGAGTTGAAGGCGATCGACGGGGACGTCCAGGCGCTGTCGGCCGAGGGCGGGACGGCGGTGTACTCCTCGTTGGAGGAGGCGTACCGGGTGATCGAGCGGCAGCAGTCGGCCGCCAAGGACGACCGCTTCACCTCGATCGTGCTGATGACGGACGGGGAGAGCAACCAGGGGGCGACGGAGCAGGACTTCCGGGCCTTCTTCGGCGGGCTGTCGCCGGCTCAGAAGTCGGTGCCGGTGTTCCCGATCCTGTTCGGCGAGGCGGCGAAGGGCCAGTTGCAGGGCATCGCGGACCTGACCGGCGGCAAGCTGTTCGACGGGACGGGCTCGCTGGACGGGGCGTTCGAGGAGATCCGTGGTTACCAGTAACGGTGGCGGCGGGAACGGTGGGACCGGCGGGCCTGGTGGGCCCGCCGGTCCCGGCGGTTCCGGCGGCCGGGTCCGGGCGTACCTGAACTCCACCCGCTTCTCCGTGGCCGGAGGGGCGGGTGTGGCCACGGGGACGGCCGCGTACTTCCTGCAGGCTCCGCCGGCGATGTGGCTGCTGATCGCGGCGGGGTCGTACGTCGCGACGGTGCTCCTGTGGCCGAAGGATCCCGGTGACGACCGGTCCACGCGGCGCGGGGGCGGGGACGACGGGGACGACGGGAAGGACTCCGGGGGTGGCTCGGACACGGGCACGGGCTCGCGGACCGGCTCGGACGGCGGGTCCGGGAAAGGCTCCGGGCCGGGCCCGAGGCCCGGCACCTCCCCGTCGCCGTCCGAGCCCGACCGGCGCGGCCTCGGTCCCGCGCTGTCGTCGGAGGCGGCGGGGCCCTCCGTCGCGGCTCGTGCCCGGGGCCCCCTGCCCGGTCGCGCCGTGCCACTGAGGGCCCCGGCCGCGGCGGCGCCGGAGGCTCCGTCGACGGCTCTGGCGGCGGCCCCGCCCGCGCCGCGGATCTGGCCGCAGTTGGAGGAGCTGGCGGCGTTCGTCGGCTCGGCGCCGCTGCCGCCGGCGGCGAACGTGCCGGGCCTGCTGGTGCGGCTGCGCACGGCCGGGCCGGGGCCGACCACGGAACCGATCGTCCGCCGGCGGCTGCCGCTGGCGGTGGACGGCTACCTGCGGGCGCTCACCTGGCAGCCGTGGGTGCCGGACGGGGCGGACCCGGCGGCCGAACTGGCCCGCGCGGTGGACGAGATGGCCGCCCTGGTCCCGGCGTCCTGACCAGAACCCCACGGCCGGTCCCGGAAACGCACCCCCCGGGGCCGGCCGCAGCACACCCGCCGACACCTGCACCGCCTGTCGAGACTTCCGGGCCCGTCAGCCCCACGGCACCGTCCCGCCCCTGCTCCGGGGCCGGTCCCCACCGGCACCGCCCCGCGACGCGGCCCGCGCTCCCCCGTCAGGCCTCCAGGGCGCCGGACAGTTCCAGGCGGCGCCGCACCCCCAGTTTGCGGAAGCTGTTGGTGAGGTGGGTCTCGACCGTGCGGACCGCCAGGTGGAGCATGGCGGCGATCTCGGCGTTGGAGTGCCCGGCGGCGGCGAGGCGGCAGATGCGCAGCTCGCTGTCGGTGAGCGCCTCCGCGCCGGCGTGGTCGGCGCGGCCGATGCGGGCGCCGGAGGCGCGCAGCGACTCCAGGGCGGCGGCGCGGTGGCGGACGGCGCCGAGGCGTTCGGCGCGGCCGGCGGCCTCGCGCAGGGCGCGGCGGGCGGCGCCGCGGCGGCCGCCGTCGCCGAGCAGGCGGCCGTGGGTGATGAGGGCGGGGATGAGTTCGGTGTCGATCTCGGCCTCGCGCAGCAGGTGGACGGCTTCGGTGGCGAGGTCGAGGCCGTGGCGTCCGCCGGTGGCGGCGGCGAGGGAGCGCAGGGCGCGGCCGACGGCGCGGGGGGTGCCCCAGACGCGGGCGAGCCGCAGTTCCTCCTCGGCGAGGGCGACGGCGGGTCCGGGTTCGCCGAGTTGGAGGTGGCATTCGGCGGCGACGGAGCGCCAGGGGGTGACGATGGGGCTGTGGACCTGGCGTTCGCCTTGGCGGCGGCCGCATTCGAGCAGGTCGGCGAGGGCTTCGGCGGGTTCGCCGGAGGCGAGCCGGAGCAGGCCGCGGGCGTAGAGGTACTCGTTCCATTCCCAGGAGTCCTGGGCGCGGTCGGCGGCGACGGCGCGGGCGAGGCCGTGGGCCTGCCAGAGGCGGCCGGTCTCGACGAGGGCGATGACGCTCTGGGCGACGAGGTGGGCGTTCTGCTGGCCGAGGAGTTCGGCGTAGCGGCCGGGGGTGGTGTCGTCGGTGGCGGGGTGGGGTGCGGGGGTCCACCAGGAGGGGCCTGGGGCGGCGTCGGGGAGGCCGGGGGCGTCCCAGGGGCGCGGCCGGGGCAGTCCGGACGGTCCCCAGGGGGTGGCCTGGCGGAGTGCGGGGACGGGTGCCGTGACGGAGGCCGCGGGGCCGGAGCCGCTGGCGGTGAGGGCGTAGTCGTCGAGCAGGGCCTGGTACTCGCCGCGCATGATCCTGGTCTCGGCGCGGACGCTGAGCAGGCACTGGTAGCCGGGGTCGAGGGGGCCGCCCCGGTAGCAGGCGAAGCCGCGGGCGACGATCTCGTCGGCCTGGTCGAGGAGGTCGGCCCACTGGGAGAGGGTGGCGAGGGAGACCAGCAGGTAGGAGCGGCAGAGCGGGTCGACGGGGGCCGCGTCGAGTTCCTGGATGCGGGCGGCGACCTCGGTGGCGGAGAGCAGGCCGCTGGTGGCGTCGAACTCGGTGAGCAGGGCGAAGGCGGGTGGGGCGAGGCGTTGGGGGGTGCGGGTGGCGAGGCGCTGGACGCCTTCGACGACCTGGAGCCAGCTGCGGCCGTCGTGGGCGGCGATCTGGGCGGTGGCCGCCTGGACGGCGTGGAGGACGTCCTCCTGGTCGACGAAGCGGTGGGCGAGCTCGTCCATGAGTTCGAGGGCGGCGGCGGTGTCGCCGCGGGTGGCGAGGACGGCGCCGAGGGTGTTGGCGGCACGGAAGACGCCTTCGTCGGTCTGCTGGAGGTGGACGGCCTCGGCGAGGTGGCGCAGGCCGACGGTGCGTTCGTCGGGGCCGAGGGTGACTTCGAGGCTGCCGAGTTCGGTGAGCAGCAGGCCGCGCTGACGGTCGCTGAGGGGTTCGGCGAGGACGCGGCGCAGCAGGGCGGCGGCGCCGGCGGGGTGGTCGGCCTCGGCGGCCTTGCGGGCGGCGCGGCGCAGGGTGTCGGCGGCCCAGCGGGGGGTGGGGGCGGGGGTGAGCAGCAGGTGGCCGGCGACGGTTTCGTCGGGGGCGCCGGTGCGGTGGAGGTGTTCGGCGGCGGCGAGGTGGACTTCGGCGCGGTGGCCGGGGGCGTGTCCGGTGAGGACGGCGTCGGCGAGCAGCGGGTGGGCGAAGCGGGGCCAGTGGCCGGGGCCGGGGGTTTCGAGGTGGCGGTGGAGGGTGAGGTGGGCGAGCCAGCCGGCGAGCCGGCCGGGGTCGGCGGCGGTGAGTTCGGCGACCAGCGGGACGGGGTCGAGGTGCGGGGTTCCGGGGGCGGGGGTGGTGTCGGCGGCGGGGTGTTCGCGCATCCGGGCGAGGACGCGGGCGGCGGTGACGGCCTGTGGGCCGGCGCCGTGCAGCCAGGTGTCGACGGCTTCGGCGAAGGCGCCTCCGGGCAGGGCGCCGCAGCGTTCGGGCAGGGCGGCGGGCAGGGCGACGGTGCCCTCCCCGTCGGCCGTGTCCGCCTCGTCCGCCCCGTCCACCGAATCCGCCCGGCCCGCCGCGAGGTCGGCCAGCAGCGCGGTGAGCAGCAGCGGGTTGCCGCCGCTGGCGCGGGCGCAGTCGGCGGCGAGCCCGGGGGGCGTGCCGGGTCCGAGGCGCTGCCGGGCGATCCGGACGGCGGCGGGGGTGCCGAGCGGGGCGAGCCGCAGGGTGGTGGCGAGGTCGGGGGTGAGGTCGCGGGCGAAGCGGTCGGACGGGGTGCCGAGGGTGGCCTGCCGGTGTTCGGTGACGATCAGCAGGGCGGGCAGCCGGTCGATGCGGCGGGCGACCTGGCGCAGCCAGCGGCGGGAGGGCTCGTCGGCGAGGTGGATGTCGTCGACGGCGAGCACCAGCGGGTGGTGGCTGCCGTGCAGGCGGAGCAGCGACCAGAGGGTGGCTCCGGCGGTGTCGGCGTCGCTGTCGGCGTCGGCGCCCGCGGCCGTGAACGTGGATGCGGACGCGGACACCGGCACGGACCGCGGCGTGCTCCGGGCGGTGCGGTCGTAGGGGCCGGTGGGCGTGGGGCCGGTGTCGAAGAGCTGGCGGGCGGCCGCGTAGGGAGTGGCGGTCTCCTCGACCGAGCAGCGGGCGCGCAGCACGGCGGTGCCGTCGACGGCGGCGCGGCGGGCGGCCTCGGCGAGCAGCGCGGTGCGGCCGGTGCCGGTGGCGCCGGTGATCAGCAGCAGGTGGCCGGTGCCGCGGCGGGCGGCCTCGGCCCGGTCCGCGATCAGCCTGAGCTGTGGTTCGCGTTCCGCGAGGTGGGTCGACGTGGTGACACTCATCCCCGGTTGCTCCTTTCTCGCCTTCTGCCCTTCCCGGCCTTCCGCCAGTGACCGGACGGGCAGCATCCGCCGTTGTACCGGGAAAACGGCTTGACGTGCTAACCACGCGTTACCGGCGAGTCCGGTTCTCACCGTGAGGCGGCGGATCCGCCCGACCGGCCGCCGAGCCGCACAACCGCCCGGAGGGACACCCTCCACTTGCCGTGCGGGCACCGCTGCCGTCCCTCTGACCACCGTCGGAGCCCGAACCGTTGCCCCCGCCGATCGGCGGGGACTGCCCGGCGGGTCCGATCTCGTGGTGGACCACGATGGCCGGGAGGCTGCCCCGGCGGGAAGCATGGTGGCAGTTTCCGGGGCACGGGCAGCGCTCCCGGATCGCCGTCGAAACGGCCGGCCGTCCCGGGTGGGGCGCAACGTCCCGAGGTTCGGGGTCTACCGGGTGGCCGGGCCGGCTTCTCCAGGAGGGGGCCAGATTTGACTGTTCTGCACACCGAGTACGACCGCCGTGGTCCGGCGGTGCGGGCTTCGGCGTCCGCCACGCGTACGGTGCCGCCACAGCGCCCGGTGGCGTCCCGCGGGGTCGCCGTGGCCGGGCACCCGTCGGGTACGGCCGCGGTGGCGGCCACCCATTCCCAGACGTCCGCCGCCGGGCCGGTCCGCGCTCCGGCGGGGGCGGCCCGGCCGGTCGCCGGCGCGGCGGCCCGCACCTCGACGGTGCCGGTCGCCGTCCAGGCCGCCGATCCGCTCTCCCGGGCGGGGGCGGAGGCGCAGCTGCGCCGCTTCCCCGGCGTCGCGGTGGTGGACCCGACGGGGACCGCCGCGCCGGGCACGGTCACCGTGCTGGTCGCCGAGTCCGCCGACGCGGCCGCCACGGCGGCCCTGCGGCGACTGGTGCGCGGGGCCGGCCAGCGGGTGGTGCTGGTGGTCGAGCGGCTGCGCGAGACCGAGTTGATGGAGGCCGTCGAGTGCGGGGTGGCGGCGATCCTGTGGCGCCGGGAGGCGACGCCGGAGCGGCTGGGCCGGGCGGTGCTGGCCGCCGCCCGGGGCGACGGCGACCTGCCGGCGGATCTGCAGGGCCGGCTGATCGCCCAGGTGGGCCGGCTGCAGCGGTCCGTGCAGGGCATGCCTGGGCAGGCTCCGGCGGGTCTGTCGGAGCGTGAGTCGGACGTGCTGCGGCTGGTCGCGGAGGGGTGGGACACCGGGGAGATCGCGGCCCGGCTGTCGTACTCGGAACGGACCGTCAAGAACGTGCTGCACGGTCTGACCACCCGCCTGCAGCTGCGCAACCGGGCGCACGCGGTCGCCCACGCGGTCCGCGAGGGCTACATCTAGATCGGTCCTTCCGGGGCGCGTCGGGCGGGCAGGTGCGGCATACGGCACCTGCCCGCCCGCGTCATGAACGAGTCGCCAAGATCTCACCTGTTGGAAAGGTCCGGGGGCTATCCATCGGCCCGGCCGGACGGCACACTTCTACGCGCGTACTTCTACGCGCGTCACTGTTGACGGTCCGTTCGCAGTCCCCACCCGGGAGAGTCCTCCAATGTCCTTGAACCGCCGTGACTTCGTCACCCGGTCCGCCGCCACCGCCGCCGGCGCCGCCCTCGCGAGCAGCGCCGCCCTCGCCGCCGCCACCCCCGCCGCGGCGGCCGGACCGGAGGAGGCCCGCGCCAAGGGCCGGACCAAGCGTCAGGCCTTCACCGTGATGGGCACCACCGACCTGCACGGCCGGGTGCTCAACTGGGACTACTTCACCGACGCGGTCTACGCCGACAAGGCCCACAACGAGGTCGGACTCGCCAAGATCTCCACGCTCGCCAAGCAGGTGCGGGAGGAGAAGGGCTGGGACCGCTGCCTGCTCATCGACGCCGGTGACACCATCCAGGGCACCCAGCTGACGTACTACTACGCCCGGATCGAGCCGATCGCCACCGAGGCCGACACCGCGCCCGAGCACCCGATGGCGCTCGCCATGAACACCATGGAGTACACCGCCGCCGCGCTCGGCAACCACGAGTTCAACTACGGCATCGACACCCTGCGCGCCTACGAGGAGCAGCTGGACTTCCCGCTGCTGGGCGCCAACGCGCTGAACGCCCGCAACGACAAGCCGGCCTTCCCGCCGTACGTGATCCGCAAGCTGAAGCTGGACAACGGCCCGGCCCTGAAGGTCGGCATCGTCGGCCTGACCAACCCGGGCATCGCGATCTGGGACAAGGCCAACGTCGCCGGCAAGATGACCTTCCCGGGCATCGTCGAGACCGCGAAGACCTGGGTGCCCAAGGTCCGGGCCGCCGGCGCGGACGTCGTCGTGGTCGCCTGCCACTCCGGCATGGACGAGGCCACCTCCTACGGCGACCAGCTGCCCTGGGCGGAGAACGCCTCGGTGGCGCTGGCCGAGCAGGTGCCGGGCATCGACGCCGTCCTGGTGGGCCACGCGCACAAGGAGATCGCGCAGCGCCTGGTCGTCAACAAGCAGACCGGCAGGACGGTCGTGCTCTCCGAGCCGCTGGCCTGGGGCCAGCGGCTGACCTGCTTCGACTTCGAGGTCGAGTTCGACAAGGGCGCGTGGAAGGTCGTCTCGCTCTCCTCCCGGGTGCTGAACTCCAACACCGTCCCGGAGGACCCGGAGATCGTCGGCCTGATGACCGAGCAGCACAAGAAGGTCGTCGCCTACGTCAACCAGGTCATCGGCACCTCCAAGATCGAGCTGTCCATCGCCGACGCCCCGTTCAAGGACACCCCGATCATCGACCTCATCGGCCGGGTCCAGGCCGACGTGGTGCGCGCCGCGCTGGCCGGCGGCCAGTACGCCAAGCTGCCGGTGCTCGCCCAGGCCGCGCCGTTCAACCGCACCGCGGTGATCCCGTCCGGCCAGGTCAAGCTGCGCGACGCGGCCGGCCTGTACATCTACGAGAACACCCTGGAGGCCCGCATCCTGACGGGTGCGCAGCTCAAGGACTACCTGGAGTTCTCGGCGAAGTACTACGCCCAGCTCGCCCCGGGCGCGGTGGTCGACAAGGCCACCCTGACCAACGCGCAGAACACCCCGGACTACAACTACGACGCGGTGTACGGCGTCTCGTACGACATCGACATCGCCCAGCCGGTCGGCTCGCGGATCGTCAACCTCTCCTTCGAGGGCAAGCCGATCGACCCGAACGCCCAGTTCGTCCTCGCGGTCAACAACTACCGCGCCAACGGCGGCGGCAACTTCCCGCACGTCGCGGCCGCGCAGAAGCTGTGGGCCAACTCGGACGAGATCCGCAACGCGATGATCGCCTGGGTGAAGGAGAAGGGCGTCATCGACCCGGCGGACTTCTACAGCGAGTCCTGGCGCCTGGTCCGGGCCGGCCAGCCGGTCTTCTGACCGAACCGCCCATCGGCAGCACCCGACCGGCCCCGGGGTCCACACCCCGGGGCCGGTCCCGTTCCCGCCCCCCGTTCCCGTCCCCTTCCGGCTCTCTCCCGGCTAGCCTGACGGCATGCGGACCATCGCCGCCTGGCCCCTGGACGGCACGCCCCCGCCGGACGTGCCGGCCGAGTTCCACGACGCCTGCGCCCGGATCGGCCGGGACCTGCGGCACCTGCCCGCCGGCGACCGGCTCCCGGCCGGCGTCCGCTGGGAGCTCTCCGAGGACCACTACAGCGGCTTCCTGCTCGGCCTGGGGGCCGACCGGGGCATGCTGTTCGCCCAGGACACGGACCCCTACCTCCCGCCCGGCCCGCTCACCGCGTACGTCGCCGAACGGGTGCAGGACCACCTGGCCGGCCATGAGTTCGTCCAGTGGCCCGCCTGCCCCGGCCACACCCACCCGCTGGTGGCCGCCGCGGCCGGGGCGCAGGCCTGGTGGCACTGCCGACGCTCCGGACGCCGCCTCGTCCGGATCGGCGAGCTGGCCACCGGCCGCTGAGGCCCCGGGGCATGTCGGACACGTCCTAACGCAGCGCGGCCAGCTCCCCCATCGCCTCGCGTTCGATCCGCGCGAGGTCCTCCAGAAGTCGCCCGGCCCGCTCCAGCGGCGCGGCGTCCCCGGACTCCCCGGCCGCGGCGACCAGCGCGGCCACCTCGGTCCAGCCCGCCGCGGCCACGATGTACCGCTCGTGGGCGGTCCGCACCCGGCTGCCCCCGAGCAGTTCGACGCACTCGCCGAGGAAGTCGCGGTAGAGGTTGCGGAACAGCGCGCCGCCGGTGCCGGCCCGCTCCATCATCAGCGCGGCCTGCGGCAGTTGGCGCGCGGGCTGCTCGGCCCGGGCCAGCCAGCCCGGCACGGCGGCGGCGGCCTTCGCGATGCCGCGGTGCCCGAGGTTGGCGATCGGCGGATGCAGGAACGCCCTCGCGCAGTCGGCCATCGCCGGGGCCAGCAGGCCCCGCAGGTCCGGGAGTTCGCCGCGCAGGGCGAGCGTGAAGGAGCGGTGGCGGGCGGTCATCGGGCCGCGTTCGGCGCGCGCCGCCGCGAGCGAGGCCAGGCTGGTGGTGACCGAGCCGCCCTGCTGCGCGGTGTCCACCAGGTGCGCGCGGTCGGCGTCATAGCCCTCCATCGCGACCATGTGCCCGCCGAAGTGCACCCGGGAGGTGAAGTACTCCAGGTGGTAGCTGTCCAGCTGGAGCCCGACCGGGCGCCCGGCATCCAGCTCGACGGCCACGTTCTGCCAGGCCCGGCGGGCCGATCCGGTCTCCCGGACCTCCAGCTCCAGTCCGAGCCGGGCGGCCAGGGCGCGGGTCAGCTCGAAGGGCTTGACCCGCCCGCCGAGGAACGGGAAGTCCAGGCCCTTGCCGTCCCAGTAGACGAACGACAGCCCGGACCCGAGCCCGAACAGCATCGGCTCGGACAGCTCGACGCCCTGGTGGCGCAGCAGCACGTCCAGCGTCGTCGTCTCGCAGTGCTCGCCCGCGCGCGGCCCCGTCACGCCGTCCCCTCCGTCCGCTCCTCGACCCGGACCACCAGCCGGGTCGTCCACTCCTCCGCCGGGGCCTCCCCCGGCCCGACCAGGTACGCCTCCCGCACCGGCGCCAGCGGCCGCAGCCCGCGCTCGTGCACGGCTGCCAGCAACGCGTGGTAGGCGAGCGGCAGTTGGGTGTACGGGCCGTGGTGCACCGTCTCGACCGCCGGCCCGCCGGGCAGCACCTCCCACTCCAGCCCGTCCGGCAGCGCACCCGGCTCCTCCGCGGTCTGCGCGCCGACCGCGATCCGCATGCCGTCCCCGAGGTCCAGCGGGAACAGCCCCCACAGCGGGGGCCGCCACGGCGTGCCGTCCAGCGCCGCCAGCAGCCGGCCGACGCCCCCGCCGATCCGTTCCGCCAGCTCGCCGGGCCCGGCCACCGCCCGGACGACGGCCAGCCGGCGCCGCGGCTCCTGTCCGAGGGTGATCTCGTACCCGGGCAGTCCGCCGCCGTCGGCGAGGCGTTCCAGCAGCTCCAGGCGGGCGCGGTCGCGGGTGATCCGCTCGGCGACCCGGTCGCGTTCGGCGCGCAGCAGCCGGGCCCGCTCCGGTTCGGCGGACGCCAGGGTCGCGGCGATCACCGGGAGCGGCACGTCGAGTTCGCGCAGCAGGGCGACGGTGAGCGCGTCGCGGGCCTGCCCGGGGGCGTAGTAGCGGTAGCCGGTGGCGGGGTCGACCCGGGCCGGTGGCAGCAGGCCGGTGTCGTCGTAGTGGCGGAGCTGTTTGACGCTCAGCCGGCAGAGGCGGGCGAAGCGCCCGATGGTGAGGAGGTCGTCCCGCAGGACGTCGTCTGGGTCTCGCACGGGCCCATCGTGGACCCTCCCGCCGTGGGAGGGTCCATTCCGGTCGGGGCGTGCGGGACGGCACGGGCGTCCGCGACGGTCCGGGCGTCCAGGACGGCCGGCGGGCGAGACGTTGGGACATCTTCCCGAGACAGCGGGATATTCAGCCGCGCGCGGGGCCTGCCTACCGTTGATCACGTCACCGAGAGTCCCCTCAGCGAAGTTCCGAGAAGGAGCAGTCCCATGCGTGCAGTCGTCCAGCAGACCGTCGGCGGCCCGGAGGTCCTGGAGGTCGTCGAGACCGACCGGCCCACCCCGCTCAGCGCCGAGGTGCTCGTCCGCGTCCACGCCGCCGGCGTCAACCCGGTGGACGCGGCGGTCCGTTCCGGGATGTACCCGCTGCTCGGCGAGCCGCCGTTCGGGGTCGGCTGGGACATCTCCGGCGTGGTCGAGGAGGCCGCGCCGGGCGCCCGCTTCAAGGTCGGCGACGAGGTGTTCGGGATGCCGTTCTTCCCGCGCGCCGCCACCGGCTACGCCGAGTACGTCGCGGTGCCCTCCCGCCAGGTGGCCCGCAAGCCCGCCTCGCTGGACCACGTGCAGGCCGCGGCCCTGCCGCTGGCCGCGCTGACCGCCTGGCAGGGCCTGGTGGACGCGGCGGGTCTGGCCGAGGGACAGCGGGTGCTGATCCACCGGGCGGCGGGCGGCGTCGGCCACCTGGCCGTGCAGATCGCCAAGGCGCGCGGCGCGCACGTGATCGCCCTGGCGAGCGAGCCGAAGCACGAGTTCGTGCGCTCGCTGGGCGCCGACGAGGTGATCGACTACCGCGAGGAGGGGTTCCTGGAGCGGGTCGGCCAGGTGGACGTGGTGTTCGACTCCTCCTCGCAGGGCACCGCCTCGCTGGCGGTGCTGCCCGAGGGTGGTGTGCTGGTCTCGATCATGGAGCACTGGAACACCGCGCTGGCCACCGAGGTCGAGGCCGCCGGGCGGCGGTTCGCGGGCGTCTCGGTGGAGCCGGACTACGCCTCGCTGGAGGCCATCGCCCGACTGGTCGACGAGGGCCGGATCCGTCCGCACATCGCCGAGACCTTCCCGCTGGAGGAGGCCGGCAAGGCGCACGAGCTGATCGCCACCGGCCGCACCCAGGGCAAGATCGTCCTGACCGTCGGCTGAGCTTCCGCCGGGTTCCCCGGTTCCGTAGGGTTTGCCCGGGACGGCTCGGCAACGGGGAGGGCGCGTGGACATCCTGAGCGAGGCACTGAGCTCGATGCGTACGGGGCAGCCCACCTCCGTGCGCACCGAGGGGCGGGCACCGTGGGGGCTTCGGCTGCCCCCGGTCGTCGGCGCCGGGTTCCACGTGGTGCTGTACGGAACGTGCTGGCTGGTGCCGCTGGAGGAGGAGGCCGCGCCGGTCGCGCTCAGCCCGGGGGACGTGGTGTTCCTGCGCGACGGCCGCGGCCACATCCTCACCGACCGGCCCGGCACCCCCATCACCCCCGAGCAGGCCTCGGACTACCGGCCGTCCCTGCCGATCGGCACCGTGTCGATCGGCGGGGACGGGCCGCGCACCAGCCTGCTGTGCGGCAACTACCACCTCGACCAGGCCCGCCCGCACCCGCTGGTGCGCCAACTGCCGGCGATCGTCCACCTGCAGACCCGGCACGGCCGGCACCCGGAGCTGAGCGCGGCCGTCCAATTGCTCGGCGCCGAGCTGGAGAACCCGCGGATCGGGTCGACCGGCATCGTCCCGGCGCTGATCGACTCGCTGCTGCTGTACATCCTGCGGGCGTGGTTCGAGGAGCAGCCGCCCGCCACCGCGGCCGGCTGGGCGGCGGCGCTCGGCGACTCTGCGGTGGCTCCGGCGCTCACCGCGATCCACGAGGCGCCGTCCACGGCGTGGACGGTGGAGTCGCTCGCCGCCCGGGCCGGGCTCTCCCGGGCGGCGTTCGCCCGACGGTTCACCACTCTGGTCGGCGAGCCGCCGATGGCGTACCTGACCCGCTGGCGGATGACCACGGCGGCCCGGCTGCTGCGCGAGTCGGAGGCTCCGCTCACCACCGTCGCCGCACGGACCGGCTACGGCTCGGAGTACGCCTTCGCCAAGGCGTTCAAGCGGGAGTTCGGCCTCGCCCCCGGCGGCTACCGCCGCGAGTCCCGGGCCGCCTGAGCACCCGCCGCGTCCGCACGTGCTCCGGCGCGGCCGCCGCTACCCCTTGGCGACCGCCTCGCGGACCGCCGGGGCGATCTCGTTCGCCCAGCGGCCGAGGGTCAGCGGGTCCGGCGAGCCGTGGTCGGCGGCGAAGAGGGTGAAGCCGGACGCCCCGTGCTCCAGCACCGCGCCGGTCAGCTCGGCCACCCACTGCTCCACCGAGCCGCCGAGCCAGGTCCGTTCGCCGTTCCGGGTCGCCGCCAGCGGGCGCTCGGTGATCCGGCCCGGGAGGTTGTAGACGGTGCGGATCTCGCGCGGGTCGCGCCCGACGGCGGCGGCCGCCTCGTCGACGACCGGCCGCGAGGTGCGGTAGCGCTCGCTGAGCCAGTCTGCGGCGTGACCGGGGATCCAGCCGTCGGCGACCCGGCCGGTGACGGCCAGCGACTTGCGGCCGTTGGAGCCCGTCCACACCGGCGGCGCGGCCACCGGCGCGGGCTCGATCCGCCGCACGCGGTAGTGCCGGCCCTCGTGCGTGACCGGCTCGCCGCCGCCCGACAGTCGTTTGACCAGCAGGATCGCCTCCTCGAAGGCCTCCACCGCCTCGCCCGGGGTGAGCCGCTCCACCCCCAGGTCGGCGATCCGGTCCCAGAGTCCGCCGGCGCCCATGCCCAGCACCACCCGCCCGCCGGAGAGCGCGGACAGCGAGGTGACCGCCCGGGCCAGCAGCGGCGCGGGCCGGCTCGGCAGGTTGGTGACGTTGGCGAAGCCGCTGATCCGCTCGGTGCGCCCGAGCAGGAACCCGAGCGCGGCGTAGGCGTCCACCCGCCCGCCGAGGTAGGGGTGGTCGGACAGCGAGAAGTGGTCCAGCCCGTCCCGGTCGGCCTGCTGGACGACGCTCAGCAGCCGGCCGGTGTCGGCGATGTCACCCGGCGCGCCGAATCCGAAGACGACGCTCTTGCTACGACTCATGTTCTCTTGCCCCCAAAGCAGAAAAGAGTTGCAGTTCGCATCACGAACCTATTAGTTCGTTGCGCGAACTGCAACCCCTGTCGATCGGGATCAGCCCGGCTCCCCGAAGACCGGCGGCGCCTCGTTGTCCAGCACGACCCGCCCGAGCAGCCCGGCCAGCATCTCCCGCTCCGCCGCGGAGAGCCCGGCCGGCAGCCCGTCGACCCGCCGACAGGTCTCGGCGTGGAACCGCTCCGCCAGCGCCGCCCCCTCCGCCGTCAGCGCGACCCGCACCGCCCGCGCGTCCGCCTCGCAACTCTCCCGCCGCACCAGCCCGTTGCGCTCACTGCGGTCCACCAGCCCGGTCAGGCTCGACTTGGCCAGCCGCAGCAGCCCCCCGAGCTCCCCCATCACGTACGACCGCCCCATCAGCACGCACAGCAACTGCCCCTGCTGCGGAGTCAGCCCGTACTCACGCGCCGACTCGGCGTACACCGCGTCCACCAGGAACGCCGCCCGCACCATCGCCCCGACAACCCCGATTCCGCCACCCTCGCTCTTGTCCACCAGCCCAGCCTAACAGTCGTAATTCGTGACACGAACTACTGATTCGACGATCGGCGCCAGGTGAGAGGATGGCCCCATGGCCGGATTCCAGATCCCCGAACGGCATGCGCAGTTGCTGGCCTACGCCCAGAGCCTCACCCCGCCGTCAGGTTGGAAGATCGAGGTGTCGGGTGACGAGATCATCATGATGGCCGGCCCATCGGTGAGCCACCAGCGCAATCTGATGATCGTCCGAGAGCAGTTCGATGCCCACCGCCCGGCCGACCTGATGCCCAGCGAGAACACCGACCTCATCTCTCCGACCACCGGCAAGCTCCGCAACCCGGACCTGACCTACATCCCGCTCGACACCGTCGAGCTCGGCGGCAACCAGGTGCCCGCCGAGCTGGCCGCGATCGCGGTCGAGATCGTCTCCCCCTCCAACCCGGAGAACGAGCTGGTCGGCAAGGTCCGCGACTACCCGCAGATGGCGATCCCGCTCTACCTGGTGATCGACCCGCGCGAGGGCACGCTCACCCTCCACTCCGAACCCGGCGGCGGCACCTACCACCAGCGGTGGACCGGGAAGTTCGGGGACGGCGTGCCGATCCCGGAGCCGTTCGCCTTCGAGCTCGCCACCGACGAACTGGTCCGGTACCCCCGCTAGGGCTTCTCGGCCACGGCGGCCCAGATGGCGACCTGGGAGTCGGTCGGCTGCTCGGGGGCGTCGGGGCGCCAGAGGGGGGCGGTGACCAGGCCGGGGTCGGTGAGGTCGAGGCTTTCGAAGAAGCGCAGCACCTGCTCGCGGGTGCGCATGGTCAGCTGGGCGGAGGCGTTGCGGTAGACGGCGGGGCCTCGGCCGGCGTCGGCGGTCGGGGTGAAGTCCAGGGTGCCGTGCGAGAGGACGAGGCGGCTGCCGGACGGCAGGGCGTCCACCAGGGTGCGCACGATGCCGTACGGGTCGTCCTGCTCGTCGATGAAGTGCAGGACGGCGACGAGCAGCAGCGCCACCGGCTCACCGGAGTCCAGCGCCCGCCGGACCTCGGGGAGGGCCAGGATCGCGGCCGGGTCGCGCAGGTCGGCCTGGACCACCGAGGTGCTCTCCGGGGTGGTGCCGCTCAGCAGGGCGCGGCCGTGCACCAGCACGATCGGGTCGTTGTCGAGGTAGACCACCCGGGCGTCCGGCCGCACCTGCTGGGCGACCTCGTGGGTGTTCCCGGCGCTGGGGATGCCGGTGCCGATGTCGACGAAGTGCCGGATGCCCTCGCCGGCGAGGTGACGCACCGCGCGGCCGAGGAAGGCCCGGTTGGCCAGCGCGCTGATCCGCACCATCGGGCTGATGCCGAGCACCCGCTCCGCGGCCTCGCGGTCGGCCGGGAAGTTGTCCTTGCCGCCGATGTAGTAGTCGTACATCCGGGCGGGGTGCGGTATCTCGGGGCGCAGGTCGGCGGGCGGCCGTACCTCGTCGCCCTCGTCACCGATGAGCCACTCCCGGCCGATCTCCTGAAACTCGGTCACCCCTGCCACCCCTTAGGTCCGTTCCGATCACACACGGTCGAACTCAGTCCCCACTGGTCACCATGCGATCCGACAGGCGCAGCATAGGGCAGCCCCGGCCGGCAAGCGGAACCCGGCCGTCCCTGCCGAAGCGGAGGGACGGCCGGACCCCGGGTCAGAACGGGAAGCGGCTGCGCCCGTGCTGGATCGAGATCCACTTCACGGTGGTGAACGCGTCGACCGTGGACTCGCCGTTCAGCCGGCCCACGCCCGAGCTCTTCTCGCCGCCGAAGGGCACCACCGGCTCGTCCGCGATGGTCCCGTCGTTGACGTGGATCATGCCGGTCTCGATCCGCTGCGCGACCCGCACACCGCGCTCCACGTCGGCCGTGTGCACCGCGCCGCTGAGGCCGAACGGCGTGTCGTTGGCGATCCGCACCGCCTCGTCCTCGCCGTCGAACGGCACGACCAGCACGACCGGCCCGAACAGCTCGCGCCGCAGGATCGGCGCGTCGGCCGGCAGGTCGCCGAGCACCACGGGCTCCATCAGGCTGCCGGTGGTGGTGCCGCGCAGCAGCGCGGTGGCACCGGCGGCGACCGCCTGGTCGACCTGCGCGGTGAGGGCGTCGGCCTGGACGGGGTTGATCAGCGGGCCGATGTGGGTGGCCGGGTCCCGGGGGTCGCCGACCTTGAGGGTGGCGACCTTGGCGACGAACTTGCGGGTGAACTCCTCGGCCACGGTGCGGTCGACCAGCACGCGGTTGGCGGCCATGCAGACCTGCCCCTGGTGCACGAAGCGGCTGAACACGGCCGCGTCCACCGCGTAGTCGACGTCGGCGTCGTCCAGCACGATCAGCGCGCTGTTGCCGCCCAGTTCCAGGACGGTCCGCTTGAAGTGCGAGGCGGCGACGGTGGCGACGTGCCGGCCGACCTTGTCGGAGCCGGTGAAGGAGATCACCTTGGGGATCGGGTGCTCGATGAACGCGTCGCCGATCTCGGCGATGTCGGTGATCACGACGTTCAGCAGGCCGGCCGGCAGGCCCGCCTCCTCGAAGATCTTGGCGATCAGGGTGCCGCCGACCACCGGGGTCTCCTGGTGCGGCTTGAGCACCACGCCGTTGCCGAGCGCCAGCGCCGGGGCGACCGCCTTCATCGACAGGAACAGCGGGAAGTTGAACGGGCTGATCACCCCGACGACGCCGACCGGCAGCCGGTAGAGCCGGTTCTCCTTGCCGTCCACCGGGGAGGGCAGCAGCCGCCCCTCGGCGCGCAGCGACAGCTGCATCGCCTCGCGCAGCATGTCCTTGGTGAGGGAGAGTTCGAACCAGGCCTTGACGGCGGTGCCGCCGAGCTCGGCCATGATGTCCCGGGTGATCTCCTGCTCGCGGTCCTCCAGGATCCGCAGCGCGCGCTCGAAGACCAGCCGGCGGGCGTAGGGGTTGGTGGCCGCCCACTCCTTCTGCGCCAGCGCCGCGGCCCGGTAGGCCTGGTCGACCTCCTCGACGGTGGCGACGGTGATGGCGGCGATCTTCTCACCGGTGAAGGGGTCGACGTCGACGATGTCCCAGGAGCCGCTGCCCTCGCGCCACTCACCGTCGATGAACTGCAGCGCCAACTCGGAAAGGTACGACATCTGATCCCTCTCATGCCTACGGGAACGCACGAACATCGTTCGCGGTCGTTCGCGATCAGATCTGATCGGGGCTCATCGTACTTATCCGTCAGAGCTCTTGGCGTACCGAGCGAAGAAGTTCTCGTGTCCGCTCGGGAGAGAGACTGTCCGCCACCAGACCGTCCATCGCCCCCGCGTACTCGGCGACCTCCGCCGGCTTGTCCAGGTACAGCGCGGTGGTGAACTGCTCCAGGTACACGATGTCCGGCAGCTCCTGCTCGTCGAAGGCCAGCACCGAGAACGCCCCGCCCTCCGCGCGCAGCCCGCCGAAGCCCAGCGGCATCACCTGGAACTCGACGTTCGGCAGTTCGGTCAGCTCCAGCAGCCGGTCGACCTGCGCCCGCATCAGCTCCGGCCCGCCCCAGGGCCGGCGCAGCACGGCCTCGTCCAGCACCGCGACCAGCCGCGGCGCCCGCTCGGCGCTCAGCACCTCCTGGCGCTTGAGCCGCACCTCCACCCGCCGCTCGATCTCGGCGGGCTCGGTGACGTGCCCGCCGTGGGTGATCACGGCCCGGGCGTAGTCGGCGGTCTGCAGCAGCCCGTGGACGAACTGCACCTCGTAGCTGCGGATCTCGGTGGCGGCCTCCTCCAGGCCCAGGTAGTTCTGGAACCAGCCCGGCAGGACGTCTCCGTACCCGTGCCACCAGGACGTCGCGTTGGCCGCCCGCACCAGCCCCAGCACCGAGGCCCGCTCCGGCTCCGCGTCGACCCCGTACAGCGTCAGCAGGTCGGCGACGTCGCGCTCCTTGAAGCCGACCCGGCCGAGTTCCATCCGGCTGATCTTCGACTCGGAGGCCCGGATCGAGTACCCGGCCTCCTCCCGGCTGACGCCCCGGGCCTCCCGGAGCCTTCGCAGCTGCGACCCCAGCAGCAGACGCCGCACGGTGGCACCACCACCCGCCTGAGTCGCACCCATCGCCTCAACCCTCCACACCTCGGCAGCCCCCCGGCCGTCGGCCGCAGTCTTCCATCAGGGACCGACAAACAACAGTCCTCGGAACACCCTCGACGGAGCCGTCGGCCGCCGCCGTGACCGCCCGGACGCCCGCCGTCCGGATACGCGCGGTAGCCGACTCGTAGCTCCCCGGAACGCACTCTAGTCCCCCGCCGTCGCCATGCACATCCCCAGCCCCCCGGTGTGCCCGTGGGAGCCGCAACTCGGCCGGAACCGACAACCGTTGACGCAACCCGGGCACGCCTCCGGGCGTCCCCGACAATGTGCTGAGACGACTTCGCACCGCCGCCGTGGTCCTGCTCGCCGTGCTCCTCCTCCCCGGTGACTCCTCCACCGCCCCCGCCGACGTCCTGGTCCCCGCCGGCAGGGCCCTGGAGATGGCCCGTCAGGTGGCCGAGGCCTGGCCCGGCTCCGAGACCGAGCGGATCTGGCGCACCGGCTACTACCCGAGCCTGGAGGCGGAATACTGGCTGCCGAGGGACTTCTCCGACGACGGCACCTTCGCGGCCTTCCTCGGCGACCGGATCGATCTCGCGGCCGGGTTCCCGCCATCCCGCGGCACCGGGACGGTCTCCTTCCCGGACGGGACGTCCACAGCTCTGCCGCTGACCGACCCGCGCGTCGCCTACGAGAACCTCGTCCGCTACCGCGACGACCCCTGCACCAGAGAGCCCTGCAACACCGTGCTCACCGTCACCGAGGTCCGGCCCGCGACCCGGCCCCAGCGCACCAGCCGCGGAACGGCGACGGTCCCGGTCTGGGAGTTCCGGTTCGCCGGCCTCGACGAGCCCTACGCCGTCGCCGCCGTGGAGTCCCAGGCACCGCCGGGCCCCCATACCCGGGAGGACGACACCCTCCCCGCCTGGGTCACCGACACCGACTACGCGCATCGTGAGGGCGAACGGCGGCTGGAGGCCTCGGTGCACCTGCGGCGCTGCGCCCGTCTCCTTCCGGGCGAGGTGTACGAGACCGCCGACGTCCTGGTGCTGGTCGGCCGCGTCGACCGGCCGGCCGACTGCGAACCCCCGGGGTTCCTGGAGGACGTCCGGTTCCGCTCGGCCCGTCCCGTGGGCGACCGCGTGGTCCTCAATCTCGCCGGCCGCCCCATCCTCTTCCCCGAGGACTGACCCGCCCCCGGGAACGCGAAAGGCGCCTGCCCCCAAACTGGTCGGGGATGTGGGCAGGCGCCAGGGACCGCGGTGGCCCGGCGACGCTGACGGGGTGCGGCTCGGTACGACCCGGCAGTGCGGTGCCGGGCTACCTGGACCGGATCAGACCACCAGCGGGCGGTCCGTCGGCCGGATCGGGGCGGGCAGCGGGGTCTTGCCGCCCAGGTAGGTGTCGACCGCCGCGGCGGCCGAACGGCCCTCCGCGATGGCCCAGACGATCAGGGACTGGCCTCGTCCCGCGTCACCGCAGACGTAGACGCCATCGACATTGGTGGCGAAGCGGCCGTCCCGGGCCACATTACCGCGTGCGTCGAGGTCCACGCCCAGCTGCTCGACCAGACCGTTCTTCACGTCCGTCCCGGTGAAGCCCATCGCCAGGGTGACCAGCTGCGCCGGGACGGCCCGCTCGGTGCCCGGCACCTGCTCGAACCTCCCGTCCTTGAACTCCACCTCGACCAGGTGCAGCTGCTGGACGTTGCCCTCCTCGTCGCCGCTGAAGTGGGTGGTGGAGACGGAGTAGATCCGCTCGCCGCCCTCCTCGTGCGCCGAGGTGACCTTGTAGGTCATCGGCATGGTCGGCCACGGCTGGTTGGCCGGCCGGTCCTCGCCGGGCCGCGGCATGATCTCCAGCTGGGTGACGGAGGCCGCCCCCTGCCGGTGCGCGGTGCCGACGCAGTCCGCGCCGGTGTCGCCGCCGCCGATCACCACGACGTGCTTGCCCTTGGCGCTGATCGGCGACTCCACGAAGTCGCCCTCCTGCACCTTGTTGGCCAGCGGCAGGTACTCCATGGCCTGGTGGACGCCCTTGAGCTCGCGCCCGGGCACCGGCAGGTCGCGGGCGGTGGTGGCGCCGGCGGCGACGACCACCGCGTCGAAGCGCTCGCGCAGCTGCTGCCCGGTGACGTCCTCGCCGACGTGCACGCCGGTGCGGAACCGGGTGCCCTCCGCGCGCATCTGCTCGATGCGGCGGTTGATGTGGCGCTTCTCCATCTTGAACTCGGGGATGCCGTACCGCAGCAGGCCGCCGATCCGGTCGGCCCGCTCGTACACCACCACGGTGTGCCCGGCCCGGGTGAGCTGCTGGGCGGCGGCCAGGCCGGCCGGCCCGGAGCCGACCACGGCGACCGTCTTGCCGGACAGCCGCTCCGGCACCTGCGGGGTGACCCCGCCGCGGTCCCAGGCCTTGTCGATGATGGTGACCTCGACGTTCTTGATGGTCACCGCGTCCTGGTTGATGCCGAGCACGCAGGCCGACTCGCAGGGCGCCGGGCAGAGCCGCCCGGTGAACTCCGGGAAGTTGTTGGTCGCGTGCAGCCGCTCGATCGCGCCCTTCCAGTCGTCCCGGTAGGCGAGGTCGTTCCACTCGGGGACGAGGTTCCCGAGCGGGCAGCCGTTGTGGCAGAACGGGATGCCGCAGTCCATGCAGCGCCCGGCCTGCTTGGTGATGATCGGGAGCAGGCTGCGCTCGACGTAGACCTCGTTCCAGTCGCGCAGGCGCACGTCCACCGGACGCCGCTCGGCCAGCTGCTTGGGCGTGGTCAGGAAGCCCTTGG
The DNA here is from genome assembly GCF_042800875.1 of Kitasatospora sp. NPDC057595. NCBI lineage: Bacteria > Bacillati > Actinomycetota > Actinomycetes > Kitasatosporales > Streptomycetaceae > Kitasatospora > Kitasatospora sp. NPDC057595. The sequence continues at coordinate 83,540 of NZ_JBHVGL010000004.1, read as the reverse complement.
GGTCAGCCACGTGCCGCCTCCATCATCTTGCGAGTGGTCTCGGCCTCGGAGAGGCCATCGCGCTCAGCGGCGTCCTTGGCGGCGAGCACTGCCTTGTAGTCGGTCGGCATGATCGTGGAGAAGCGGGAGACCCCGCTGCCCCAGTCCGCCAGGAGCTCGGCCGCCACGGTGGAGCCGGTCTCCTCGTAGTGCTGCTGCACGGTCTCGCGCAGCCATTCGCGGGCGGCGGCGTCGGGGGCCTCGATGCCCACCATGCCGCTGTTGACGTTCGCCGGGCGCAGGTCCAGCACGTAGGCGATGCCGCCGGACATGCCGGCCGCCAGGTTGCGCCCGGTCTCGCCGAGGACGACGACCCGGCCGCCGGTCATGTACTCCAGGCCGTGGTCACCGACGCCCTCGACCACCAGGGTGGCCCCGGAGTTGCGGACCGCGAACCGCTCGCCGGCCTTGCCGCGCAGGTGGATCCGGCCGTCGGTGGCGCCGTAGCCGATGGTGTTGCCGGCGATGACGTGGTTCTGCGCGTCGTTGCCGATCGCCGCCGCGTCACGGGCCGGGCGGACCACGATCACGCCGCCGGACAGGCCCTTGCCGACGTAGTCGTTGGCGTCGCCCTCCAGGCGCAGCGTGATGCCGCGCGGCACGAAGGCGCCGAAGGACTGGCCGGCCGAGCCGGTGAAGGTGACGTCGATGGTCCCCTCCGGCAGGCCCTCGCCGCGGTACCGCTTGGTCACCTGGTGGCCGAGCATGGTGCCGACGGTCCGGTTGACGTTGCGGATCGGCAGCTGGATGCGGACGGCGTCGCCGTTCTCCAGGGCGTCCTGGGCCAGGTCGATCAGCTGGTTGTCCAGGGCCTTGTCCAGCGCGTGGTCCTGCGTGGTGGTGCGGTGCAGAGCCGCGCCCTCGGGCAGCTCGGGCACGTGGAACAGCGGGGCGAGGTCGAGCCCGGCGGCCTTCCAGTGGTCGACCGCGGCCTCGGCGTCGATGTGCTCGGCGTGGCCGACGGCCTCCTCGATCGAGCGGAAGCCCAGCGAGGCCAGGATCTCCCGGACCTCCTCGGCGATGAACTCGAAGAAGTTGACCACGAACTCGGGCTTGCCGGAGAACCGCTCGCGCAGCACCGGGTTCTGGGTGGCGACGCCGACCGGGCAGGTGTCCAGGTGGCAGACGCGCATCATGATGCAGCCGGAGACCACCAGCGGGGCGGTCGCGAAGCCGAACTCCTCGGCGCCCAGCAGGGCGGCGATGACGACGTCGCGGCCGGTCTTCAGCTGGCCGTCGGTCTGCACCACGATCCGGTCGCGCAGGCCGTTGAGCAGCAGGGTCTGCTGGGTCTCGGCGAGGCCGAGCTCCCAGGGGCCGCCCGCGTGCTTGAGCGAGGTGAGCGGCGAGGCGCCGGTGCCGCCGTCGTGGCCGGAGACCAGCACGACGTCCGCGTGCGCCTTGGAGACGCCGGCCGCGACCGTGCCGACGCCGACCTCGGAGACCAGCTTCACGTGGATGCGGGCCTCGGGGTTGGCGTTCTTGAGGTCGTGGATCAGCTGCGCCAGGTCCTCGATCGAGTAGATGTCGTGGTGCGGCGGCGGCGAGATCAGACCGACACCCGGGGTGGAGTGCCGGGTCCTGGCGACCCACGGGTACACCTTGTGGCCGGGCAGCTGGCCGCCCTCGCCGGGCTTGGCGCCCTGGGCCATCTTGATCTGGATGTCGTCGGCGTTGACCAGGTACTCGGAGGTGACGCCGAACCGGCCGGAGGCGACCTGCTTGATCGCCGAGCGGCGCTCCGGGTCGTACAGGCGGTCCGGGTCCTCGCCGCCCTCACCGGTGTTGGACTTGCCGCCGAGGCGGTTCATCGCGATCGCCAGGGTCTCGTGCGCCTCCAGCGAGATCGAGCCGTACGACATGGCGCCGGTGGAGAAGCGCTTGACGATCTCGGAGACCGGCTCGACCTCCTCGACGGGCACCGGGGTGCGGCCGAGCGCGTCGAGCTTGAACAGGCCGCGCAGCGTCATCAGCCGCTCGGACTGCTCGTTCACCCGGTCCGTGTACTGCTTGAAGACGTCGTAGCGGCGGTTGCGGGTGGAGTGCTGCAGCCGGAAGACGGTGTCCGGGTCGAACAGGTGCGGCTCGCCCTCGCGGCGCCACTGGTACTCGCCGCCGATCTCCAGCGCGCGGTGCGCGGCCGGGATGCCGGAGGCCGGGTAGGCCTTGGCGTGCCGGGCGGCGGTCTCCTTCGCGATCTCGTCCAGGCCGATGCCGCCGAGCTTGGTGGTGGTGCCGGCGAAGTAGGCGTCCACCAGCTCCCGGGAGAGGCCGATGGCCTCGAAGACCTGCGCGCCGCGGTAGGAGGCGACGGTGGAGATGCCCATCTTGGACATCACCTTGAGCACGCCCTTGCCGAGCGCCTTGATCAGGTTCTTGATCGCCTTCTCGGGCTCGATCGCGGTCAGGAAGGTGCCCTGGGCGACGAGGTCCTCGACCGACTCCATGGCCAGGTACGGGTTGACCGCGCCGGCGCCGTAGCCGATCAGCAGCGCGACGTGGTGCACCTCGCGGACGTCACCGGCCTCGACCAGCAGCGACACCCGGGTGCGCTGCTTGGTGCGGATGAGGTGGTGGTGGATCGCCGAGGTGAGCAGCAGCGAGGGGATCGGGGCGTGCTCGGCGTCCGAGTGCCGGTCGGAGAGCACGATGATCCGGGTGCCGTCGGCGATCGCCGCGTCGGCCTCGGCGGCGATCGCGGCGAGCCGGGCGGCCAGCGCCTCGCCGCCGCCGGCGACCTTGTACAGGCCGGACAGCGTGACGGCCTTGAGCCCGGGCTGGTCGCCGTCCGCGTTGACGTGGACCAGCTTGGCCAGCTCGTCGTTGTCGATCACCGGGAAGGTGATGCCGACGGAGCGGCAGGCGGCGGCCTCGGCGGCCAGCAGGTTGCCCTCGGGGCCGAGGTTGGACAGCAGCGAGGTGACCAGTTCCTCGCGGATCGCGTCCAGCGGCGGGTTGGTGACCTGCGCGAACAGCTGCACGAAGTAGTCGAACAGCAGTCGCGGCTTCTCGCTCAGCGCGGCGATCGGCGAGTCGGTGCCCATCGAGCCGAGTGCCTCGGCGCCGGTCTTGGCCATCGGCGCCAGGATGACCCGCAGCTCCTCCTCGGTGTAACCGAAGGTCTGCTGGCGGCGGGTGACCGAGGCGTGGGTGTGCGCGATGTGCTCGCGCTCGGGGAGCTTGGCGAGCTGGATCTGCCCGGCCTCCACCCACTCCTCGTAGGGGTGCTCGGCGGCCAGCGCCGACTTGATCTCCTCGTCCTCGACGATGCGGTGCTCCGCGGTGTCGACGAGGAACATCCGGCCGGGCTGCAGCCGGCCCTTCTTGACCACCCGGGTCTGCTCGATGTCGAGCACGCCGACCTCGGAGGAGAGGACGACCAGGCCGTCCTCGGTGATCCAGTAGCGGGCCGGGCGCAGGCCGTTGCGGTCCAGCACGGCGCCGATCTGGATGCCGTCGGTGAAGGTGACGCAGGCCGGGCCGTCCCAGGGCTCCATCAGGTTGGAGTGGTACCGGTAGAACGCGCGGCGGGCCGGGTCCATCGTGGCGTGGTTCTCCCACGCCTCCGGGATCATCATCAGCACGGCGTGCGGCAGCGAGCGGCCGCCGAGGTGGAGCAGCTCCAGGACCTCGTCGAAGGAGGCCGAGTCGGAGTGGTCCGGGGTGCAGATCGGGAAGATCCGCTCCAGCCCCTGCCCGTTGCGGTTGGCGGGGATGAGGTCGGTGGCGAGCTGGGACTCCCGGGCGGTCATCCAGTTCCGGTTGCCCTTGACCGTGTTGATCTCGCCGTTGTGCGCGACGAACCGGTACGGGTGGGCGAGCGGCCAGCTCGGGAAGGTGTTGGTGGAGAAGCGCGAGTGCACCAGGCCGAGCGCGGAGGCGTAGAGCCGGTCCGACAGGTCGGGGAAGAAGGGCTCCAGCTGGCCGGTGGTCAGCATGCCCTTGTAGACGATGGTGCGCGCGGAGAGCGAGGGGAAATAGACCCCGGCCTCGCGCTCGGAGCGCTTGCGGACCACGAAGGCGACCCGGTCCAGCGCCAGGCCGGTCTTGCCCTCGCCGGCCAGGAAGAGCTGGCGGAAGCGCGGCATGACACCGCGGGCGGTGGCGCCCAGCAGGTCGGGGGTGACCGGGACGTCGCGCCAGCCGAGGACGGTCAGGCCCTCCTCGTCCGCGATCGCCTCGATCCGGGCGACGGCGGCGGCGTCCTCGTCGTCGGCGTCGGGCAGGAAGGCGATGCCCACCGCGTAGCCGCCGGCCGCCGGGAGCTCGAAGGCCACGTTGGCGCGCAGGAAGGCGTCCGGGATCTGGGTGAGGATGCCCGCGCCGTCACCGGAGTCCGGCTCGGCGCCGGTGGCGCCGCGGTGCTCCAGGTTGCGCAGGACGGTCAGCGCCTGCTCGACGACGGTGTGGTCGGCGGTGCCGGTCAGCGTGGCGACGAATCCGACGCCACAGGCGTCGTGCTCGTTTCGCGGGTCGTACAGGCCCTGAGCAGCAGGTCGCGCATCCGGAACGAGCGCGTACGGCGGGCGGGCGGCGCCGGCCTGGGGCTCGTTGGCGGAGTGCATGGATGCAGACAGCATCGGCTCTCCCGTCGTCGTCTTTCGAAACTGGTGCAGTAGGGACGACGCTGGCCCTGATGCGATTGAGGCACGCACGTTACATGATGCCGAAGACCCCGGGAAGCGGAAAAAAGCGTCCACATCGCGGACGGACCCGCAGGTCACGGGGGTGATGAGGGAACGTGCCACACCGCACGTCCCGACGATTGTGCCCGGCGCTCCAGGGGCTGAAACAGGGGCCGGATCCCCCGGCCATCGGAGTCGATCAATGCGGCCTGCGATTCCAGCCCGGAAATCGATCCGCGGATGCGATTCCTCGGCGAATGGGCCCATATGGCGAGACAAGGCCAGGTCCAGCCGGGCGGCCATGTGTGCAAGCTCACCCGTTCGGGCGCATAACAATGCAACGGCACAGTGCCCGGCCGACCCGGCCCGCCAGTCCCTCCGGCCCCTCGGTCGCTCGCCCCATCGACCCGTCCGGCGTCAGCCGACCTGCCCGCCGATCAGCACGCCCAGCAGGTAGGTCACCGCTGCCGCGACACCGCCCAGCGCCAGCTGCCGCAGGCCGCTGTACCACCAGCTGCGCGCGGTCACCCGGGCCACCACCGCACCGCAGACGAACAGCCCGGCCGCCGCGACCAGCAGCGCCGGCAGCAGCGAGGTCGCACCCAGCAGGTACGGCAGCAGCGGCAGCAACGCGCCCACCGCGAAGCAGACGAAGGAGGACCCGGCCGCCACCCACGGCGAGGGCAGGTCGTTGGGGTCGATGCCGAGCTCCTCACGGGCGTGGATCTCCAGCGTCTGCTCCGGGTCGGCGGACAGCTGCCGCGCCACCTCGTGGGCCAGCTCGGGATCCACCCCGCGCTCGACGTACAGCTGGGCCAGCTCGGCCAGCTCGCCGTGCGGGTTGCGGCGCAGCTCCAGCCGCTCGGCCTCGATCTCGGCCTGCACCAGCTCCCGCTGGGAGGCCACCGAGGTGTACTCGCCCGCCGCCATCGAGCAGGCGCCGGCCGCCAGCCCGGCGAGGCCGGTGAGCACCACGGTGCTGGTGGAGACGGCGCCGCCGACGACGCCGGTCATCAGCGCGAAGTTGGAGACCAGGCCGTCCATCGCACCGAACACCGCCGGCCGCAGCCAGCCGCCGTTGACGTCCCGGTGGTGCCCCGCGGCGGGTATCCGGGGCTGGTGCCCGGCCTCGTGTTCCAGGGCGGTCGCAGTCACGGCCGTTCCCCTCCGTCCATTGGTCAGATCGCCTTACTGACTGACCGTAACCCTCTTGAGCTGGGCACTTCCAGCAAAGTTAGGCTGTCCGAACATGGCTTCGGCCGCCTCCGCACGGGGTGCGGAGGCGGCCGGGAGCAGGGGTCGGCGCAGGTCAGGCCGGGTTCTTGGCGCCCTTCTCCAGCTTGTCGCGCTTGGCGCCGGACTCCGCGGCGCCGGCGGCGGGCTCCGCGTCCCGCTCGGCCTTCGGCAGGTCACCCGGCTCGTCGGACGGCGCGTCGGCGGGCTCCCCGACCCGTGCCTCGGCGCTCGCCATCGGATCGATGCTCGCCGGGTCCTCCCGGCCGGGCCGCTTCTTCCCGACGATCACGAAGTACGCGACGGCCCCGAGGAAGACGAGGATCGCCACCCAGTCGTTCAGCCGCAGGCCCAGGATGTGGTGCGCCTCGTCGACCCGCAGCCACTCGGTCCAGAACCGGCCCGCCGTGTACCCGGCCACGTACAGCGCGAAGGCCCGCCCGTGGCCCAGGGTGAACCGCTTGTCCGCCCAGATCACCAGCAGCGCGACACCCACGCACCAGAGCGACTCGTAGAGGAAGGTCGGGTGGTGGATCGTGGTGACGACCTCGCCGTTGGGCAGCGTCTTGGTGATCTCCAGGCCCCACGGCAGGGTGGTCTCCCGGCCGTACAGCTCCTGGTTGAACCAGTTGCCCCAGCGGCCGAGCGCCTGGGCGAGCACGATGCCCGGCGCGATGGCGTCCGCGTACGCGGGCAGCGGGACGCCGCGGCGGCGGGCGCCGATCCAGGCGCCGACCGCGCCCAGCGCGATCGCGCCCCAGATGCCGAGGCCGCCCTCCCAGATCTTCAGGGCGTTCCAGGGGTTCTTCCCCTCGCCGAAGTAGAGCTGGTTGTCGGTGATCACGTGGTACAGCCGGCCGCCGACCAGGCCGAACGGCACGGCCCAGACGGCGATGTCACCCACGGTGTGCCGGCCACCGCCCCGGGCGACCCAGCGCTTGCTGCCGAGCCAGACGGCGACGACGACACCGAGGATGATGCAGAAGGCGTAGGCGCGCAGCGGGATCGGTCCGAGGTACAGGACACCCCGCGACGGGCTGGGAATGTAGGCGATATCCATGGCAGCTCCGACGCTACAGGGTCGACGGCCCGTCCAGGACACCCCGGCGGTCACAGTCGGGCACAGATCGGGGCGCGGGCCCGGAGCACGGCCCGCCGTCGCCCCCTCCGGACGGGGAGGGGGCGGCGGCCACCCCGCAGCGTACGCGCCCGCTCAGCCGGCGTTCGGCGAGGGGTTGTTGGCCTCCGAGGTGGTGCTGGTGGGCGCCGGGGACTGGCCGTGGGTGCCGGGGGTGCCCAGCTGCTTGCCCTGGTTGGCCGCGTCCACCCACTTCACCAGGTTGGCCGGGGTGATCTCCTCGTTGTTGAACTTCGGGTAGATCGGCTGCCCGTTGAGCAGCACGGTCGGCGTGGACTTGAAGCTGGACTTGTCGAAGTCCTGCTGCACGGCGGACACCCATCCGCTGTACTTCAGGTCGTTGACGCAGGCCTCGAAGGTCGGCGTGACCAGGCCGTCGACCTGCTTGGCGAGGTTGATCAGGGTGGCCTTGTTCCCGAAGGCGTCGTTGGTCTCGTCCGGCTGGTTGCGGTACAGCACGTCGTGGTAGTCGCGGAAGTGCCCGGCGTCCTGGGCGCAGCCGAGCGCGTTGGCCGCGTACTTGGAGCCCTTGCCCGGCACGGCCCGGTCGATGAACGAGACGATGTGGTAATTGGTGAAGATCTTGCCCGCGTCCTCCAGCTGGCTGACGGTGGACGAGAACTCCCGCTCGAAGATGCCGCAGGCGGGGCAGCGCGGGTCCTCGTAGACGGTGAGGACGGACGGCGCGTTGTCCGAGCCCACCGGGACGACCAGGTTCTTGTCCCCGATGGTGCCGGCCGGGACGGCGGTGGGGGTCTCCGGGGTGGAGCGCTGGTCCTGCACCACCACGCCGGTGACCACCGCGGCGGCGATCACCGCGAGCGCCACACCGCCGATGATCAGCTTCTTCCTCCGCCGGCCGCGGGCCTCGTCCTCGGCCCGCTCCGCCAGCATCCGCTCACGGGCGGTGCGCTTGCCTTCTCGGTTCTTCTCGCTCATCAGCCTTGGAATTCCAGGTTCGGGGGGTGGGGGTGCGGTGGGTGGGACCGGGACGGCGGAGCCGGCACTCAGCCGGCCAGCCAGCCGTCCACGGAGAACTTCGTACGGGGCCGCCAGACCAGCCAGCCGGCCAGCAGCAGGAACCCGGTGTCGCGCAGGATCTCCTGCAGGTACTCGGTCTGCGAGGCGTCGACCGCCCCGCCGCCGCCGAAGCAGCCGCAGTCGATCGAGATGCCGCGCGCCCACGCGGAGGTGATCCCGCCGATGAAGGCGAGCAGCAGCACCGCCGAGACGGCCGCGACCAGGCGCGTGCCCAGGCCGATCACCAGCAGCAGGGCGAGCGCCAGCTCCAGGAAGGGCAGCCCGTGGCCCACCGGTTTGACCAGGGACTCGGGCAGGATCTCGTACGCGCGCACCGCCTGGGCGGCCTCCGCCGGGTCGGCGATCTTCGCCAGCCCGGCCCAGCCCCAGACCACGGCCAGGCCGAGCCGGGCGGCCGTGCCGATCCACTCAGTCGCCGGCCCGGCCATCCGGACAACCCCCTCGGGAAACACCGTCACGCCCCTATGAACCGCTCGTGGGGACGCCGGGTTCCTCCTGATTTCCGAGTTAAGCCAAAAGAGTGAAGGTTAAGACACTCTGAGGGCATTTCACCCTAACGGGTGGTCGGGGCCGCAGCCGGGCGGCCACCCCAGGTCGCGGCGGACGGCGGCGGAGCGGTCCGGGGCGGCGAACTCCGGCCGGCCCCGGGCGGCCGAGCGGCCGGCCCGGGCCACCGCCTCCAGCCGGACCGCCTCCGCGCACACCTGGGCGTCCCGCTCGGCCCGCTCCACCCCCCGCCTGGCCAGCGCCGGCCCGACCGCGCTCTGCGCCCCGAGCGCGGCGCCGAGCGCCAGCGCGGCCGCGGCCGCCCGCAGCAGCACGGCTCGCTGAAGACCGGGCATCGGCCGACCCCTTCCGCTCGCTCGCCCCCGGGCACCGGGCACGTGGCAGGTGCACTCGTCCCTCCACTCAACGCGGCCCAACCACCGCTGGTGCGCGTGCCCGCCACTGTTCACCCGTTCGGGTCGGCGGGTTGACCGGACGGGCGTCGAACGGGTCCGGGAACGACGGCGGCCCGCCACCCCCGGCAAAGGGGTGACGGGCCGCCGGACGAGCCGTGGCGGGCGGTCCTACCGCCGGCGCACGCCCTGCGCCAGCTCACCGGCCAGCGAACGCACCGCCGCCAGCGCGGCCTCCTCGTCCCCGTCGGCGTCCAGGATCCGCTGCACGAACGCCGAGCCGACGATCACGCCGTCCGCGAACCCGGCCACCTGCGCGGCCTGCTCACGGGTCGACACCCCGAGGCCGACGCAGACCGGCAGCTCGGTGGTGGCCCTGGTCCGGGCGACCAGGTCCTCGGCGAGGTCGCCGACCTGCGCCCGGCTGCCGGTCACGCCCATCACCGCGGCCGCGTACACGAAGCCGCTGCCGGCCGCCGTGACCTCGGCCAGCCGCTTGTCCTTGCTGCTCGGCGCGACCACGAACACGGTGTCCAGACCGTGCTCCCCGGCCGCCTTGCGCCACTCCTCGGACTCCTCCACCGGCAGGTCCGGCAGGATGCAGCCCGCCCCGCCGGCCGCGGCCAGGTCGGCGGCGAACCGCGCGACGCCGTACCGGTCCACCGGGTTCCAGTAGGTCATCACCAGCACCGCCGCGGCGGGGTGCGCGGCGGCGACCTCCTGGACGGTGCGCAGCACGTCCTTGATCCGCACGCCGGCCCGCAGCGCGATGTCGTCGGCGGTCTGGATGGTCGGGCCGTCCAGCACCGGGTCGGAGTGCGGCAGGCCGACCTCGACGATGTCGCAGCCGCCCTCGATCAGCGCGTTGACCGCCCGCACGCCGCCGTCCACGGACGGGAAGCCGGCCGGCAGGTAGCCGATCAGCGCGGCGCGGTCCTCCGCCTCGGCGGCGGCCAGGATGCCACTGAGCTTCGAAGCCATGGTCACTTACCCCCGTGGGCGGAGCCGGCGCCCGGCTCGTCGTAGAGGCCGAAGTACTCGGCGGCGGTGTGCATGTCCTTGTCGCCGCGCCCGGAGAGCGAGACCAGGATGGTGGCCTCGGGCCCGAGCTCGCGGCCCAGCTCCAGGGCGCCGGCCAGCGCGTGCGCGCTCTCGATGGCCGGGATGATGCCCTCGGTGCGGGACAGCAGCCGCAGCGCCTGCATGGCGGCGTCGTCGGTGACCGGGCGGTACTCGGCCCGGCCGGTGTCCTTCAGCCAGGCGTGCTCCGGGCCGACGCCCGGGTAGTCCAGGCCCGCCGAGATCGAGTGCGACTCGATGGTCTGGCCGTCCTCGTCCTGCAGGACGTAGGTGCGCGAGCCGTGCAGCACGCCCGGGTCGCCCTTGGTGAGGGTGGCCGCGTGCCGCGGGGTCTCGGCGCCCTCGCCGGCCGCCTCGCAGCCGATCAGCCGCACCCCGGCGTCCGGGATGAACTCGTGGAAGATGCCCATCGCGTTGGAGCCGCCGCCGACGCAGGCGACCACGGCGTCGGGCAGCCGCCCGGTGCGCTCCAGCACCTGCTCGCGCGCCTCCACGCCGATGACCCGGTGGAAGTCGCGGACCATCATCGGGAAGGGGTGCGGGCCGGCCACGGTGCCGAACAGGTAGTGGGTGGAGTCCACGTTGGCGACCCAGTCGCGGAACGCCTCGTTGATGGCGTCCTTGAGCGTGCGGCTGCCGGACTTCACGGCGATGACCTCGGCGCCGAGCATCCGCATCCGGGCGACGTTCAGCGCCTGGCGCTGGGTGTCGACCTCGCCCATGTAGATGGTGCAGTCGAAGCCGAACAGGGCGCAGGCGGTGGCGGTGGCCACGCCGTGCTGGCCGGCGCCGGTCTCGGCGATGATCCGGGTCTTGCCCATCCGCTTGGTGAGCAGGGCCTGGCCCAGCACGTTGTTGATCTTGTGCGAGCCGGTGTGGTTGAGGTCCTCGCGCTTGAGCAGGATGCGCGCGCCGCCCGCCTCGGCGGAGAACCGGTGCACGTCGGTCAGCGGACTGGGGCGGCCGGTGTAGTCCTTGAGCAGCGCGTCGAGCTCGGCGGTGAAGGCCGGGTCGGCCTTGGCCTTCTCGTACTCCTCGGCGACCTGCTCCACGGCGGCGACCAGCGCCTCCGGGATGAAGCGGCCGCCGTACGCGCCGAAGTAGCCGCGCGCGTCCGGCACCTCGGCGCCGGGCAGGTAGTCCTTGTCGGACCGTTCGGACATGGTGAAGTCCCTCGGGAAGATGACGACGGTTGACGGTGACGTCTGTCGGCTGCGCTCAGCCGGACGTCTCGCGCCATCGCCGCCCCGGCACCTGCCCGGGTTCGCAGCCGATGACGTACCGCACCCGCCGCCCCAGCACCCGGCGTGCGGGCGCGCGGCAGCCGCGCGGGCGGCAGCCGGGAGCGAGTCGGGTGGCGATCTTCATGGCGGCGGGATCAGTCCTTGTGCCGGATCGCCGGGTGGGCACCGGCGGCGACCAGGTCGGCCACCGCGGCCCGCGGGTCCTTGCCGGTCACCAGCGACTCGCCGACCAGCACCGCGTCCGCGCCCAGGTTGGCGTAGGAGATCACGTCGAGCGGGCCGCGCACCCCGGACTCGGCGACCTTGACGATGCCGTCCGGGATCGCGTGGACGACGTTGCCGAAGGTGTTGCGGTCCACCTCGAGGGTCTTGAGGTTGCGGGCGTTGACGCCGATGATCCGCGCGCCGGCGTCCACCGCGCGCTTGATCTCCTCCTCGTCGTGCACCTCGACCAGCGGGGTGAGGCCGATCGACTCGGCCCGCTCGATCAGCGACACCAGGGCCGGCTGTTCGAGGGCCGCGACGATCAGCAGCGCGAGGTCCGCGCCGTGCGCCCGGGCCTCCCACAGCTGGTAGGCGGTGACGATGAAGTCCTTGCGGAGCAGCGGGGTGTCCACGGCGGCCCGGACGGCGTCCAGGTCCGCCAGCGACCCGCCGAAGCGGCGCTGTTCGGTCAGCACGCTGATCGCGGCGGCGCCGCCGGCCGCGTAGTCGATCGCCAGCGACGCCGGGTCCGCGATCGCGGCCAGCGCGCCCTTGGACGGGCTGGAGCGCTTGACCTCGCAGATCACCCGGACACCGTCGCCGCGCAGCGCGGCCACGCCGTCCTTGGCGTCCGGGGCCTTGGCGGCGCGCTCCTTGAGCTCGTCCAGCGAGACCCGGGCCTGCCGCTCGGCGAGGTCCTCCAGGACCCCTTCGACGATCGAGTCGAGCACACTCACTCGGGCGCCCCCATCATGTCTGCCAGTCCTGGTCCCGCTGGCGAGGAGCCGGACGGCCTAGCGGACCTCCGGCCCTTCGATGGTATCGGCACGGGGGAGCGCACGGCGCATCCGCCCGGCGCGCGTCTCACGGAACGGACCCCCGGCGACCGCCGCGAACTGCGGCTTCACACCGCCACCACCACCGGAACGGTCAGACCGGGGGCGGTGCCAGGCCCGCGCCGACCGGCAGATTGCGGACCACCGTGAAGACCAGGACGAGCAGCCCCACCAGCACCCAGCGCCGGGCCCCCAGCGCGAGCCCGGGGCCGGGCAGGGCCCGCAGCGCGGCCCAGAGCCAGCGCACCCAGAGCACCCCCAGCACGGCGAACAGCAGCACCGCGACCGCGTTGTCGTGCAGCGCTCCGCTGAGGTCCCCGTGGGTCAGCGCGTGCACGCAGCGCAGCCCGCCGCAGCCGGGGCACCACCAGCCGGTGGCCGCCAGGAAGGGACAGTCGGGGTAGTGCCCGGGGACGTTCGGGTCCACCGTGGCGACGTACCCGGTGGGAATGGCCACGGCGGCCACTGCGGACAGCGGCGGCACCAGCCGGCGCGGCGCGGAGGGCCGGGCGGCGGTGGGGGCGGGGGCGGCGTTCACGCCCATGATTGTGCCCGCCCGGGCGCCCGGGCGGGAGAAGCGAAACGGCGGCCCGCGGGCCGCCGTTCACGCGAGGTGCCGTTCGATCAGGCGGAGGCGGCGGCCAGCGCGGCCTGCTCCTCGGGGGTGTAGACCATGGTGCTGGGCTGCTTGCCCATGCCCGCCATCGACATGGCCTTGCCGACCACGCCGCCGAGCAGGACGACCGCCAGGCCGGCGCAGGTCAGCAGCACCGACGGGAGGATCATCGCAACGCCGGCGATGCCGAAGCCGAGGAACGAGATGGTCACGCCGGTCCAGGCGGCGGGGTTGTGGCCGTGTGCTGCTGCTGCCATCGGATGGTGCTCCTACGCTCTCGGGGCCCGACCGGGCCTGCTCGGCCCCTCACGGGTTGACGTGTCCCACTTGACGTCTCCATTGTGCCGGGCCACACAAGCACGCCCCAAAGGGGGTGCCGGGTCTATCACGTCACAGTCGGGCCCGGCGCGTCGACGCTCGGCGCGCGGCGGTCCGTCCGGTCAGCCCGCCGTCGGGTCCTCGCCCCGGTCCAGCGCCTTCCACAGGTCCGCCGGGCTCTCCGCGGCGGCGGCCCGCCGCTTCGCCGGCGCCGCCTTGCCGGTCGGCGCCTCGTAGCGGCTGCCCATGGCCGGCCAGCCGCGCCCGTACCGGGCGGTCAGCAGCCCGGCCAGCGCCAGCAGCAGCCCGCCCAGCAGGGCCACCCACGGCCAGGCGGTGTGCGAGACCCCGGTCGCGGCCGAGCCGGTCAGCGCCAGCTTGCGGGCCGCCTCCGCGTCCAGCGCGGCGGTGTCCCCGGCGCCCGCCGCCGCGGCGGCCGCCGCGCCCAGCCCGGCCAGCACGGTCAGCGCCCCCACCGCGAGCCGGCCGGCGCCGCGCACCGCGAACACCGCCACCGCCGCCGCCAGCGCCACCAGCGCCAGCCCGGCGGGCAGTTCGGAGATCTTCCCGCCGGTGACGGAGACCTCCAGGGTCCCCGCCGTACCCTCGGCCCAGACCCGGCCGGCGGCGGTCAGGACCAGCACCGCGCCCAGCACGGTGAGCAGCAGCATCACCCCCAGCGTGCGCCGTCCGGCCCGCGCGGCGGGCGCGGGAGCGGCGGCGGGGGCGGGGGGTACGGCGTCGGTAGGGGCTTCAGCGCTCACCGCACCAGTGTCCCCCGCCCTCACCCCGCCACCGCACCCGGGGTGGGCGGCTCGACCGGGAAACCGCCCGTCTCCAGCACCAAGGTGCGCTCCCCCAGCGGCAGGAAGAGATCGTTCCCGAAGGGCACCCGCTCCGCCTCCCGGTACCCGGCGCCGGGCAGCGGGCGGCTGTGCACCGTGCAGACGCCCTCCCGCGGGTCCACCACGACGTACAGCGGGACGCCCGCGGCGGCGTGGAACCGGTGGCGCCCGGCCGGCTCCGGCGCCGGGAGCACGTCCAGCACCACCAGCGCGTCCCCGGCCCGGTAGTGCCCGGCGGGGTCCGGCACCGCCCCCGGGGCGAGCAGCACCAGCGCGGCCGGCTGCCCGTCCAGCCGCACGTCCGCGAGGACGCCGCCGTGGCCGCCCGGCTGCCGCACCAGCTGCTCCCTGGCGGAGGTCACGATCCGCCGCTGCGCCTCCGGCATCCTGCTGTCCCTTCCGCTGCGGCGGCCCCCGCGACCCGCGCGGGGACCGGCGGTCCTACGGCCTACGCAGCGTATTCGCGGTGGCCACCGCGCGCAGGACGGCGGCGGCCTTGTTGCGGCATTCGGTGTCCTCGCCGTGCGGGTCGGAGTCGGCCACCACGCCGGCGCCGGCCTGCACGTACGCGGTGCCGTCGCGCAGCACGGCGGTGCGGATGGCGATCGCGGTGTCGGAGTCCCCGGCGAAGTCCAGGTAGCCGACGCAGCCGCCGTACAGGCCGCGGCGGGTGGGCTCCAGTTCCTCGATGATCCGCATCGCCCGCGGCTTGGGAGCCCCGGAGAGGGTGCCGGCCGGGAAGCACGCGGTCAGCACGTCGAAGGCGGTCCGCCCCTCGGCGACCTTGCCGGTCACCGTGGAGACGATGTGCATGACGTGGCTGTAGCGCTCGATCTGCATGAAGTCGACGACCTCGACGCTGCCCGGCTCGCAGACCCGCCCGAGGTCGTTGCGCCCGAGGTCGACCAGCATCAGGTGCTCGGCCCGCTCCTTGGGGTCGGCGAGCAGCTCGGCGGCCAGCTCGGCGTCCTCGTGCGGGGTGGCGCCGCGGTGCCGGGTGCCGGCGATCGGGTGCAGCATCGCCGCGCCGTCGGTGACCTTGACCAGCGCCTCCGGGCTGGAGCCGACCACGTCGAAGCCGCCCTCGGCGCCGCCGTCCGGGCCGGGGAAGCGGAACAGGTACATGTACGGGCTCGGGTTGGTGGTGCGCAGCACCCGGTAGACGTCGAGCGCGGAGGCCGGGCAGGGCGCCTCGAACCGCTGCGAGGGCACCACCTGGAACGCCTCGCCGGCCCGGATCCGCTCCTTGATCTCCTCCACCGCGGCCCGGTACGGCTCCCCGCCGAACGGCGAGCGGACCTCGCCGGGGCCGCTCGGGGTGAAGGTGGCCAGGCCCGGGTCGACCGGCTTGAGCAGGTCGGCCTCCATCGCGTCGAGCCGGGCGACGGCGTCCGCGTAGGCCTCGTCCACCCCGCTGGCCAGGTCGTTGTGGTTGACCGCGTTGGCGATCAGCAGCACGGTGCCGTCGGCGTGGTCGAGCACGGCGAGGTCGGTGGCGAGCAGCAGGGTCAGCTCGGGCAGCTTCAGGTCGTCCGGGTTGAGGTCGGGCAGCTTCTCCAGCCGGCGGACCACGTCGTAGCCGAGGTAGCCGACCAGGCCGCCGGTGAGCGGGGGCAGGCCGTCGTCGGGGTGGCGCGGGGTGTGCAGGGCCCGCAGCGCGGCGCGCAGCACCTCCAGCGGGTCGCCGTCGGTGGGGATGCCGACCGGCGGGGCGCCGAGCCAGCGGGCGCCGCCGTCCGGGGCCGCGGTCAGGGTGGCGGCGCACCGCACGCCGACGAAGGAGTAGCGCGACCAGCTGCGGCCCTGCTCGGCGGACTCCAGCAGGAAGGTGCCGGGGCGCTCGTCGGCGAGGCTGCGGTAGAGGCCGATCGGGGTGAGGCCGTCCGCGAGGAGCCTGCGGGTGACCGGGATGACCCGGGTGTCGACGGCGAGCTTGCGGAAGGCTTCGAGGTCCATGGCGTGCGGCACCTTACGACGGAGGGGCGGAAGGGGGTGGTCGGCCGGGCGGTCGGTCAGCCGAGCGGGAGCACGTCGGCGTCGAAGCAGGTGCGGTCGCCGGTGTGGCAGGCCGCGCCGGTCTGGTCGACCTTGACCAGCAGGGTGTCGCCGTCGCAGTCCAGCGCGACCGACTTGACCTGCTGCACGTGGCCGGAGGTGTCGCCCTTCACCCAGTACTCGCGGCGGCTGCGGCTCCAGTAGGTGCAGCGGCCGGTGGTGAGGGTGCGGTGCAGCGCCTCGTCGTCCATCCAGCCCAGCATCAGCACCTCGCCGGTGTCGTACTGCTGCGCGATCGCCGGGAGGAGGCCGTCCTCGGTGCGCTTGAGGCGGGCGGCGATCTCGGCGGCCAGGGCGGTGGAAGCGGGGGCGGCGGGTGTGGTGGACATGGGGCCATTGTGTCAGCCCGGTCCGGGCGGCCGGGCCGCCGTCCGGATCGCGGCCGCGGCCGTGAACAGCGGCGGACGGTCCCCGGGGCGCCGGACCGACCATCCGATCGAACGAGTTGTGCCAACCGCCTGCCGGGCGGCCCGGTTCTGCGCCATTCTCATGGTCATGACCTCCGAGCAGCGCGCCGCCGACCCCGCCGAGCCGCCGGGCGACGACGACCGCCCCCGCCCGGGGGGCACCTCCGACGCCCGGGCGTCCCGGGGCCTGCTGATCGCCGTCGCGGCGGTGCTGGCGGTCCTGCTCGCGGTGGTGGCGACGGTCCTGCTGTGGCCCGCGGACGACCCGGCGCCCAAGCCGCCGCCGCCCACCCCCACCACGGCCTCGCCGACGCCCACCCCGACCCCCACGCCGACGCCCACCCCGACGCCGACGCCCACGCCGAGCAAGGCGGTGCCGTACAGCTTCTTCACCGTCGGCGCCTGCCTGGACCACCCGCAGCTGAGCAAGACGGTCACCAAGCCGGAGGCCCGCCCCTGCGAGGAGAAGCACGACGGCGAGGCCGTCGCCGACCAGCTGCTGCCGGAGGGGCTGTCCGGCGACTACCAGATCGGCAACGCGATGCGGGACGGCTGCAAGGAGGCGCAGGCCGCCGCCGAGGCCCGGCAGGGCGGCGGCGGGCCGTACTACAGCTACCCGGTGGGCCCGAACTTCTCCTTCTACCAGCAGGGCTGGCGCGACTACACCTGCATCCTGACCGCGAGCAACCGGCCCGGCTCCACCAAGCTCACCGGGCAGCTGCGCTGAACCCCCGTCAGCGGGACGCCTAGGCTGAGGGCATGTCGAACCACGCCCTCGCCGAGCGCCACCGCCTGGCCGAACTGCTGGCCGCCGCCGGACCGGACGCGCCCACCCTCTGCGCCGGGTGGTCCACCCGGGACCTCGCCGCCCACCTGGTGATCCGCGAGCGGCGGCCGGACGCCGCCGCGGGCATCCGGGTCGGTCCGCTGGCCGGCTGGACCCACCGGGTGCAGGAGTCGTACGCCGACCGGCCCTACGAGGAGCTGGTCCGGATGTTCCGCTCCGGACCGCCGGTGCTCTCGCTGTTCTCGCTGCCCGGCGCGGACGAGGCGGCCAACACCGTCGAGTACTACGTGCACGCCGAGGACGTCGCCCGCGCCGGCGAAGGCCCCGGGCCTCGGCCCGCACCGCCCGGCCGGGCCGAGGCGCTCTGGCGCCGGCTCCCGCTGATCGCCCGGCTGGAGGCCGGCCGCCGCTCCCCCGTGCGGCTGCAGCTGAGCCACCCGGACGGCCGGAGCCTGACCGTCGGCCCGGCCGGCATGCCGACCGTGCGGATCACCGGAGAGCCGGGCGAGCTGGTGCTCTTCGCCTTCGGCCGCGGCGCCCGCGCCGAGCTGACGGTGGACGGCCCCGAGGACGCCGTCGAGGCCCTGCGCCACGCCCTGCCGATCCCGTAGCCGGGGGCGGTCCCGGCTGCGGATGTCACCGGCGGGGTGCAGACTCGCAGATGGCAGAGGCCGGGCGGGCCGCCGCCCGGCCCCGCCCGTCGTTCCCGTCTCCCTCCCCCGAAGGGACGCGACACCATGCTCACCACCGACTTCCCCGCCGGCTCCCCCTGCTGGATCGACCTCGGCAGCCCGGACCCGGCCGCCGCCGCCACCTTCTACGGGACGGTCTTCGGCTGGACCTTCCGGTCCGCCGGCCCGGAGGCCGGCGGTTACGGCTTCCTCCAGCTGAACGGGAAGACGGCCGCGGCCGTCGGCCCGCTCACCGAGGAGGGCGCGCGCTCGGCCTGGACGACGTACTTCCGCACGCCCGACGCCGAGGCCACCGGCAAGGCCGTCGCGCAGGCCGGCGGCACCGTCCGGGTCCCGGCCATGGACGTGATGGACGCCGGGCGGATGGCCCAGCTGACCGACCCGCAGGGCGCCGACTTCGCGCTCTGGCAGCCCGGCACGGTGACCGGCCTGGACGTCGTCTCCGAGGACGGCGCGCTGATCTGGGCCGAGCTGCACACCAGTGACGTCGACGCGGGCTTCGCCTTCTACCGGAAGGTCTTCGGCTGGCGCTCCGAGGACTTCCCCGCACCCGGCATGACGTACAAGGTGCTCTCCCCCGCCGAGGGCGACCTGCGGGGCACCGCGTTCGGCGGCATCGCCCCGGTGATGGGCGAGGCCCAGCCGCCGAGCTGGACGCCGTACTTCGGCGCCGTGGACGTGGACGGCGTGGTCGCCCGGGCCACCGGCGCCGGCGCCACCGTGCTGATGGGGCCGGAGAACGTCCCGGACGTCGGCCGGATCGCCTGGCTCGCCGACCCGTTCGGCGCCCCGTTCGCCCTGATCAAGGGCGAACCCCCGAAGGAGTCCTGAGAGCCCGCGAAGGCACCCCGGAGCCGGCACCCGTCCGATCGTCATGTCCCGTTCAGCGAGGGGCAGTTGACGATCCGGACGGGTGCCGGCGCCGGGCCGCCACCGGCCTTCCCGTCCCCCCGGCGCTGCGCTAGCCTCGCTCGGGCACGCCCCAGCAGACCACCCCACCGTCCAGCGGAGGACCGCGGGTTGAGACCGGCGCAGCCGCCCGAAGCGAACCGACTCCACGACGACCCCGGCCGGCCGCCCGCCCGGGGCTGGCCCGCGGGCACGCTGCTCGCCGAACTGCGCCGGGACGGCTCCCCCGCCGCGTTCGCCGCCGAGCAGGACGTCCTGCGGCTGGGCACCCGCCGGAGCCACGGCCCCGACGAGACGCTGATCCTCGACCAGGACCGCGGCGGCTTCGTCCTGCTCCTGCTGACCGGCTTCGCCAAGGCCACGGTCGAGGACGCCGCGGGCACCCCGGTCCTGCTGGACGTCCGCGCCTACGGCGACGTCGTCGGCGAGGCCGCCGCCCTGGACGGCCGGCCCCGCTCGGCCACCGTGACCGCCGCCGGCCCGGTCACCGTCCGCCGGATCGCCCAGCCCGAGTGGCTGCGCTGGCTCGGCACCCACCCGGTGGCGGGGATCGCGCTGAGCCGCTGCCTGGTGCACCGCGGCCGCACCACCACCCGCCGCCTGGTCGGCCTCGCCTCCGAACAGGTGGTCAACCGGCTCGCCCACGACCTCGCCGACCTGGCCCAGCGGTACGGCACCACCGGTCCGCGCGGCGTCGGCATCACCATCCACCCCCGGCTGACCCAGGTCGAGCTGGGCGCCATGATCGGCGCCGGGGAGCGGCGGGTCCACCACGCCCTGCACGAGCTGGCCGACCGCGGCCTGCTCCGGCTCGGCCGCCGCAGCACCACCGTGCTCTCCCTGCCCGGCCTGCTGGAGGTCGCCGGCGGGGAGCCGGGGCCGTCCTGAGATCACGGAAACCTTGCGAAGTCCGCGAACCCGTCCTGCGACGGGTTCCGGCCACCGCCCCGGGCGCTCTACTACGCGCGGGCCCCGCCCGTGCGGGACTCGTGTGCGGACCGCTCGTACGGAAAGGGCACTCATGTCTTCGATCCCGGTGACCGTGGTGGGCCCACGGTCCTCCGGCAAGACCGTCTACCTCGCCGGCCTCTTCGCCAGGCTCTCCCAGCAGGACCCGGAACTCGGCTTCTCGGTCACCCTGCCGTTCAGCCAGTCGCAACGGCTCAACCACGTCTACGAGCAGGCCGTCGGCCCCGGCGACTGGCCGCTGCCGACCTTCGTCGCGGACTTCCCGACCTGGGACTTCACCTGCGACGTCCGGACCACCCGGCGCCGGGTGCTGCACCCGTTCGCGGTCTCCTACGCCGACTACGCGGGCGAGCTGCTCACCCACGGCGACGAGCGGTCGGAGGCCTTCCAGAAGGTCGACGCGCTGCTCAAGACCTCCCGGTTCCTGCTGCTCCTGCTGGACGGCGAGAAGGTGCTGAGGTTCCTGGCCGGCGACCCGCTGCTGCTCAGCGAGCTGCGGCCGATCCTCAACGTCGTCAACCAGAACGAGACCGGCGTGGTGCACATCGTCGTCACCAAGTGGGACCTGCTGGCCGCGGCCGGGTACACGCTCGGGCAGGTGGCCGACGGGCTGCACGCCGTGGCCGAGTTCCGCAACTTCGTCGCCGCCCGGCGCGCCACCCAGGGCGACTCCGGGATCGTCCGGCTCATCCCGGTCAGCGCCGTCGGGCTCGGCTTCGCCCGGCTCGACGAGAACGGGATCGTGGTGAAGACGCCCGGCGCGCGGGCCGTCCCGCTCAACGTGGAACTGCCCTTCATGGCCGTCGTGGTGGACCTCTTCGTCACCGCGCTGCAGGAGTTCACCGAGGCCCGGCGGACCGGCGCCCTGAAGAGCAACGGCGCCCTGGAGCGGCGGCAGCGCCTGCTCCAGGGGGTCACCGGCACGCTGCCGCTGATCAGGGCCTTCCTCCGGGTGCGGGCGGCGAAGGCACCGGTGCTGCAGGCGCTCGGCGAGGACTTCCTGGGAGCGTTCGTCGCCTTCGTCCAGGACCGGGAGCGCGGCATCGGGAAGCGGATCGAGGAGGACGCCGCCGCGCTGCGCCGGGAGGTCGAGCAG
The DNA here is from genome assembly GCF_042800875.1 of Kitasatospora sp. NPDC057595. Taxonomy (NCBI): domain Bacteria; kingdom Bacillati; phylum Actinomycetota; class Actinomycetes; order Kitasatosporales; family Streptomycetaceae; genus Kitasatospora; species Kitasatospora sp. NPDC057595. Next base: position 62,507 of record NZ_JBHVGL010000004.1, on the reverse strand, counting down.
GCGACCACCGACCAGGAGGCGCTGACCCGGATCGTCAAGGCGTTCCAGGCCCGGCTGCAGGAGTTCGAGGACGAGTACCCCGGCTCCCGGCTCGACCTGCGGGGGGCCTCGGCATGAGCGCCCCGGTTGCCGCCCCGCGCCGGACGGCCTGGCCGTTCGCCATCGTCTGCACCCCGACCGGCGGCTTCGCGGTCGCGGCGGCGCCGGACGTGCTGGTCGCGCGCCGGCAGACCGCGCTGCTCGGCGACTCCGCCTCCGGCGAACCGGGCGACCACGCCTACCTGCGCGAGGTGACCGGCTCCGACGGCGCCACCCTCTGGCTGCTCTACCGGGTGGTCCCGCTGAAGGCGGCGGAGGTGGGACAGCCGGGCGAGTGGGCCCGCAGCGGCAGCCGGGCGGCCCCGCTGACCGAGGGCGTGGTCCTGCTCGAGCGGCCCGCCCGGGCGCCCGGCGCCGAGTACTTCGACGCGGTGCACGAGCGGGTCGGCGGCGCCGTCCGGGAGTACTTCCTGGCCGACGACCCGAAGCGCCCGGCCCGCCCCTTCCCGGGCACGACGAACGACCCGGCCGAGGGCGAGCCGCTGCGGCTGGTGGTCCTGGACCGCATGACCCGCGAGGAGCCGCTGCACGTCGCCGACGTGCGGTTTCCAGCCGGGACCGCCGGCCCCGGAGGGCCCACCGGACCAGCCGCGCCCACCGGGCCCCCCGGTGACCGCCGACCTGCTGATGGCGGTCACCGGCCGGGCCCTGACGAGCACCGGCCGGGCCCTGATGGGCACCGGCCGGCTGCTGGTCCGGGCGGGCGAGTCCCTGCGGGATTCGGCGGCCCGGCGCTCGGCGTCATCGCGGTCCTGAGCCTGCTGGTGGTCCTGCTGTCCGTGCTGCTCGCCCTCAAGTAGCCGGGCCCGGGCAGTGCGGACCGGGTACCCGGTCCGGCCTCAGCGGACCGGGTGCCCGGCCTCCCGCAGCGCGTTCTTGACCTCGCCGATCCGCAGGTCGCCGAAGTGGAAGACGCTGGCGGCCAGCACCGCGTCCGCGCCCGCCTCCACCGCCGGGGCGAAGTCGGCGAGCTTCCCGGCCCCGCCGGAGGCGATCACCGGCACCGACACGGTCTTGCGCACCGCCCGGATCAGCTCCAGGTCGTAGCCGTCCTTGGTGCCGTCGGCGTCCATCGAGTTGAGCAGGATCTCGCCCGCGCCCAGCTCGGCGGCGCGCCCGGCCCACTCGACGGCGTCCAGCCCGGTGCCCTGACGGCCGCCGTGCGTGGTGACCTCGAAGCCCGAGGCGGTCTCGGTGCCCTCGGGGCAGCGCCGGGCGTCGACCGAGAGCACCAGCACCTGGCGGCCGAACCGCTGGGCGATCTCCCGGACCAGCTCGGGGCGGGCGATGGCGGCGGTGTTGACGCCGACCTTGTCGGCGCCGGCCCGCAGCAGCTTGTCGACGTCCTCGACGGCGCGGACGCCGCCGCCGACGGTGAGCGGGATGAAGACCTGCTCGGCGGTGCGGCGGACCACGTCGTAGGTGGTCTCGCGGTCGCCGGAGGAGGCCGTGATGTCGAGGAAGGTCAGCTCGTCGGCGCCCTCGGCGTCGTAGAGCTTGGCCATCTCGACCGGGTCCCCGGCGTCGCGGAGGTTCTGGAAGTTGACGCCCTTGACCACGCGGCCGGCGTCGACGTCCAGGCAGGGGATGACACGTACTGCGAGGGTCACGGCTGATTGCCTTCCAGAGCTTCCAGGGTCGCGGCGAGTCCGGCGCGGTGGGCGTCGAGTTCGACCTCGGCGAGCATCCGCGAGTCGACCAGGCTCTCCACCACCACGACGGCGGCCACCGGGCGCACCGCGCCGAAGAGCTCCTGGTGGGCGCGGCCCGCCGCGTCGATGTCACGGGCGTGGGTGAGGTACACCCGGGTGCGGACCACGTCGTCCGCCGTCAGACCGTACGCGGCCAGGGCCTCCAGCGCGTTGCCGAAGGCGGTCCGGGCCTGCTCGTAGGGGTCGCCCTCGCCGTGCAGCACGCCGTCCACCAGCGGCCGGGCACCGGCGACGTGCACGTGGTCCCCGGCGGCGACCGCCTGCGACGCGCCGAGGGTCTCCTCCCAGACGGAGAAGCCGCCGAGCCGGCCGCGCACGATCCGACGTTCCGTCATCCCGAAACCGCCTCCAACGCCTCTCCGAGGGTGAACTTCTGCTCGTAGAGTGCCTTGCCCACGATGGCGCCCTCGACTCCCTCGCCGACCAGACCGGCGATGGCCCGCAGGTCGTCCAGCGAGGAGACGCCGCCGGAGGCGACCACCGGCTTGTCGGTGGCGGCGCACACGTCGCGCAGCAGCTGGAGGTTGGGGCCGGTCAGGGTGCCGTCCCGGTTGACGTCGGTGACCACGTAGCGGGCGCAGCCCTCGGCGTCCAGGCGGGCCAGCACGTCGAACAGCTGGCCGCCCTCGCTGGTCCAGCCGCGGCCGCGCAGCGTGGTGCCGACCACGTCCAGGCCGACGGCGATCCGCTCGCCGTGCTCGGCGATGGCCTTGGCGACCCACTCGGGGCTCTCCAGGGCGGCGGTGCCGAGGTTGACCCGGGTGCAGCCGGTGGCCAGCGCGGCGGCCAGCGACGCGTCGTCGCGGATGCCGCCGGACAGCTCGACCTTGATGTCCAGGGTCCCGGTGATCTCGCGCACCAGGTCCCGGTTGGAGCCGGTGCCGAAGGCGGCGTCGAGGTCGACCAGGTGCAGCCACTCGGCGCCGGCGTCCTGCCAGGCGAGGGCGGCGGCGAGCGGCTCGCCGAAGGAGGTCTCGGTGCCGGAGGCGCCCTTGACCAGGCGGACGGCCTGGCCGTCCCGGACGTCGACGGCGGGCAGCAGTTCGAGGCGGCTCATGATCTGAAACTCTTCCGTCGTCAGAGGGTGCTGACCCAGTTGGTCAGCAGGGCGGCGCCGGCGTCGCCGGACTTCTCGGGGTGGAACTGGGTGGCCCACAGCGGACCGTTCTCGACGGCCGCGACGAACGGCTGCCCGTGGGTGGCCCAGGTGACCAGCGGCGGGTTGATCCGCGCGCTGTGAGCCTCCAGCTCCCAGCTGCGCACCCCGTAGGAGTGGACGAAGTAGAAGCGGGTGTCCGCGTCCAGGCCGGCGAACATCCGGCTGCCCTCGGGGGCGTCCACGGTGTTCCAGCCCATGTGCGGCACGACCGGCGCCTCCAGCGGCTCCACGGTGCCCGGCCACTCGTCGCAGCCGGCGCTCTCCACGCCGTGCTCGACGCCCTTCTCGAAGAGGATCTGCATGCCCACGCAGATGCCCATGACCGGCCGGCCGCCGGCCAGCCGGCGCCCGATGATCCAGTCCCCGCGGACCGACCTCAGCCCGCGCATGCAGGCCTCGAAGGCGCCGACGCCGGGCACCAGCAGGCCGTCGGCGTCCATCGCGGTCTGGTAGTCGGAGGTGACGGTGACGTTCGCCCCGGTCCGCTCCAGGGCGCGCTGCGCCGAGCGGAGGTTGCCCGAGCCGTAGTCGAGCACCACGACGTTCTTGCCCATGTTCAGGTGTCCCAGTCTTTCGTTCGCTCGACGGTTACAGGCGCATGAGGCCCGAGCCCAGGCACATCAGCGAACCCAGGGCGAGCACGAGGATGACGCCCTTGGAGTGCTTCTGCTTCCAGAACGAGATGACGCCGCCGGCCAGGAAGAGCCCGACGAAGATGAGGATCATCGCGGAGTTGCTCACAGTGCGCCCTTGGTCGACGGGAGGATGCCGGCCGCGCGCGGGTCGCGCTCGGCGGCGTAGCGCAGGGCCCGGGCCAGCGCCTTGAACTGGCACTCCACGATGTGGTGCGCGTTGCGACCGTACGGCACGTGGACGTGCAGGGCGATCTGGGCCTGGGCCACGAAGGACTCCAGGATGTGCCGGGTCATGGTGGTGTCGTAGGTGCCGATCATCGGCGCCATCTTCTCCGGCTCGGTGTGCACCAGGTAGGGGCGGCCGGAGAGGTCGACGGTCACCTGGGCGAGCGACTCGTCCAGCGGCACGGTGCAGTTGCCGAACCGGTAGATGCCGACCTTGTCGCCGAGCGCCTGCCGGAAGGCGGCGCCGAGCGCGAGGGCGGTGTCCTCGATGGTGTGGTGGGTGTCGATGTGCAGGTCGCCGTCGGTCTTCACGGTGAGGTCGAAGAGACCGTGGCGGCCGAGCTGGTCGAGCATGTGGTCGTAGAAGCCGACGCCCGTGGAGATGTCGGTCTTGCCGGTGCCGTCCAGGTCTATCTCGACCAGGACGGAGGTCTCCTTGGTGGTGCGCTCGACGCGTCCGATGCGGGTCATTCGGGTTAGAGCTCCTTGATCACGGTGGCGACGGCGGCCAGGAAGGCGTCGTTCTCGGCGGGGGTGCCGGCGGTGACGCGCAGCCATCCGGGGACGCCGTTGTCACGGACCAGGACGCCGTGGTCGAGGATGGCCCGCCAGACGGCGTGGGTGTCGGCGAAGCGGCCGAACTGGACGAAGTTGGCGTCCGAGTCGGTCACCTCCAGACCGAGCCCGCGCAGCGCCTCGACCAGCCGGTCGCGCTCGGCCTTGAGCCGGCCGACGTACCCGAGCAGGGTGTCGGTGTGCTCCAGGCAGGCCAGCGCGGTGGCCTGGGTGACGGCCGACAGGTGGTACGGCAGCCGGACCAGCTGCACCGCGTCCACCACCGCCGGGTCGGCGGCCAGGTAGCCCAGGCGCAGCCCGGCCGCGCCGAAGGCCTTGGACATGGTGCGGGAGACCACCAGGTTGGGGCGGCCCTCGATCAGCGGCAGCAGCGAGTCGCGGTGCGAGAACTCGACGTACGCCTCGTCGACCACCACCAGGCTGGGCCGGGCGGCCTGCGCGGCCTCGTACAGCCGCAGCACGGTGGCGGCGTCGACGGCGGTGCCGGTCGGGTTGTTCGGCGAGCAGACGAACACCACGTGCGGGCGGTGCTCGGCGATCGCCGCGACGGCGGCGTCCAGGTCGATGGTGAAGTCGGCGTTGCGCGGGCCGGAGATCCAGCCGGTGCCGGTGCCCCGGGAGATCAGCGCGTGCATCGAGTACGAGGGCTCGAAGCCGAGCGCGGTTCGGCCGGGGCCGCCGAAGGTCTGCAGCAGCTGCTGGAGCACCTCGTTGGAGCCGTTGGCGGCCCAGACGTTCTCCCGGGCGACGGCGTGGCCGGTGGTGCGGGTGAGGTACGCCGCCAGGCCCTCGCGCAGCTCGACCGCGTCGCGGTCGGGGTAGCGGTTGAGGTTCCGGGCGGCCTCGGCGACCCGCTCGGCGATCCGGGCGACCAGCTCCTCGGGGAGCGGGTACGGGTTCTCGTTGGTGTTCAGCTGGACCGGGACGTCGAGCTGCGGGGCGCCGTAGGGCGACTGGCCGCGCAGCTCGTCCCGGACGGGAAGGTCGTCGATCGTGGTCACGTTCCGGGAACCGTCCAGTCGAATCGGGCCTTGATCGCGTCGCCGTGACCGGGCAGGTCCTCGGCGTTCGCCAGGTTGACGACGTGCTCGGCGATGCCGGCCAGCGCCTCGCGGTCGTACTCGACGACCTGCACGCCGCGCAGGAAGGTCTGCACGGACAGGCCCGAGGAGTGGCAGGCGCAGCCGCCGGTGGGCAGCACGTGGTTGGAGCCGGCCGCGTAGTCGCCCAGCGAGACCGGGGTGAACCGGCCGAGGAAGATCGCGCCGGCGTTGCGCACCTTCGCCGCGACCGCGTGCGGGTCGCGGGTCTGGATCTCCAGGTGCTCGGCCGCGTAGGCGTTGACCACGGCCAGGCCCTGCTCCAGGTCGTCGACCAGGATGACGCCGGACTGCCGGCCGCCCAGCGCCTCGGCCACCCGCTCGCTGTGCCGGGTACGGGCGACCTGGGTCTTCAGCTCGGCCTCGACCGCGTCGGCGAGCGCCACCGAGTCGGTGACCAGCACCGAGCCCGAGGTCGGGCCGTGCTCGGCCTGGCTGATCAGGTCGGCGGCGACGTCCACCGGGTCGGCGCTGTCGTCGGCGAGGACGGCGATCTCGGTCGGGCCGGCCTCGGAGTCGATGCCGATCCGCCCGGCGAAGTAGCGCTTGGCGGCGGCCACGTAGATGTTGCCGGGGCCGGTGACCATGTTCACCGGCTCGCACTCCTCGGTGCCCAGCGCGAACATGGCGACCGCCTGGGCACCGCCGACCGCGTAGACCTCGGTGACGCCGAGCAGCGCGCAGGCCGCCAGGATGGTCGGGTGCACCCGACCGCCGAAGGCCTTCTGCGGCGGCGAGGTCACCGCGATGCCGCGCACGCCCGCCTCCTGGGCCGGCACCACGTTCATCACAACGGAGGACGGGTAGACGGCCAGCCCGCCGGGCACGTACAGCCCGACCCGGTCCACCGGCACCCAGCGCTGGGTGACCGTGCCGCCCGGCACCACCTGGGTGGTGTGCCCCTCGCGGCGCTGGTCCGCGTGCACGATGCGGGCGCGGCGGATCGACTCCTCCAGCGCGGCGCGCACCTTCGGGTCCAGCTCCTCCAGCGCCCGCGCGATCTGCTCGGCCGGGACCCGGGTGGACTCCAGCCGCACGCCGTCGAAGCGTTCGGTGATCTCGATCAGCGCCGCGACCCCGCGATGATGCACGTCCTCGGCGATCGGACGCACCTTCTCCAGGGCGGCCGCGACGTCGAAGTCGGCACGGGGCAGCAGGTCGCGCGGGTCGTCGAGCGAGCCGCGCAGATCGATTCGAGAGATCACGCCCCCAGTGTAAGGAGTGGCCGGAACCGACGGTCCCGCATTTCAGTCCGTGATACGAAGGGCGAGACGGCCGGGGGAGGCCGGGGGAATCGGGGGGAACCGTGACGGATCGGGCACCGGACGACTGGACGGCCGCCGAACAGGCACTCTGGCAGGCGTTCCGGCTCGGCCGGATCCACGACCTGCGCAGCGGCGAGGCCGCCGAGGACGACCCGTTCGGCGAGGCCGTCTGGGGTCCGGAGCGAACGGTCCGCGCCCGGGTGCTCGCCCGGCTGCTGCTGGGCGGCCCGGCCGCGGTCCCCGGCCGGGTCGCCTCGCTCAAGCTGACCGGCGCCCTGGTCACCGGCCCGCTCGACCTGGCCGGCGGCACCATCGGCCACTACGTCGAGCTGCACGACTGCCGCTTCGACCAGAAGGTCCTGATCTCCGAGGCCGAGGCCGGCACCCTGCGCTTCATCAACTGCCTCATCCCCCGGCTGGAGGCCTCCCGGCTGGCGACCTCCGGGGACCTGCACCTGGCCCGCTGCCGGATCCGCCAGGGCGTGCGGCTCACCGACGCCCGGATCGGCACCGACCTGCTGATCAACCAGGCCGTCCTGGGCGGCGACCGGTTCGGCCGGGCGCTGTCCGCCGACGGCATCGCGGTCAGCCAGGACTGCGAGGCCGACCGGCTGGCGACCCACGGCGAGGTCAGCCTGCGGACCGCCCGGATCGGCGGCCGGCTCTCGCTGCGCGGCGCCCAGCTGCGCGCCGCGCCGGGCAACCGCAACGCCCTCAACGCGGTGCGACTCACCGTCGGCCACACCCTGTACCTGAGCGGCTCGGCCGACGGCGGCTGGTACGGGTCCCAGACCTACTACGGCTCCGGGTACGGCGAGGTCCCGCCGCCGGACGCGCCGAGCACGCCGTTCCGCGCCTTCGGCCAGGTCCGGCTCTCCGACGGCCGCTTCGAGAACGCCTGTCTGCTCTCCGACGCCGAGTTCCACCTGGTCGACGGCGACGAGGTGACCCTGCGCCGGATCCAGACCCCGGAACTGCGCTTCACCTGCCGGTTCCCGGAGGGCGGCGCCGTCTCGCTGTCCCGGGCCCGGATCGGCAACCTGGTCGACGCCCCCGGCTCCTGGCCGCAGGGGGGATCGGTCGGGCTCACCGGGTTCACCTACGAGTGCCTGCGCCCGGCCGTGCCGTTCCCCGTCCGGCAGCGGATCGGCTGGCTGGAACGTTCCTCCGTGGAGTTCCAGCCCGAGTCCTACGAGCAGCTCGCCGCCGCGCTGCGCCGCGACGGCGCCGACGACGACGCCCGCGAGGTGCTCTACGCCAAGCAGCGCCGCCGCCGGCAGACCCTGCCGCTGCCGGCCCGGATCTGGGGCCGGATCCAGGACGCCACCGTCGGCTACGGCTTCCGCCCCGGCCGCGCCGCGCTCTGGCTGCTGCTCGCCTGGGCGCTCGGCAGCCTCTACTTCGCCACCCACGCGCTCCAGCCGCTCAAGGCCGACGAGCGCCCGCACTGGAACCCGGTGCTGTACGCGCTCGGCCAGCTGCTCCCGGTCGTCGACCTCGGCCAGACCGGCTGGAACCCCGGCGGCACCGCCCAGTGGGTCTCCTCCGGCCTGGTCGTGGTCGGCTGGGTGCTCGCCACCACGGTCGCCGCCGGCGCCAGCCGGATGCTCCAGCGCGGCTGAGGACCGCTGAGCACCCGGGCCGTGAAGGCCCGGCGGGTCCGGGGAACTACGCTGTCCGCCGTGACAGAACGGCTTCCGCTCTTCCCGCTGAACACCGTGCTCTACCCGGGCCTGGTGATGCCCCTGAACGTCTTCGAGGAGCGCTACCGCCGTCTGGTCGCCGACCTGCTGGAGCGACCCGAGGACCAGCCGCGCCGCTTCGGCGTGCTCGCCATCAAGGACGGCCGCGAGGTCGCCCCGGTCCGCCCCGAGGACGGCCCGGCCGGCCCGCTGGACGGCCTCGGCACCACCGGCGACCCCTTGGAGGCGCTCCACCACATCGGCTGCGTCGCCGACGTCACCTCCGTCCAGCCGCAGCCGGACGGCCGGTACGAGCTGCTGATCACCGGGACCACCCGGTTCTGGCTCCGGTCCGTCGACGTCGGCGGCCCGTACCTCGTCGGCGAGCTCGAACCCATCGAGGAACGCACCGGCGAGGGCTCCGGCGCACTGGCCGCCGAGGTCGAACGGGTCTTCCGCACCTACCAGCGCCGGCTCGCCGGGGCCCGCGAGGCCAGCACCGTCGGCCGCCAGGAACTGCCCGACGACCCGCAGGTGCTGTCCTACCTGGTCGCCGCGGCCGCCGTCCTGGAGGTCCCGCTCAAGCAGCAGCTGCTCGCCTGCCCCGACAACGCCCAGCGGCTGCGCACCGAGCTCGAACTGCTGCGCCGCGAGACGGCGGTGCTCAGCTGGCTGCCCTCGCTGCCCGCCGTCAACCTCACCCGCCAGTCCTTCAGCCCCAACTGACCCGGTCCACCGACCGCACCCCACCGACCGCACCCCACCGATTTGCGGAGCCCCCGTGGCCAAGAAGCCGAAGAAGGGCGGCCAGGGCACGCCCGCGACGGTCGCCCTGGAGACCGCCGCCGTGCCGTTCACCGTCCACTCCTACGAGCACGACCCGGCCGCCGCCTCCTACGGCGGCGAGGCCGCCGAGGCGCTCGGCGTGCCGGCCGAGCGGGTCTTCAAGACCCTGGTCGCCGACATCGACGGTGTCCTCACCGTCGGCGTCGTCCCGGTCGCCGGCCGGCTCGACCTCAAGGCGCTGGCCGCGGCGGTCGGCGGCAAGCGCGCCGCGATGGCCGACCCGGCCGCCGCCGAACGCAGCAGCGGCTACGTCCTCGGCGGCATCTCCCCGCTCGGCCAGCGCCGCCCGCTGCGCACCGTCGTCGACGCCAGCGCGCTCACCCACCCCACCGTCTACGTCTCCGCCGGCCGCCGCGGCCTGGAGGTCGAGCTCTCCCCCGCCCACCTCGTCACCCTCACCAACGCCCGCACCGCCCCCATCGCCCACTGACCCGAGGTCGGGGGGCAGACCTCAGCCCTCCCGCCGCTCCTCAGCCGACGGAACCCCCGCGTCCACGGCCGCGGGGCCCGGCACCCCCCAGTACGGCGGCGGGTCCTCCTCGCGCTTCCCGAACGCCGCCGACAGCGCCAGCAGCAGCACCATCGCCGCCATCGGCCACGCCAGCACCGCCCCGTACGCCCCGAGGTCGATGTCCGCCTGGAAGTGCCCGCCGTTCCCGACCCGCCGCGCCTCCGCGACCAGGTCGCGGCCCGGCCCGAGCCACCGCCCGAGGCCCCACGCCCCGACCGACGCCAGCAGCCCGCCGACCGCCAGCCCGACCGCCACCGAGATCCCGCCGCCGCGCTTCCGGCTGACCAGGAACGCGCCCAGCGCCGTCAGGATCCCCATCCCCAGCCCGATCAGCACGAACACGCTGTCGGCCCCGGCCCGCTGCTCGCCCTCCGGGTCGGCGTAGAGGATCTTGTTGCCGTCCACGACCAGCGGCACCTTGGGCGCCAGCCAGGCCCACAGCACGCCCATCACGACCCCCAGCACCAGGCAGGCCAGCACCGTGGCCGCCCCGATCCTCAGCTCGGGCAGCAGCCGCTGGGCGAGCGGCTCCGCCGGCTTCGGCTTGCCGGCCACCAGGTCGAGCCCCGGCGGCAGCGCGTACGGATCGCGCGCGGCGTGCGGGTCGGGCGCGGCGTACGGAGCGGGCACGGAGTCCCCGGTCACGGAGTCCGCGGGCGCGGCATCGGAGCCGTCGGCGCGCGCGGGATCCGGAGGTGTGTTCGGTACGGTCACACCCCCCATCGTTTCACGGTCGACGCCCCCGCGACCCGGCCACCCACCGACCGGGCGACCGGCGCCGGCCGGGCACCGACCGGCTAGCGGCGGGTCGCCCGCCGGTACGCCCAGGTGGCGACGGCCAGCGAGACCACGCCCACTCCCGCGCACACCGCGAGGTCCCCGGCCACCGCCGCCCAGTCCGGCGACGGCCGGAACGTCCGGGCGAAGGCCTCCACCGCGTAGGTGGACGGCAGCAGGTCGCGCAGCCAGAGCACCGGCTGCGGCAGGTTGTCCACCGGCAGCACGCCGAGCAGCAGCGCCGCCGACATGCCGAGCTGCCCCAGCATGGTGGCGATCTCCTGCTTGGGCGCGAGCAGCCCGCAGGCCGCCCCGAGCCCGGAGAGCGCAGCCCCGGCCAGCGGCACCACCGCGAGCAGCACCCACAGCTGCCCGAGCGGCAGCCCGAACATCACCGCGCCGACCCCCGCGGTGACGAGCGTCCCGGGCAGGGTGAACGAGGCGAAGGCGGCGGCCGTGCCGAGCACCACCGAGGCGGCCGGCACCGGCAGCGTCGCGTAGTGGTCCAGCCCGCCGCTGGCCCGCAGCCGGCCGAAGTACTGGGCGAGCAGGTTGAGCGCCACGAAGGCGACCACCAGCACGCTGGAGCCGGACACCACGTACCGGGCGGCCGAGGTCTGCCCGGAGTCGACGACGCCCCGCATCATCACCAGGATGCCGAGCGACTGGAAGGTGGCCACGAACAGCAGCGGGATCCGCGCCACCCGGGCCCGCGCGAGCTGCGCCCGGTAGACGGCCGCGAGGGCGGGCAGCATCCGGGCGGCGGGCGCGAGCGGGGCGGGCCCGCCGGCCGTGTCCGGGGTGGTGCGCGCCGGTGCCGAGAGCAGCGTCACTTGGCCAGTCCTCCGTGGCGGCCGCCCAGCTTGAGGTAGGCGTCCTCAAGGCTCGGGGTGGCCAGGGTGAAGTCGTCCAGGGCGGCGAAGGCCGGGCCGGTGGTGACGGCGGCGACCAGCTCGCGGGCCTGCTCGGGGGTGGTGCGGACGGTCCAGCGGCGGCCGGTGCGCTCGGCCCGTTCGGCGAGCGCCGCCACCGCGGGGACGGCCAGCGGCGCTTCGTCGCGCCAGACCAGGTCGAGCCGGACGTCACCGTCGACCAGCGCCTTGAGGCCGCCGGGGGTGTCGCAGGCGATCACCCGGCCGTCGTCGACCACCGCGACCCGGTCCAGCACCGTCTCCGCCTCGATCACGTTGTGGGTGACCAGCAGCACGGTGGCCGAGCGCTCGGTCCGGCGGCGTTCGACCGCCGACCAGACGGCCCGCCGGGCGACCGGGTCCATGCCGGTGGTGGGCTCGTCGAGGACCAGCAGCGGCCGGTCGCCGACCAGGGCGGCGGCGAAGCAGGCGAGCCGGCGCTGGCCGCCGGACAGCTTGGCGAGCGGCCGGTGGGCGAGCGGTTCCAGGGCGAGTTCGGCGATCACCTCGTCGGCGGCGGCGCGGGCCGCGGCCCGGCTCAGACCGCGCAGCCGCCCGGTGGTCTCGGCGGCGAGGGCGACGGTCAGCTCGTCGAGCGCGCTGGACTCCTGGCCGAGGTAGCCGAGCAGCCGGGCGGCCCGTTCGGGGTGCCGGACCACGTCGTGGCCGAGGATCTCGATGCTGCCGGAGTCGGGCCGCAGCAGGCCGGTGAGCTGGCGGACCAGGGTGGACTTGCCGGCGCCGTTGGGCCCGAGCAGGCCGAAGATCTCACCCTGCCGGACGGTCAGGGTGATGCCGTCGTTGGCCCGGATCGCGGTGGCCGAGGCGCCGCGCCCGGCGCGGTACGTGCGGACCAGGTCGCGTACGGCGCAGCACGGCGAGGTCTCCTGGGGTGCCCGCCCGGCCGTCTCACTCACGACCGGAGACTCTACGCGGTGCAACGGGCGAACCGGACAACGGGGCCCCGCCCGCGGCGCCGCCGGGGGCCGCCCCGGACCGGTCAGTCGTCGACGACCAGGTCACCGCCGGGGACCCTGGCGGCGAGCTCCTTCCAGAAGCCCGCCCGGATCGCGTACCGGTCGTGCTCGTCGATCTGGTCGTCCTTGTGCGCGAGCAGCCCGAAGCGGGCGGCGTAGCGCAGCAGCTCGCCGTCGACCCGGTGCGGGATGCGCGGGTAGCCGGGCCACAGGACGGTGAGCCGTTCGACGTCACCCATCCGGCCGGTCCAGCGGCGGGCGAAGACCTGGCCGACCTCGTGGGCGTCGCCGCCGATGGAGGTGATGTCCTCCTCACGGTCGGCCCAGCGCTGTTCGGCGGTGGTGAGCTGGGCCAGGGTCGGCAGGCCGTCGCCGGCGGTGACGGCGGGCTCGGTGGCGGGCCGCTCGATCCAGCCGCGGTCGGAGGACCAGCGCAGCACCGGGCCGGCCTGCTGCCGGTCGGCCGCGGCCTGCCGGTCGGCGCTGCGCCCGGCGAGGTCCTTGGGGGTGGGGACGATCTTGAGTCCGGCGACGGCCGGCTGCGGGCGCCCGTTGGCGGCGGGGGCCGCCACGGCGACCGGCTCGGCCTCGGCGGGGCGACCGGGCACCTGGGCCGCGGGCAGCGGGCCCGGCAGGGTGGCGGGGGGCGCAGCGGGCGGCGCGGCGAGGATCTTGGCGATGTCGTGCCGGGCGCCGGGGCCGGGGAAGACGCTGGAGGTGTCGCGCAGGCTGAACGAGCCCTCGATCCACTCGCGGTCCAGCACCCGTCGCTCGTCGGCCTCGCCGACGAGGTCCTCGGACTGGTTGAAGTCGCCGTCGGCGGCCTGCAGCGCCCAGAGGTGGACGACGACGCCGTGCTCCTTGGCGGACATCATGCCGGGCAGCAGGTCGCCGTCGCCGGTGATCAGCACGATGTCGGCGCAGGCCCGGTTGCGGGCGAGTTCGGAGAGTTCGGCGTGCATCGCGGCGTCGACGCCCTTCTGCACCCAGCGGCCCTCGGCCCGGGTGAGCGCACCGAGCCGCACGGTGACCCGGGGCAGCACGCGCAGCCGCCGGTGCTCGGGCATCGGGCGGCGTTCCGGCGCGGCGTCGAACCAGTAGATCCGCAGCAGCGGCAGACCGGTCTCGGCCTCGGCGCGCTCGCGCAGGGCGGCGATCAGCGCGGTGTGGTCGACGGTGACCTTGGAACGGGAGGGGTCACCGGCGAGCAGGCTCGCGGCGGCGCCCAGCAGGTATCCGGCGTCCACCAGGACGACACAGCGGTCCATCGCGCACCTCTTTCCGCTCGCCCTCGGGTGGGGCTCCGCCGGGACGGACGGGGCCGGGGTGGGCGCGCTGCGCCCGGGCCCGGGCGGGATGGGGTGAGGGGTGCCCGCAGCCGCCCGATCGTTGGGTCACCTTGTTCCCCCGGATCCGCCCGCCGAACCCCGGCCGTCCGGCGCTTTCCCGGTACCGACGCCGAGGGCCCCCGTCCGGTCGCGGTCGCGGACGGGGGCCCTCGCGCGGTGCGCGGCGGGGATCAGCCCTTGAGCTCGGCGGCGACCAGCTCGGCCAGCTGGACGGCGTTGAGCGCGGCGCCCTTGCGCAGGTTGTCGTTGGAGATGAACAGCGACAGGCCGTTCTCCACCGTCTCGTCGACGCGGATCCGGCCGACGTAGCTCGGGTCCTGACCGGCGGCCTGGAGCGGGGTCGGGATGTCGCTCAGCTCGACGCCGGGGGCGCCGGCCAGCAGCTCGACCGCGCGCTCGGGGCTGATCGGGCGCTCGAAGCGGGCGTTGATCTGCAGCGAGTGGCCGGAGAAGACCGGGACGCGCACGCAGGTGCCGGCCACCTTGAGCTCGGGGATGCCGAGGATCTTGCGGCTCTCGTGGCGGAGCTTCTGCTCCTCGTCGGTCTCGTTGGAGCCGTCCTCGACGATGGAACCGGCCAGCGGCACCACGTTGAAGGCGATCGGCCGCTGGTAGACCTTGGGCTCGGGGAACTCGACGGCCGAGCCGTCGTGGGCGAGGGCGGCGGCGCCGTCCACGACCTTGGCGGCCTGGTCCTGAAGCTCGGCGACGCCGGCCACGCCGCTGCCGGAGACGGCCTGGTAGGTGGAGACGACGAGGGCGGCGAGGCCGGCCTCGTCGTGCAGCGGGCGCAGCACCGGCATGGCGGCCATGGTGGTGCAGTTCGGGTTGGCGATGATGCCCTTGGGGCGGTCGGCGATCGCCTCGGGGTTGACCTCGGAGACGACCAGCGGGACCTCGGGGTCGCGGCGCCAGGCGGAGGAGTTGTCGATCACGACGGCACCGGCGGCGGCGACCTTGGGGGCGAGCGCCTTGGAGGTGGCGCCGCCGGCCGAGAAGATCACGATGTCCAGGCCGGTGTAGTCGGCCGTGGCCGCGTCCTCGACGGTGACCTCGGTGCCCTGCCAGGGCAGCGTGCGCCCGGCCGAGCGGGCCGAGGCGAACAGCCGCAGCTGCTCCACCGGGAGGTTGCGCTCCGCCAGGATCTCGCGGACCACGCCGCCGACCTGGCCGGTGGCCCCGACAATGCCGATCTTCATCCGACTACTCCTCTTGATCTTGCAACTCACAGCCGCACTCCGCCCATCATGCCTTGTCACCGGCACGGGGCGGCCCGGCATTCCATCCTGTGGTCCTCAGTGGTCCAGACCACTGAGGAGTTCCAGCGCCCGCGCGACCTCCGACGGCCCGGCCGGCAGCAGCGGCAGCCGGACGTCCGGCGTCGGGATCCGCCCCTGCGCGTGCAGCACGCCCTTGACCACCGCCGGGTTCGGCGCGGCGAAGGCCGCCACCGCCAGTCCGGTCAGCCGGTGGCCCAGCGCCCGGGCGCGCGCCGCGTCCCCGGCCTGCCAGGCCTCGGCCAGCTCGACGAAGCGCGCGGTCGCCAGGTGCGCGGAGGCCAGGATGCCGCCGTCCGCGCCGAGCGCCAGCAGCGGCGCGAGCACGGCGTCGTCCCCGCCCAGCACCGAGAACCCGGCCGGCGCCGCGGCCAGCAGCTCCACCGCCGCCTGGTCCACCCCGCCCGTCGCGTACTTGACGCCCGCCACGTTCGGCAGCGCGGCCAGCTCCAGCAGCGCGGCGCCCGACAGCGCCTGCCCGGTGCGGTACGGGATGTGGTAGACGACCAGCGGCACCGAGCTGGCCTCGGCCAGCGCCCGGAAGTGCGCGACCGTCCCGGCCTCGCCCGGCCGGACGAAGGACGGCACGGTCACCAGCGCCCCCGCCACCCCCGGCACCCGGGCGGCCAGCCCGGCCAGCTCCTCGGCCGCCGCCGCGGTGCCCGGCCCGCCCGCGCCGACCAGCAGCGGCACACCGCGCCCGGCGCAGACCGCCGCGCAGACCTCGGTGACCGCGCGCCGCTCGTCCGCGCTCAGGGCGGCCGGCTCACCGGTGGTGCCGAGCGCGACCAGTCCGGCCGCGCCGTCGTCCAGCACCGAGCCGGCCAGCTTCTCCAGCGCGTCCAGCGCCACCGAGCCGTCGGCCGCGAACGGCGTGACCAGCGGGACGAAAATGCCCTTGAGTTCCATGCCCACGATCCTGCGGCCCGCCGATCCCCCAGGTCCAGTTCACGTTTCCGAAGCTTCTCGTAAGCTGAGCCGATGCTCGATGTCCGACGCCTGCGCCTGCTGCGCGAACTCGCCCACCTCGGCACCATCGCCGCCGTCGCCGAGGCGCTCAGCTTCAGCCCTTCGGCGGTGTCCCAGCAGCTGTCCGTGCTGGAGAAGGAGGCCGGCGTCCCGCTGCTGGAACGCACCGGCCGCCGGGTCACCCTCACCCCCGCCGGGCGCAACCTGGTCCGGCACGCCGAGGCCGTGCTCGAACGGCTGGAGCAGGCGGACGCCGAACTGGCCCACGCCCGCGACGGCCTGGCCGGCCCGCTGCGGATCGGCACCTACCCGTCGGCGGCCCGCGCGATCATCCCCGCCGTGCTCGCCGAACTGGCCGGCTGGCACCCGGGGCTGGAGCCGATGGTCACCGAGGTCGACCCGGCCGAGGTCGCAGCGGCGCTGCGCGCGGGCGAGCTGGACGTGGCGCTGCTGCACGAGTACGACCTGGTGCCCGCCGACCCGGAGCCCGGGCTGGCGATGACCCGGCCGATCTTCACCGAGCCGATGTACCTGGCGGCCCGCGCCCCCGGCGCCGTCGCCGACCAGCGCGCCGAACCCTGGATCCTCGCCCCGCCGGGCACCCTGTGCCACAGCATGGCCGTCCGGGCCTGCGAGAGCGCGGGCTTCGCGCCCCGGATCCGCCACCAGATCGACGACTTCGCCACCGTGCTCGCCCTGGTGGCGGCCGGTCAGGGGGTGGCGCTGGTCCCGCACCTCGGCATCGACCGGCCGCCGCCGGGGGTCGTCCTCACCCGGCTGCCGATGTACCGCCGCACCCGCACCGCGTTCCGCGCCGGGGCCGGCGCCCACCCCGCGATCTCCGCCTTCGTCTCCGCCCTGCACACCGCCGTACCGGCCCCGCTGCGCAACTCCGCGTAGCGCGGAGCGCCCGTACCCGGCCGGGCACGGGCGCTCCGCGGGGTCCGCGCAGGGGACAGCCCCTACGCCGCCCCGTTGCCCGCCAGGCAGCTCGGGCCGAGCAGCTGCTTCAGGTCCCCGAACAGCGCCGGATCCGACTTCACCCGGTGCCGGTCGAGCCGCAGCACCGTCGTCCTGCTGCGCGCCTCCAGCCGGACCCGCACCTCGGTCGTCCCCCGGTGACTGCTCAGCACCTCGCCGAGCCGCGCCACCAACGGGGGCGTCACCTTCCCGCTCGGGATGTTGATGATGATCGGCGCCTCGGCGTGCGCGTTCGACAGGTCCGGGACGGTGAGCTCCATGCCCATCAGCCGGGGCACGTCCTCGCGCTTGTCCAGCTTCCCGCGCACGAACACCACCGCGTCCTCGACCAGCTGCGAGGAGACCAGCTGGTAGCTGGCCGGGAAGAACATGCAGTCGATCGAGCCCGCGAGGTCCTCGACCGTCGCGATCGCCCAGGCGTTGCCCTGCTTGGTCATCTTCCGCTGGAGGCCCGAGATGATGCCGCCGATGGTGACGATCGTCCCGTCCGGCCGTTCGGCGAGGTCCGCGACCGCGCAGTCCGCCTTGTCGGCGAGCACGTGCTCGATGCCGTGCAGCGGGTGCGAGGAGACGTACAGACCGAGCATCTCCCGCTCCTGGGTGAGCAGGAAGGACTTCTCCCACTCGTCCTCGGAGAACACCACGTCCAGGCCGAAGCTCGGCTCGTCGCTCGCCGTGTCGCCGCCGAAGAGGTCGAACTGCCCCTCGGCCTCCTTGCGCTTGATGCCGACGACGTTGTCGATCATCGGCTCGAACTGCGCGGTCAGGCCCTTGCGGGTGTGGCCGAGCGAGTCGAATGAACCGGCCTTGATCAGCGATTCGACGGTCCGCTTGTTGCAGACCACCGACTCCACCTTCTCCAGGAAGTCCGGGAAGGAGGAGAACTTCCCCTTGGTCTTCCGGGTCCGGATCATCGACTCGACGACCGGGCCGCCGACGTTGCGGATGGCGGTCAGGCCGAACCGGACGGTGGTGTCACCGTGCGGGGTGAAGTCCGCGTCCGACTCGTTGACGTCCGGCGGCAGGACGTTGATGCCCATCTTCCGGCACTCGTTGAGGTAGACGGCCGACTTGTCCTTGTCGTCCTTGACCGAGGTGAGCAGGCCGGACATGTACTCGGCCGGGTAGTTGGCCTTGAGGTACGCCGTCCAGTAGGAGACGAGCCCGTAGCCCGCCGTGTGCGCCTTGTTGAACGCGTAGCCGGAGAAGGGGACCAGGACGTCCCACACCGCCTGGATCGCCGCGTCCGAGTAGCCGCGCTCCCGGCAGCCCTTCTGGAACGGGACGAACTCGGCCTCCAGGATCTCCTTCTTCTTCTTGCCCATGGCGCGGCGCAGCAGGTCGGCCTGGCCGAGCGAGTAGCCGGCCAGGATCTGCGCGGCCTTCTGCACCTGCTCCTGGTAGACGATCAGGCCGTAGGTGGGCCTGAGCACCTCCTCCAGGGGCTTCTCCAGCTCCGGGTGGATCGGGGTGATCTCCTGCTGCCCGTTCTTGCGCAGCGCGTAGTTGGTGTGCGAGTTGACGCCCATCGGACCCGGCCGGTACAGCGCCAGAACGGCCGAGATGTCTTCGAAGTTGTCGGGCTTCATCAGGCGCAGCAGCGAGCGCATGGGGCCGCCGTCGAGCTGGAAGACGCCGAGCGTGTCACCGCGCGCCAGCAGTTCGTAGGTCGGCTTGTCGTCCAGGGGCAGCTCAAGAAGATTGATCTTGACGCCCTTGTTCTTCTCGATCGCCTTGACGGCGTCGTCCATGATCGTCAGGTTGCGCAGGCCGAGGAAGTCCATCTTGAGAAGGCCGAGGCCCTCGCAGGTGGGGTAGTCGAACTGCGTGATGGTGACGCCGTCGGTGTGCCGGGTCCAGACCGGGATGTGGTCGGTCAGCGGTTCGGCGGACATGATGACGCCGGCCGCGTGCACACCGGGCTGGCGGATCAGGCCCTCGATGCCGCGCGCGGTGTCGATCACCTTGCGCACGTCGGGGTCGGTCTCGTAGAGCCCGCGGATCTCGCCGGCCTCGCTGTAGCGCGGGTGGCTGTTGTCGGTGATGCCGGACAGCGGGATGCCCTTGCCCATGACGTCCGGCGGCATCGCCTTGGTGATCCGGTCGCCCATCGCGTACGGGTAGCCGAGGACGCGCGAGGAGTCCTTGATGGCGGCCTTCGCCTTGATGGTGCCGTACGTGACGATCATGGCGACCTTGTCGGATCCCCACTTCTCCGTCACGTACCGGATCACGTCACCGCGCCGGCGCTCGTCGAAGTCGATGTCGACATCGGGCATGGAGATGCGCTCGGGGTTGAGGAAGCGCTCGAAGATCAGACCGTGCGGGATCGGGTCGAGGTCGGTGATGCCCATGGCGTACGCGACCAGCGAGCCGGCCGCCGAACCACGGCCCGGCCCCACCGCGATGCCCTGGCTCTTCGCCCACATGATGAAGTCGGCGACCACGAGGAAGTACGCCGGGAACCCCATCTGGATGATGGTGTCCATCTCGTACTCGGCGAGCTTCTTGTGCTCCTCGTCGTACCCGCCAGGGAAGCGCCAGTCCATGCCCTCCCAGACCTTGGACTTGAAGAAGTCCGCCTCGGACTCGAAGCCCTCCGGGATCGGGAAGCGCGGCATCAGGTTGCGGAACTCGAACATGCCCTCGGTGTCGACCCGGGAGGCCACCAGCAGCTGGCTGTTGCGACAGCCCTCCTGCCAGGCGTCCGACTGGTCCAGGGCGTACATCTCGGCGGCCGACTTGATGTAGTAGCCGGTGCCGTCGAACCGGAAGCGGTCCGGGTCGGAGAGGTTCTTGCCGGTCTGCACGCAGAGCAGCAGGTCGTGGGCGCCGGCGTCGGCCTCGGTGGTGTAGTGCGAGTCGTTGGTGACGACCGGCGGGATGCCGAGCTTCTTCCCGATCTCGATCAGCCCGTCGCGGACCCGCTTCTCGATGTCGAGACCGTGGTCCATCAGCTCCAGGAAGTAGTTCTCCTTGCCGAAGATCTCCTGGTACTCGGCGGCGGACCGCAGCGCCTCGTCGAACTGGCCGAGGCGCAGCCGGGTCTGCAGCTCGCCGGAGGGGCAGCCGGTGGTGGCCATAAGGCCGCCGGACAGCTCGGAGATCAGCTCCTTGTCCATCCGGGGCCACTTGACCAGCCAGCCCTCGGAGTACGAGCGCGAGGTCAGCTTGAAGAGGTTGTGCAGGCCCTCCTTGTTCCGGGCCCAGATGGTCTTGTGGGTGTAGGCGCCGGACGCCGAGACGTCGTCCTTCTTCTGGTGCGGCTGGCCCCACAGGATGCGCTTGGTGTTGGAGCGGGCCTCCGGGGCGACGTACGCCTCGATGCCGATCACCGGGGTGATGCCGGCGGCGGTGGCCTGCTTGTGGAACTCGGCCGCGCCGTACATGTTGCCGTGGTCGGTCATCGCGACATGGCTCTGCCCCAGCCGCTCGACCTCCTTGAACATCTGCTTCAGCCGGGCGGCGCCGTCCAGCATCGAGTACTCGGTGTGGACGTGCAGATGCGCGAACGGCTGATCGCTCAAGGCGGGGCCTCCGTAGGCTCGTGCTGGCAGGTGGGCCGGTGAACGCGCGGGTCACAGAAGGTGCCCGGAAATGGATGAGGCCCGAGCCGCTACCGGCCCGGACCATCACTCACACGTTCACCCTCCCACTCTAGCCCGCTCCCGCCCCTCCCCTCGCACTCGCTCACCGCGAGCGGACCGGCACCGCAGCAGCCTCTCCCGGGCGGCCGCCCGGACCGCCTCCCCCTCCAGCTCGTCGCGCTCCAGGTACCGCAGCCGCTCCCGCACCTGCGCCCCGTCCGGAGCCCGCTCCACCCCCAGCAGCCGGGCGTCCTCCTCGCAGTCCCAGAGGCACTCCAGGTAGATCCCGTCCAGCCCGGCCGGCTCGATGACCGCCAGTGCCTCCAGGTACCCCACCCGCTCGTGCGAGTGCGGCGTCCACAGCCAGAAGCGCCTGAGCAGCGACGCCGCGCCGCGCGCCCGCACCCCGAACCCGGCCAACGCCCGCGCCGTGTGCACCGGCCCGCACCACCGGCGCTCCACCCACTCCCGCTCCAGCCGCTCGACCAGCGCCTCGATGTCCCCCTCCGCCGCCTCCCCCGCCCCGTGCGTCTCGTGCCGCCGCCCACCCGGCACCGGCGCCAGCGGCGCGGCCTCGACCCCCGCGTCCCGCAGCAGCCGCGCCAGGTACACCGCCCGCTGATCGGCGTCGTCCCACCGCCAGTCCCACCGGACGCACCCCGCCACCACCTCGGCGGCCCCCCGCGGATCCTCCGCCACCATGCGCGCACCCAGCCCGCGCCCCCGCTGCACCATCCCGATCAACGACCCCGCCGGCGCGTACCGGCCGTCACTCATCCTCGTCACGGCCCCATCCTCCCCGAGGGCGCGGGAGGCCGGCCGGGCCGGCGACGCGGCCGGCGGGTCGGGCAGCGGGGGGGGGCAGGCGCGGGCGTCGGGCCAGGGGCGCGCGGCCGGCTCGGAG
>NZ_JBHVGL010000004.1:0-40955 GCF_042800875.1 Kitasatospora sp. NPDC057595 | reverse complement strand
CGCCCCCCCTCAACCCGCCCTACCACCCCCCCCCCGGGCGCGGCGCGGCCGACACACACCCTCCCCCCGCCCCCACCCCCCCCGGGGGGGGGGGCGGCGGGCGGGGCCGGCCCCCCGCGCCGGCGAACAGGACTACGCGGCGTCCAGCTCGGCGAGGAAGTCCAGGGCCACGGCCCAGGTGCGCTCGGCCGCCTCGGCGTCGTGGTCGGGGAGGCCGGGGTCGGTGAAGAGGTGACCGGCGCCGTGGTAGCGGTGGATCTCGACGTCGGCGCCGGCCCTGCGCATGTTGAGGTACCAGGCGTTCAGCCAGTCCTCCGGCTCGAACGGGTCCGGCTCGGCCACGTGCAGCTGGACGGGGACGGCGGTGGCCGCGTCCTCGCGGATGTCGGAGGTGCCGTGCAGGAGGAGCAGCCCGCGCGCGTTCTCGTCGGCGAGGGCGAGGTTCTGGGCGAGCGAGCCGCCGAGCGAGAAGCCGGCGTAGACCAGGGCGTCGCCGGAGGTCAGCAGCGGGGCGGCCGCGCCCACGGCCCGGCGAAGCAGTTCGTCGCTGCCCAGCTCCTCCTTGTACGCCATGCCCTCCTCGATGTCGTCGAAGGTCCGGCCGTCGTAGAGGTCGGGGGTGTGCACGGTGTGGCCGGCGTCGCGCAGGCGGTCGGCGGCGGCGTGGACGGCGGGGCGCAGGCCGTACGCGGAGTGCAGGAGCAGGATCTGGGCCACGTCGGGGAACTTCCTTGCAGCGGGCGGGGAACCTCCCCATCATCGCTCATGGCCGCCAGGTGGCCGCGCCCACCCGGCGGGATGGCGGGACGTCACGCACCGGTGAATCACCGACAAACAGTCAGTTCGTCATATGGAACACATCATTACCCACGGGTAGCCTGTCGCCGTGACCGACCTTGTCAATGACATGACCTCCGCCCGCCCGCACCGTCGCCAGGTGCTCAAGGCCACCGCCGTCGTCGCGGGCGCCGCCGCCCTGCCGCTGACCCTCGGCGCCGCGGCCCAGGCCGCCGCCGCGCCCCAGTTCCTGCACGGCGTCGCCTCGGGCGACCCGCTGCCCGACGGGATCCTGCTCTGGACCCGCGTCACCCCGGCCCCCGAGGCCGCCCCCGGCTCCGGCCTGGGCACCGACACCGAGGTCCGCTGGGAGCTCGCCGCCGACAAGGGCTTCACCCGGATCGTGGCGAGCGGCACCGTGACCACCTCCGCCGACACCGACCACACCGTCAAGGCGGACGTCCGCGGCCTCACCCCGGCCACCGCCTACTGGTACCGCTTCACCGCCGGCGCCACCACCTCCCCGGTCGGCCGCACCCACACCACCCCGGCCACCGACGCCGCCCTCGACCGGCTCCGCTTCGGCGTGGCGTCCTGCGCCAACTGGGAGGCCGGCTACTTCTCCGCCTACCGCCACCTGGCGGCCCGCGGCGACCTCGACGCCTTCCTCTTCCTCGGCGACTACATCTACGAGTACAAGACCGGCGAGTTCTGCGCCGCCGGCTCCGTGGTCCGCCCGCACGCGCCGGCCCACGAGATCCTCACCCTCGCCGACTACCGCACCCGCCACGGCCGGTACAAGACGGACGAGGACCTCCAGGCGCTGCACGCCCAGGTCCCGACCATCGCGATCTGGGACGACCACGAGTTCGCCAACGACGCCTGGTCCGGCGGCGCCGAGAACCACACCCCCGGCACCGAGGGCGACTGGGCGGCCCGGGTCGCCGCCGCCAAGCAGGCCTACTTCGAGTGGATGCCGGTCCGCCCGTCCATCGCCGGCACCACCTACCGCCGGCTGCGCTACGGCAAGCTCGCCGACCTGCACCTGATGGACCAGCGCTCGTTCCGCTCCCAGCAGGTCAAGGTCGGCAACGGCGACGTCGACTCGGCCGACCGCACCATCACCGGCCGCGCCCAGATGGACTGGCTGAAGGCCGGCCTCTCCGCCTCCGACACCGCCTGGCGGCTGATCGGCAACGAGGTGATGATCTCCCCGGTCGCGCTCTTCTCGCTGCCGGACTACCTGCTGCGCCCGCTGGCCAAGCTGCTGGGCCTGCCCGGCGAGGGCCTGGCGATCAACACCGACCAGTGGGACGGCTACACCCACGACCGCCGCGAGCTGCTCGGCCACCTCAAGGCGAACGGCATCACCAACACCGTCTTCCTCACCGGCGACATCCACTCGGCCTGGGCCTCGGACGTCCCGAACGAGGCCGCCACCTACCCGCTGTCGGGCAGCGCCGCCACCGAGTTCGTGGTCACCTCGGTCACCTCGGACAACATCGACGACTTCCTCAAGGTCGCGCCGCAGACCCTCTCGCTGGTCGCCGCCGCCGCGATCAAGGGCGCCAACCCGCACGTCAAGTGGGTCGACCTGGACTCGCACGGCTACGGCGTGCTGGAGGTCACCCCCGCCCAGACCCAGATGGACTACTACGTGCTCTCCGACCGGACCCGCAAGGACGCGACCAGCAAGTGGACGCGCTCCTACCGCACCAAGTCCGGCACCCAGCAGATCGAGCGGGTCTACTCCCCCGTCAAGTAGCCACCACCGCACCGGGCCCCGCCCTCCGGCCGCCCCCGGAGGGCGGGGCCCCATCCTTCCGGGCCCCCTCCTTCGTCCGGGCGATCATTCGGACGCACTCAGAGCATTCATTTCGTCACACTGTGCGCTTGTCGCACATAGTGACGACATGACCAGAGAAACCGGGGGTCCCCCGTGGCTCCGCGCCCGAACGGCCCGCCTCGTCACCACCATCGCGGCACTGGGAATCCTCGGCACCGGCCTGACCGGCGCCACCGCCCGGGCCGCCGCACCACCGCATCCGGCCGCCCCGGCCGGACCCTCCGCTCCCGCCTCCTCGGCCCCCGCTCCCACCGCTGCCGCTGCCCCCGTCGCTGCCGCCCCTGAACGCGTCCGGGCGGGCGGCAGCGTCCTGCTCGACGAGGCCTTCACCAACGCGACCGCCGACCCGCGCTTCCTCGGCGTCGGCTCCGCCTGCCTCACCGGCGCCGCGCCCGCCCCGCTGGTCCCGGGCAACCACCCGCTCGGCGGCTGCCCGACCGCCGAGACCGGACCGGTACCGCCGCTGAACAGCGCGCCGCTCGGCTACCTGCGGATCACCGACGCCGCGAACGACCAGAGCGGCGCCGTCCTGTTCGACCAGGCGCTGCCGGCCGGCAACGGTCTGGACGTCACCTTCGACCAGTGGCAGTACGGCAGCACCACGCCCAACACCCCGGCCGACGGCATCTCCTTCTTCCTGGTCAACGGCGACACCTCGCTCGCCCACCCCGGGGCCTTCGGCGGCAGCCTCGGTTACGCCCAGAAGCTCCCCGACGACAACCCGAACCTCACCTTCCTGCCCGGCGTCGACCGCGGCTACCTGGGCGTCGGTCTCGACGTCCTCGGCAACTACTTCGGCGACTGGGAACAGCGCGGCAACGGCTGCGCGACCCGCTCGCCGGCCGGCACCGGGTTCCACGTCCCCGCGCCCGGCGCCAACATGGTCACCGTCCGCGGCCCCGGCGACGGCACCACCGGCTACTGCTTCCTGACCGCGACGACCAGCAACTTCACCACCACCGGCCCCTGGCCCTCCACCCTGCCGGGCACCCTGCAGGGCCCGCTCACCTCGCTGCCGCCCGCGGTGACCCCCGACGAGGCCCAGACCCTGCTGGAGCCGTCCCGCCGCCGGGTGAACGTGCACCTGACGCCCGCCCCCTCCCCGGTGCTGACGGTCGGCGTCGACTTCAACGACGGCACCGGCCCGCACCAGGTGCTGTCCACCCCCGCCCCGACGCCCGTCCCCTCCACCTACAAGTTCGGCTTCGCCGGCTCCACCGGCCTGTTCACCGACGTGCACCTGATCCGCAACGTCACGGTGAGCACGGACCAGCCGCTGCCCGAGCTGAACCTGGTCAAGCAGGTCCACGAGCCGCTGCCCGGGCTCATCACGGTCGGCACGCCGGTGCCCTACGACTTCGTGGTCACCAACGCCGGGACCGTGCCGATCGACAACCTGGGCGTCAACGACCCCAAGGTCGGACCGGTCAGCTGCCCGGTGTCCACGCTCGCCCCCGGCGCGACCGTCACCTGCACGGCCACCTACCTGGTGACCGCCGCCGACACCCAGTCCGGCCAGATCGCCAACACCGCCGTGGCCACCGGCACCGCCGACGGCACCCCGGTCGAGTCCCCGCCGGCCTCGGAGAACGTCCC
The DNA here is from genome assembly GCF_042800875.1 of Kitasatospora sp. NPDC057595. Classification (NCBI taxonomy): domain Bacteria; kingdom Bacillati; phylum Actinomycetota; class Actinomycetes; order Kitasatosporales; family Streptomycetaceae; genus Kitasatospora; species Kitasatospora sp. NPDC057595. Next base: position 36,736 of record NZ_JBHVGL010000004.1, on the reverse strand, counting down.
GGTCGTGGCCCCGCCCGGCCTCCACCTGACCAAGCACGTCGACGCCCCCGGCCCGTTCGCCGTCGGCGACACCGTGCCCTACAGCTACGTCGTCACCAACACCGGCGGCACCCGGGTCGACGCCGTCGGCATCACGGACGACAAGGTCACCGGCATCACCTGCGCCGCCGGCACGCTCGCCCCGGCCGGCAGCCCCGGCGACAGCACCACCTGCCACGGCAGCTACGTCATCACCGCGGCCGACGGCGGGGCCGGCTCGGTCACCAACCACGCCCACGCCACCGGGACCTCGGACGGCCACCCGCTCACCTCGCCGGAGGCCGAGGCGACGATCCGGATCAACGGGGCCTTCGGGCTCGACCTGCGCAAGCAGGCGGACACCGCCGGACCGGTGCACGTGGGCGAGACCGTCACCTACACCTACACCGTCACCAACACCGGCACGGCCGCGCTGAAGAACCTCACCGTCACCGACGACCGCGCCACCAACGTCACCTGCGACCGCACCACCCTCAACCCCGGCGAGAGCACCACCTGCCACGCCGGCTACACCGTCACCGAAGCCGACGCCAGGACCGGCCAGGTGACCAACACCGCCCACGCCACCGCCACCGACCCCCAGGGCGGCGCGGTCCGCAGCCCCGACGCACAGGTCACCCTGCCCGTCACCACCGGGGCCACCGCGCTCACCATCACCAAGAAGGCCAACCCCTCCGGCTTGTTGCACGTCGGCGAGACCATCACCTACACGTACACCGTCACCAACACCGGCACGGCCGCGCTGAAGAACCTCACCGTGACCGACGACCGCGTCGGCACCATCACCTGCGACCGCATCACCCTCAAGCCGGGTGAGAGCACCACCTGCCAGGCCCTCTACACCGTCACCGAAGCCGACGCCAAAGCCGGCGAGGTGACCAACACCGCCCACGCCACCGCCACCGACCCCCAGGGCGGCGAGGTCCGCAGTCCCGATGTGAAGCTGCGCGTCACCGTCCTGTTCTGCCCCCCGAAGGACCACGACCACAAGGGCTGCCCCAAGCACCCGGGCCACGGCGGTGACCACGGAAAGCCCCCGGCCAACGGCGGTGACCACGGAAAGCCCCCGGCCAACGGCCCCGGCCCGCACCCGGAGCCGCCGAACAGCGGCGGTCACCTGCCCGAGACCGGCGCACCGGTCGGCGGTCTGCTCGCGGCCGGCGGCCTGCTGATCGCCGCGGGCGGCCTCCTGGTCCAGCGGACCCGGCGCCGCGCGACGGCCGCCGCCCCCACCACCCCGTACGAGAGCTGACCCCGTACCAGAGCCGATCGGCCCCGCCCCCGGCCCCCGCGAGGGACGCCGGGGGCGGGGCCGTCACACGAACCGGTACCGCGCCATGTCTACGACACCGCGCCTACGACACCACGTCCTTGCGAGTGAACCCCCGAAAGGCCAGCGCCAGCAGCACCACCGCGTAGGACAGCGACAGCGAGACGCCCTGCACCATGCCGCCCCACTCCATCCGCGGCTGCAGGGCGTCCGCCCACGCGTACTGCCAGTGCGCCGGAAGCCAGGCCCGCAGGTCCCCGAGCGCCGTGATGGCGTCCAGCACCCCGGTGATGATCGAGCCGAACACCGCCCCGCCGACCGCCCCCAGCGGCGCGTCCGTGGCGGTGGAGAGCCAGAACGCCACCGCGGCGATCACGATCTCGCTCAGGAACACGTAGGCCACCGCGACCGCCAGCCGCGGCAGCGCCTCCCCGGCGGTCAGACTGGCCCCGGCCGGCAGCCGGAGGTCCCCCCAGCCGTACGCGGCGGTGCCGACCAGCAGCCCGACCAGCGGCAGCAGCGTCACGGCCGCCGCCGAGAAGAGCAGCCCCACCAGGAACTTGCGCACCAGCAGCCGCGCCCGCGGCACCGGCGCCGCCAGCAGGTAGCGCAGCGAGGACCAGCTGGCCTCCGAGGCCACCGTGTCCCCGCAGAACAGCGCGACCGGGATCACCAGCATGAAGCCGGTGCCCATGAAGAGCATGGTCGCCGCGAAGTTCGGCCCGGAGGAGGTGGCGAGCTCGATGAACGTCGTCCGGTCGGTCCGCCCGGGGGTACCCGCGACCGCGAACGCCGCCAGCACCAGCAGCGGCATCGCGGCCAGCACCCCGCCGATCACCAGCGTCCGGCGCCGCCGCAGCTGACGGACCACCTCGACCCGGAACGGCAGCGTCCGCCCGGCCCGGTAGCCGACCGCGTGATCGGCCGACACCTCAGCACCCACGGCGCTCACGCCGCACCTCCGATCAGCGACAGGAACGCGTCCTCCAGCCGGCGCTGCGGCCCGGCCGACTCCACCGGCACACCGAGCCGCACCAGCTCGGCGAGCAGCTGACTGCCCGCCATGCCGTCCAGCCGGACGAGCAGCCCGCCCTCGACGGCCTCGGCCGAGCCGACCCCGGCCAGCGCGGCCACCTTGTCGGCCGCCGCCGCCAGCTCGGCCGCCCCGAACGAGGCGTCGGTGCCGACCAGCAGCTGAGCGCCCGCGCCGACGATCTCCGCGACCGCTCCGGTGGTGACCAGCCGGCCCCGGTCCATCACCACCAGGTCGCTGCAGCTCTGCTCGACCTCGGCCAGCAGGTGGCTGGAGACGATGACGGTCCTCCCGGCCGCCGCGTACCGGATCATCACCTCGCGCATCTCTCGGATCTGCGGCGGGTCGAGCCCGTTGGTCGGCTCGTCGAGGATCAGCAGGTCCGGCAGGCCGAGCATGGCCTGGGCGATCGCCAGACGCTGCCGCATGCCCTGCGAGTAGGTGCGCACCGCCCGGTCCAGCGCCTCGCCGAGCCCCGCGATGGCCAGCGCCTCCTCCAGGTGCGCGTCCTGCTCCGGACGGCCGGTGGCCTGCCAGTACAGCCGCAGATTGGCCCGCCCGGTGAGGTGCGGCAGGAAACCCGCGCCCTCGACGAACGCGCCGACCCGGGAGAGGACCGGCGCGCCGGGCCGCACCAGGTGGCCGAAGATCCGGATCTCACCGGCGTCCGGCCGGATCAGGCCCATCAGCATCCGCAGCGTGGTGGTCTTGCCCGCGCCGTTGGGTCCCAGCAGACCGAGCACCTGGCCCTGTTCCACCCGGAAGCCCAGGTCGCGGACGGCGTAGCGGTCGGCGGCGCCCTTGTAGCGCTTGCTCAAACCGGTGATCTGCAGCGGAACCCCGGCGAGCGCCGGGTCGTACGCCGGTCCGTGCGCCCGGCGCGTGCTCCTGGCCGCGCGCAGCCCCGGCACCAGCACCAGTGCGGCGGCCAGCGCGAGCGCGACCAGCGGCAGCACCCAGGTCCGGGACGGCAGCGGCGCCGCCTCGGTGACCAGCCCGTCCACGGTCGGCAGGGTCACCGGCCCGGTGACGGCCGCCCGGTAGGTGGCGGGCTCGACGGGCGAGGCGTACGCGAGGTCGGTGGAGGCGAGCACCAGCCGCAGCCGGTGCCCGGCGTCGAAGGTGTGGTCGACGGTGGGCAGCGCCACCGTGACGTCCCTGCCCTCGGGCGCGTCGGCGCCGGTCACCCGCAGCGGCGCGGACAGCTGCTGCGGCAGGCTCTGCTTGCCGTCCGGGGCGACGTCGTACAGCTTGGCGAAGAGCACCGCGTCCGGCCGGTCGGCCCGCACCCGGACCGGCACGGTCGGCTGTCCGGTCAGGTGCACCGAGGAGTCCAGCGGCTCCGACTCGAAGGCGGCGAACTGGCCGGGGAAGTCCAGCGACAGCCCGGCGCCCAGCGAGGACGCCTGGCTGAGCGCGCCGCCGAAGCCCGGCAGTGCGGAGATGTTCGGCGGCGCGCCGCCCGGCGGGTTGGCGAAGGCCTGCTCCGGCTCGCCGGTGGGGGCCTTCAGCTCGAACTGCCGGGAGCCGGTGCCGCCGAGGCCCGGGTAGGCGTCCGCGGTGGCCCCGCGCAGCACCGCCTGGAAGCCCGTCGAGTCGACCCCGCCGGTCCGGGTCACCCGGAAGGCCGGGCCGGTCCCCCCGGCCTTCGCGGCATCGCCCTCGGCGGCGCCGCCCTTCGGACCGCCGCCCTTCAGGAAGCGGTCGAACCACTCCGTCGTCCGGGTGTCCACCCGGTCACTGGTGTCGGTCGCGCCGTCGTGCCCGCCGGCGAACCAGTCCACCGCCACCGGGGCGCCGTTGGCGGCCACCGCCCGGGCGATCGCGTCGCCCTGGTCGAGCGGGAACAGCGAGTCCTGCTGACCCTGGATCACCAGGGTGGGTGCCTTCAGCCGCGCGGCGACCGAGGACGGGCTGGAGCGTTCGAGCAGCGCGACGGCCTCCGGGTCGGCGTGCCCGGAGGCCGCCACCCGGTCGTACATCCGGCACAGCTCGTCCAGGAACCGGCCGCAGCCGACCTGCCCGCCGCCCTGATCGGGTGCCAGGGCCGGCCGGGCCGCACCGCCGGAGGGTCCGAGCTCGCCCACCGAGCCGGTGGTGAAGAAGATCCCGGCCCACAGCTTCTTGAACACGCCGTCCACGGCGCCCGAGCCGCGCACCCCCTGCGGGAACAGCGCGTCGGCCAGGTTCCACCAGGTGATCGCGCTGGCCACGGCGTCGATCCGGCTGTCGTAGGCCGAGCCGAGCAGCGCCACCGCGCCGCCGTACGAGGCGCCGGTGATCCCCACCCGGGGGTCGCCGGGACCGTCCAGCTGTACCTCGGGGCGCTGCGCCAGCCAGTCGACCAGGTGCTTGACGTCCTCGACCTCGCGGTCCGGGGCGTTCAGCCCGATCCTGCCGCCGGAGCGCCCGAAGCCGCGCGCCGACCAGGTCAGCACCGCGTACCCCTGCCGGGCCAGTTCCCGGGCGCGTTCCCGCTCGCCCTCCTTGGAGCCGCCGAAGCCGTGCCCGAGCAGCACCGCCGGTCGCGGGCCGTCGCCGGTGGTGAAGAAGGAGGTGTCCAGTTGGACGACCTGGGCGCTGCCGGGCGTCTCGGGCATCGCGAGGAAACGATCCTCCTGACGGACGGACTGCTCGCCCCCGGCCGCGACGGCCACCGCCGTCCCGGCCCCGGCCACGGCCACCAGGGCCACCGCCCCGGCCACCAGTCTCCGTCCGGCGGCCGTCCCACGGCCTCGCCACCGGCGCCACGCCCCACCGAGCTCCATGGCGGTGATCGTAGCCGCATGCGGAGTAGGCGTCCGATAAAACCACCGGCGCCCACCGGGCCGATCGCCGCGGCCGGGCCGGCCGGCCGGTCCGGCCGCAGCGGTCCCTCTACAGCACCCGGGTCATCGTCCGGTGCGGGATCCCGGCGTCGTCGTACACCGGTCCCTCGGCAAGGTACCCCAGGCGCTCGTAGAACCCGAGCGCCTGCACCTGCGCGTGCAGCTCCACCTCGCGCGCCCCGCGCGCCAGCCCGGCGGCCTCCACCGCCCGCACCAGCTCCGCGCCGAGCCCGGTCCCCCGGGCCGCCGCCAGCACCGCGAGCCGGCCGAGCAGCACCCGGCCCTCGATCCCGCCGGTGATCTTCAGCGCCTGCTCGCCGAAGATCAGCCGCGCGGTCCCGACCGGCCCGCCGTCCGGGCCGATCGCCAGCAGGTGCTCCGAGGTGGGGTCGAGGTCGTCCCACTCCTCCTCCTCGGCGATCCCCTGCTCGACGATGAAGACCTCCCGCCGGACCTCGTGCACCAGCGCGAGGTCGGCCTCGCCGCGCGCCACCCGGATCGTCGCCGCCATCCCCGTCGCCCTCAGCTCTCCGAAGCGATGATGTCCAGCGCCTTCCGCAGGTCCGCGGGGTACTCGCTGGCGAACTGCACCCACTCGCCGTCCGCCGGGTGCTCGAAACCGAGCGACACGGCGTGCAGCCACTGCCGGGTCAGGCCCAGCCGCTTGGCGAGCGTCGGGTCGGCCCCGTAGGTGAGGTCGCCGACGCAGGGGTGGCGCAGCGCCGACATGTGGACACGGATCTGGTGGGTGCGGCCGGTCTCCAGCTTGATGTCCAGCAGCGAGGCGGCCCGGTAGGCCTCGATGAGGTCGTAGTGGGTGACCGACGGCTTGCCCTCGCGGGTGACGGCCCACTTCCAGTCCGAGCTGGGGTGCCGCCCGATCGGCGCGTCGACGGTGCCGCTGAGCGGGTCCGGGTGGCCCTGGACCAGCGTGTGGTACTTCTTCTCGGTCACCCGGTCGTGGAACTGCCGCTTGAGGTCGGTGTAGGCGCGTTCCGACTTGGCCACCACCATCAGCCCGGAGGTGCCGACGTCGAGCCGGTGCACGACGCCCTGGCGCTCGGCGGCGCCGGAGGTGGAGATCCGGTAGCCGGCCGCGGCGAGCCCGCCGATCACGGTGGGACCGGTCCAGCCGGGGCTGGGGTGGGCGGCGACGCCGACCGGCTTGTCGACGAGCACGATGTCCTCGTCGTCGTGGACGATCCGCATGCCCTCGACCGGCTCGGCGACGATCTGCACCGGCGCGGCGGGCGCCGGGATCTCGACCTCCAGCCAGGAGCCGGCGGTGACCCGGTCGGACTTGCCGGCGACGGCGCCGTCGAGCGTCACCTTCCCGTCGGCGGCCAGCTCGGCGGCCTTGGTCCGGGAGAAGCCGAACATCCGGGCCAGGGCGGCGTCGAGGCGTTCGCCCTCCAGGCCGTCGGGAACGGGGAGGCTGCGGATCTGCGCTGCGGTACTCACCCGTACGAGTATGCCGGACGCGGGCCGCCCCACCGTCCGCCGCCGTTCCGGGCCCAGGGCCACCGGCCCCGGGCGGGCGCTACTCGGCCTTGCCGGCCTTCTCGCCCTTCTCCGCCTGCTGGTGCACGGTGCCGTCCGGGTTGCTGCCGCGGAAGGAGAGCAGGACGACGAGGATGCCGCCGCAGACGATCGCCGAGTCGGCGAGGTTGAAGACCGCGAAGTGCTGGACGGAGATGAAGTCCACCACGTGCCCGCGGAAGACGCCGGGCGAGCGGAACAGCCGGTCGGTGAGGTTGCCGAGCGCCCCGCCGAGCAGCAGGCCGAGCGCGATCGCCCAGGGCAGGCTGTACAGCCGCCGGGCGATCCGCCAGATCACCACGATGACGGACGAGGCGATCACGGTGAAGACGACGGTCAGCGCCTGCCCCATGCCGAAGGCGGCGCCGGAGTTGCGGATCACCTGGAAGGTCACCACGTCGCCGATCACCTTGATCGCCGCGTGGTTCTCCAGCCGGGCCACGACCAGCAGCTTGCTGCTGAGGTCGATCAGGAAGGCGAGCAGGGCGACGACCATCAGTACGCCGACCCGCCGGGGCCCCTTGGGCTCCTCGGTCTGCGCGGGCTCCCCGGTCGGGGCCGGACGCTCGGTCTGCACGGGTGCCTCCGGCTGCGCGGGCGCCTGCGGCTGAGCAGCGGGCGCCTCCCGGTCGTCCGGGGTCCCGGCCACGGCGTCGGCGGGCGTCGGGACGGCGTCGTCCCGGGTCTGGGGGGAACCTTGCGTACTGATGATCCGCTCCGCTGCCGTGACGTGGGGGCCGAGGGCCGGTGGAAGCCCGGTCCAGCGAGGGATCGGGCGACGTTACGGGGTCGAGCCTACGGCAAGCCCGACCCCCCGCGTCGCCCCGGTGGGTCGCCCGGAGTGGTCAGCGGCGTTCCTGCTTGGCCTTGCACTGGACACAGAGCGTCGCCCGCGGGAAGGCCTGCATCCGCGCCTTGCCGATGGCCTGGCCGCAGGACTCGCACGTGCCGAAGCCGACGCCCTCCAGCCGGGCCAGCGCGTGCTCGGTCTGGGCGAGGCTGTCCCGGGCGTTGTTGGCCAGCGCGAGCTCGCTCTCCCGCGAGATGTTCTTCGTCCCGGCGTCCACCTGGTCGTCACCGGCCCCGTCGTTGGAGTCGCGCATCAGACCGGTGATGGCGGCCTCGGCCGCGCCGATCTCGTGCTGGAGCCGTTCCAGTTCGCTGATCAGCTCGGCGTGCAGCTCGTGCACCTCCTCGGAGGTCCACGGATCCTCGCCGGGCCGGACCGGTAGCTCGGCCGGGTCGACCGATTCGGCGCCGCCGACGGACCGGGCGGCGGTCCCGGCCGTGGCCGGGGTACGGGTAAGGCCCGGGGCCACGAGGGCGGTGTCGGTGGTGTTCTTGCGCCGTGCGGTAGTGGTCACGGTCCCCTCCCCTGGGTCGCCTGCCACGGCCTTGCGTGCCCGCTTGGTGGCGGTACCCGCGCCGGTTGCCTTCTCAGCCATGGCTTCGACCCCATCTACGAACGAATCGAGCCGCCGGTTCCCGGCGGCCTCCAGTGCCGGAACGATAATCCCGATCAAAAACGGTCACAACATGACATACCGACGCCTCACAATGATCCCACCCGGGCAGACGTCACAGCCGCCACGCCCAGCACGCCGAACAGAGTTGTGCCCCTCGCCCCGGCGCGCCGAAACCGACTTGCGACGGCCGATACACTGGGCCTGCAAGGCACAGATGGGGACGAGTACCGCAGTACGCAGCCACCAGCGACCCGGGGACGGTGCGAGCCCGGGGGTGTGCACCGCGCGAAGATCACCCCGGAGCCGCCGGAAGAACGGTCCGCGACGACGCTCGTCGACCCAGTAGAACCGGCCGCAAGCCCAAACAAGAGGGCCGCAGTCAGGACCGCGGCCAAGGAGGGTGGTACCGCGGGACGGCACGCCGTCTCGTCCCTCCGTCGGATCCCGTCCACGCATCCGCCGGAGGTAGACGCCCGCGATGGCCACCACCTACAACCCCGTCCCCGCGCAGGTCGACCTGCCCGCCCTCGAACACCAGATCCTCTCCTTCTGGCAGGACAACAAGGTCTTCCAGCGCAGCCTGGAGCAGTCCGAGGGCCGCCCGGAGTGGGTCTTCTACGAGGGCCCGCCCACCGCCAACGGCATGCCCGGCGCCCACCACATCGAGGCCCGCGTCTTCAAGGACGTCTTCCCCCGCTACCGGACGATGAAGGGCTACCACGTCGCCCGCAAGGCCGGCTGGGACTGCCACGGCCTCCCGGTCGAGCTGGCCGTCGAGAAGGAGCTGGGCTTCTCCGGCAAGCAGGACATCGAGGCGTTCGGCATCGCCGAGTTCAACGCCAAGTGCCGCGAGTCGGTGACCCGCCACACCGACGCCTTCACCGAGCTGACCACCCGGATGGGCTACTGGGTCGACCTCGACGAGGCCTACCGCACCATGGACCCGTCCTACGTGCAGTCCGTGTGGTGGTCGCTCAAGCAGATCTTCGACAAGGGCCTGCTGGTCCAGGACCACCGGGTCGCCCCCTGGTGCCCGCGCTGCGGCACCGGCCTCTCGGACCACGAGCTGGCCCAGGGCTACGAGACCGTCGTCGACCCCTCGGTCTTCGTCCGCTTCCCGCTGACCAGCGGCCCGCTGGCCGACCGCGCCGCCCTGCTGGTGTGGACCACCACCCCGTGGACCCTGGTCTCCAACACCGCCGCCGCCGTGCACCCCGAGGTCACCTACGTGGTGGCCACCGACGGCACCGAGCAGCTGGTGGTCGCCGAGCCGCTGCTGGCCAAGGCCCTCGGCGAGGGCTGGGAGCCGACCGGCGAGTCCTTCACCGGCGCCGAGATGGAGCGCTGGGCCTACCGCCGCCCGTTCGACCTGGTCGAGATCGAGAACGCGCACTACGTCCTCAACGCCGACTACGTCACCACCGAGGACGGCACCGGCATCGTCCACCAGTCGCCCGCCTTCGGCGCGGACGACCTCGCGACCTGCCGCAAGTACGGCCTGCCGGTGGTCAACCCGGTGCTGGCCGACGGCACCTTCGCCCCCGAGGTCCCGCTGGTCGGCGGCCAGTTCTTCAAGAAGGCCGACGAGGCCCTGGTCAAGGACCTCCAGGCGCGCGGCCTGCTCTTCCGCCACCTGCCGTACGAGCACAGCTACCCGCACTGCTGGCGCTGCCACACCGCGCTGCTCTACTACGCGCAGCCGTCCTGGTACATCCGCACCACCGCGGTCAAGGACGCCCTGATCCGGGAGAACGAGGCCACCAACTGGTTCCCCGAGAACGTCAAGCACGGCCGCTTCGGCGACTGGCTGAACAACAACATCGACTGGGCGCTCAGCCGCAACCGCTACTGGGGCACCCCGCTGCCGATCTGGCGCTGCGAGGAGGGCCACCTCACCTGCGTCGGCTCGCTGGCCGAGCTCACCGAGCTGACCGGCACCGACCAGAGCGGCCTCGACCCGCACCGCCCGTACATCGACGAGGTCACCTTCGCCTGCCGCGACTGCGGCGGCACCGCCACCCGGGTCCCCGAGGTCATCGACGCCTGGTACGACTCGGGCTCGATGCCCTTCGCCCAGTACGGCTACCCGTACGAGAACAAGGAGCTGTTCGAGAAGCGCTACCCGGCGCAGTTCATCTCCGAGGCGATCGACCAGACCCGCGGCTGGTTCTACACCCTGATGGCCGTCGGCACCCTGGTGTTCGACAAGAACAGCTACGAGAACGTCGTCTGCCTGGGCCACATCCTGGCCGAGGACGGCCGCAAGATGTCCAAGCACCTGGGCAACATCCTGCAGCCCATCCCGCTGATGGACCAGCACGGCGCCGACGCCGTCCGCTGGTTCATGGCCGCCGGCGGCTCGCCCTGGTCGGCCCGCCGGGTCGGCCACGGCACCATCCAGGAGGTGGTCCGCAAGACCCTCCTCACCTACTGGAACACCGTCGCCTTCCAGGCCCTCTACGCCCGCACCGCCGGCTGGGCGCCGTCCGCGGCCGACCCGGCCCCGGCCGACCGTCCGCAGCTGGACCGCTGGGTGCTCTCCGAGCTGAACACCCTGGTCCGCGAGGTCGACGCGGCCTTCGAGGCGTACGACACCCAGCGCGCCGGCAAGCTGCTCTCCGGCTTCGTCGACGACCTCTCCAACTGGTACGTCCGCCGCGGCCGCCGCCGCTTCTGGCAGGGCGACGCCGCCGCGCTCGCCACCCTGCACGAGGCGCTGGAGACCGTCACCCGGCTGATGGCCCCGCTCACCCCGTTCATCACCGAGCAGGTCTGGCAGGACCTGGTCGTCCCGGTCGTCCCGGACGCGCCGGCCTCGGTGCACCTGGCGAGCTGGCCGCAGGCGGACGAGTCGCTGGTCGACGCCGACCTCTCCCGCCACATGGCGCTGGTCCGCCGCCTGGTCGAACTGGGCCGGGCCACCCGCGCCGAGTCCGGGGTGAAGACCCGTCAGCCGCTGTCCCGCGCCCTGGTCGCCGCCCAGGGCTGGGACGAGCTGCCCGCCGACCTGCGCGCGCAGATCGCCGAGGAGCTCAACGTCTCCGGCCTGGAGTCGCTGGCCGAGGTCGGCAGCTCGCTGGTCGACACCACCGCCAAGGCCAACTTCCGCGCGCTGGGCAAGCGCTTCGGCAAGGGCGTGCAGGACGTCGCCAAGGCGGTCGCCGCCGCGGACGCCGCCGGGCTCGCCGCCGAACTGCGGGCCCAGGGCACCACCTCGGTGGAGCTGAACGGCGAGAGCGTCGCCCTCTCCCCCGACGAGGTGATCATCACCGAGACCCCGCGCGAGGGCTGGGCCGTCGCCAACGAGTCCGGCGCCACCGTGGCCCTCGACCTGGCGATCACCCCCGAGCTGAAGCGCCTCGGCATCGCCCGCGACGCGATCCGCCAGATCCAGGAGGCCCGCAAGAACTCCGGCCTGGACGTCGCCGACCGCATCGTCCTGCGCTGGCGGGCCACCAGCGACGAGACCGCGGAGGCCATCGCCGAGCACGGTGCCCTCGTCGCCGAGGAGGTCCTCGCCACCGACTTCGCCGCCGGCGCCGCCGACTGGCAGTCCGACACCTTCTCCGACGACTCGCTCGGCCTCGCCTTCCAGCTCCGCAAGGCCTGACCGGCCCCCGGTGACCGCCGTCGCCTCCCCGGAGGCGGCGGCGGTTCCTCCTCTGCTCCCGTCCGGCCGTTCACGGCGCAGAAAGAAGCGCCCCCTCCCCGACCCCGAAGGGTCGAGAAGGGGGCGCTCCGCCGAACGGCTACCGCTAGTTGTCGCCGTCCTCGTCGATCAGGAAGCCCCGCATCGGCGCGGGAGCCTGCTGCATCGGCTGCGGCGGCTGCGGCCGGACCGCCGCCATCGGCTGAGTCATCCCGGCCGGCTGCATCTGCGGCGCGCCCGAGTTCCCGCCCGAGGCCTGCCCGCCGAAGCCCGGTGCACCCGAGTTCCCGCCGAAGGAGCTCTGCCCGCCGAAGGAGGGCTGGTTCCCGCCGAACGAGGGCTGGCTGCCGCCGAAGCTCGGCGACGGGCTGCTCATCGCGCCGGCACCGGCCGGAGCCATCGACGACGCGGCCGGCGGCAGCGACGCGGTGGCCGGGATCCGCGGCGGGGCGAGCGAGTCGTCCGCCTGCGACTCCAGCTGGCGCAGCTGGGTCTCCAGGTAGGACTTCAGACGCGTCCGGTACTCACGCTCGAACGCGCGCAGGTCCTCGACCTTGCGCTCCAGCGTGGCGCGGGCGGACTCCAGCGAGCCCATCGCGACCCGGTGCTTCTCCTGGGCGTCCCGCTCCAGCGCGTCGGCCTTGGCACGGGCGTCCCGCTCCAGACCCTCGGCACGGCTGCGCGCCTCGCCGACGATCTTGTTGGCCTCGGAACGCGCCTCGGAGATCGCCTGGTCGGCGGTCTGCTGAGCGAGCGCCAGCACGCGGGCGGCGCTGTCGCCACCGGGGCCCTGCTGCTGCATCGGGGCGCCGAGCGGGCCGCCCATCTGCTGCTGCGGACCGCCCATGGGGCCGCCCATCTGCTGCATCTGCTGCTGGCCCATGCCCTGGCCCATGGGGTTGCCCATGCCCTGCGGGCCGCCGGGGCCGCCCATCGGCTGGAGCATCTGACCGCCCATCGGCTGGACCAGCTGCTGCTGGCCGCCCATGGTCTGGCCCATCTGCTGCTGCTGCGGGCCGGGGCCCATCGGACCGCCCTGGCCGGCGGGCAGCTGCGGGGCGCCGGACGGCAGGCCGAGCGGCTGGTTGCCCATCTGCTGCTGCTGCGGGCCGGGACCCATCTGCTGCTGCGGACCGCCCGGGCCCATCTGCTGCGGGCCACCGGGGCCACCCTGCTGCCCGGGGACCGGCGGGCCGGATATGGCCGCCGGCACCGGGGCGCCGGGACGCGCGTCCTGCGGCGGCTCCTTGCGCATGTTGGCCTGGTTCTGCGCGGCGGCCCGGGTCGCGGCGGCCAGCTTGGCGCGCAGGTCCTCGTTCTCGCGGAGGAGACGGGTCAGCTCCGCCTCGACCTCGTCGAGGAAGGCATCGACCTCGTCCTCGTCATAGCCTTCGCGCAGGCGGACGGTCGTGAACTGCTTGTTCCGAACGTCCTCGGGGGTCAATGGCATCTCTTCACCTCAACGTGATCGTCGGCACACCGGCATCCTGTCGCATCGCTCACCTACGACTAGGGCCGCACAAGCGAGATCAGGACATACACAATGATCATCAGTACGAAGAAGGACAGGTCGAGCGCCACGCCCCCGAGACGCAGCGGCGGAATGAACCGCCGCAGAAGCTTGAGCGGCGGATCCGTGACAGTGTACGTGGCCTCCAGGACCAGAACCATGGCCTTGCCGGGCCGCCACGAACGCGCGAACTGGAACACCCAGTCCATCACCAGCCGCACGAGCAGGAACACCAGGAAGACGGTCAGTGCGTAGTAGAGCACTGCCCACACGATCTCCATCGCGCTTCCCTCTCCCCGATTCCCGGCCCTGGGGCCGCTCGCCTGTCGCTAACTCACTGTCGATCAGATCCACACGTAAAGTCGTGGCCGGGTCAGCTCTGGTTGAAGAACCCACCCTCGGCGATCCGAGCCTTGTCCTCCGCCGTGACATCGACGTTAGCAGGAGACAGGAGGAACACCTTCTGCGTCACGCGCTCGATACTGCCGTGCAGACCGAAGACGAGTCCAGCGGCGAAGTCTACGAGCCGCTTCGCGTCGGTGTCGTCCATCTCCGTGAGATTCATGATCACGGGGGTCCCGCCACGGAACTGTTCGCCGATGGTACGGGCCTCGTTGTAGGTCCTAGGGTGCAGCGTGGTGATGCGGTAGGGCTCTCGTTCGTTCACGACCTTGGGCATGATCACCGGGGCGCTCTTCTCCAGGTTGTGGCGGCGTTCGGGTGTGATGGACGACACTGGGGCCATCCTCGGGGTCTCCTGACGGATCGGGACGGCGGCCGGCACCGGCTGCGGGGTGATCGAGGAGACCGGCGCGGGCGCCGGCGCGGCCGGCCGGGGGATGTCCTCGGTCCGTCCGGTCCGGATCGGCTCGGGGTCCGCGTCGTAGTCGTCATCGGGGTCGTACCCCTGGCCGTCGTACGTCTCGTCCTCCACGAGGCCGAGGTAGACCGCCATCTTGCGCATCGCGCCGGCCATGCTCCTGTCTCCTCCGCTTGTGGTGGACCGGCTCCGTCCCGGCGGCCGGGCCGAGCGGCCCCGCCTTGCGGATTCCGCGGTCCGCCCACGACGCTTCGTCAGGCCGACGGCCGGTCAAAGTTCGTGGATGAGGGCCGCGGAGCTGCGATCCACGGTTGGCTAGCGCTCAGATAAGCTGCTAGCTTCTGTCCTATTTTGTCCTGCAGTCTGATCTACTACCCGGTGACGTTACCCGAGGGGTGACCGCACTCCGAGTACCGCCGTTCCGACGCGCACATGTGTCGCTCCGGCGGCAATGGCCTGCTCAAGGTCACCGCTCATCCCTGCCGACACCATGGTGGCAGCCGGATGGGCGGTCCGTACGGCGCTTGCGATTTCCGCCAGCCGATCGAAGGCCGCCGCCGGGTCGCCGGCCAGCGGACCGGCCAGCGGAGCGACGGTCATCACACCGTCCAGGCGCAGCCCGGGCGTGTCGGCGATCGCGTCGGCCAGCGCCGCGACGTCCGCCGGGGCGACGCCGGCGCGGTGCTCGCCCTCGCCGTGCTCCTTGTCGAGCGCGATCTGCACCAGGCAGCCGAGATCGGCGCGCCCGGCCTTGCGGACCGCCGCACCGAGCGACTCCACCAGCCGCGGCCGGTCCACCGAGTGGACGTGGTCGGAGTAGCGGACGACCGAGCGGACCTTGTTGGTCTGCAGCTGGCCGACGAAGTGCCAGGCCAGCGGAAGGTTTCTGCACTGCTCCGCCTTGGGCGCGGCGTCCTGGTCGCGGTTCTCCGCGACGTCGGTGACGCCCAGACCGGCCAGCAGCGCGGTGTCCTCGGCGGGATAGGTCTTGGTGACCACGATCAGCCGGACCTCGTCACGGGCCCGTCCGGCGGCGGCGCAGGCGTCGGCGATCCGGCGCTCGACGACCTCCAGGTTGGTGCCCAGTTCCTCGTACCGGGCGCGCTGACCCTCCGTCAGCGCGTCCAGCCAGTCCTTGTCCGGAAACCGGTCGGAACCGCTCGGGAACGGTCCGTAGATGTCGTTCGTCATCAGTGTTCAGAGCCCAACCAGACGTAGCTCGCGAGCCGGCCCGTGCGCTGCTCGCGGCGGTAGGAGTAATGATCGGCGGATTCGAGGGTGCAGACCGATGATCGCACCAGCTCGGTGACACCCACGGCGGCCAGCTGGGCCGCGACTCCCTCCGGCACGTCCAGCGCCGGGGTCCCCCAGGAGGTCTGCGCGTACGCGGCCGGCACCCGGTCGGCGACCTCGGCGCGCAACTGCGCGGGCACCTCGTAGCAGCGGCCGCAGACGGCCGGGCCGGTGGCGGCGACGATCCGCCCGGGCTCGGCGCCGAGCTCCACCATCGCCCGGACCACCGCCGGGACCACCCCGGCGGCGAGGCCGGGCCGTCCGGCGTGGGCGGCGCCCGCCACACCCGCGACCGGGTCGGCCAGCAGCACCGGGGTGCAGTCGGCGGTGAGCACCGCCAGCGCCAGCGGCCGGTCGGTGACCACGGCGTCGACGGCCGGGGCCTGCCCGGCCGGCTGCCGCTCCGTCACCACGGCCACCTCGGCCCCGTGCACCTGGTTCATCCAGACCACGTCGGCCGGGTCGAGGCCGAGCGCGCGGGCCGCGATCGCCCGGTTCTCCCGGACGGCCACCGGGTCGTCCCCCACCGCGCCGCCGAGGTTCAGCTCCCCGTACGGCGAAGTGCTCACCCCGCCCCACCGGGTGGTGAAGGCGAAGTGAGCACCGTCGCGGACCGCGTGGTCGATCACTTAAGGAAGTCCGGAACGTCGAGCTCCTCGGCCGGGCTCTCCACGAACGGCTGGCGGGCCGGCTGCACCTGCGGCGGCACCGGGGCGGCGGTCGCGGTGGCCGGGGCCTCGGTCGGACGGGCCGGGGCGGCGCCCTCGCCCTCCGGACGGGAGGTCACCGAGCCGATGCCGCCGTACGACGGCCGGCCGGCCGGACGCTCGGGGGCGCTGCCGCCGGACGCCGAGGAGGACGACGAGCCGGCCGTGGCCGCGCTCGCCTTGACCACCGGCTCGCGGACGATGGCCGGCGGCTGACCGCCGTCGAAGCCGGCCGCGATGACGGTGACCCGGACCTCGTCGCCGAGGGCGTCGTCGATGACGGCACCGAAGATGATGTTGGCCTCGGGGTGGGCCGCCTCGCTGACCAGCTGGGCGGACTCGTTGATCTCGAACAGACCGAGGTCGGATCCGCCGGAGATCGAGAGCAGCACACCGCGGGCGCCGTCGATCGAGGCCTCCAGCAGCGGCGAGGAGATCGCCATCACGGCGGCGGCCTTGGCGCGGTCCTCGCCGCGGGCCGAGCCGATGCCCATGAGCGCCGAGCCGGCGTCCGACATGACGGACTTGACGTCGGCGAAGTCGAGGTTGATCAGACCCGGGGTGGTGATCAGGTCGGTGATGCCCTGGACACCGGAGAGCAGGACCTGGTCGGCCGAGCGGAACGCGTCCAGAACGCTGACCTGGCGGTCCGAAATGGACAGCAGCCGGTCGTTGGGGATCACGATGAGGGTGTCGACCTCTTCGCGCAGGGAGGCGATGCCGTCCTCGGCCTGGTTGGCGCGGCGCCGGCCCTCGAAGGTGAACGGGCGGGTGACCACGCCGATGGTGAGCGCGCCCAGCGAGCGGGCGATGTTGGCGACGACCGGTGCGCCGCCCGTGCCGGTGCCGCCGCCCTCACCGGCGGTGACGAAGACCATGTCGGCCCCCTTGAGGACCTCCTCGATCTCCTCGCGGTGGTCCTCGGCGGCCTTGCGGCCGACCTCGGGGTTGGCGCCGGCGCCGAGGCCCCGGGTGAGTTCACGGCCCACATCGAGCTTGACGTCGGCGTCGCTCATGAGGAGGGCCTGCGCATCGGTGTTGATCGCGATGAACTCGACGCCCTTGAGACCGACCTCGATCATCCGGTTGATGGCGTTGACACCACCGCCGCCGATACCGACGACCTTGATGACTGCGAGGTAGTTCTGCGGTGCTGCCACGTCGAAGGCCTCTCGCCTCGAATTTCCGGGTCGGCCCGATACCCGGTGGGGCCGAACCGACGGATGTCGATGGGTAGGGAGCCTGGTTTCTGACGTAATGTCCGAAATGCCGACCGCCGACCCCAACCCTAAACTTGACCTTTAGGGTTAGTGCTGTGCCTCTGTCACATCACCAGGAAACACAGTCTGGTGACACAGGACACTAGGTGGCTCCTGGCACGCGTTTCAACGAACACGCCGAGCTTCCCTTTTTCTTTTGAGCCTATGTGATCATCGACCGCCGGATGAAACCGGGGTGACCACCAAGGTTCGGGCCGACGCGAAACCGCGTCAAGCCCACCTTGTCGTAGAAAACCTACCGGATCATCACGACACCGCAGGCGAGTCCGGGGCGCTCACGTCGAAGTTCGTACCCTTCTGATTCAGCAGCGCCACCAGCACCCGGGCTTTTCGATCGGTCTGCTCGGAGCTCCCCCAGCGCACCGTCGCTCCCCCGTCGAGCTGCAACTGGATGTCGTCGTACGAGTGCACCAGCACGGCCCCGGCCCGCTGCCGGACGTCCGCCGGCAGGCCGGCGGCCACCGCCACCGCGCCCTGCACCAGCTGCCCACGGCCGATCACCGACTCCACGTCGAGGGCCTGCTGGCTGAGCTTCAGCTCCACCACCGGCACCCCCTCCGGGGCGGCCGGCTCGGTGGCGAAGCTCACGCCGCCGGCGTCGACCTGGGTGAACTGGCCGTCCTCGCCCTTGACGGCGGCGACCGCCGTGCGCTGGGTGACCTTCACCCGCAGGGTGTTCGGCCAGCCCCGCCAGACCTCCGCCTTCGCCACCCGGGGGATCGCCTCCACCCGTCGCCGGGCGTCGTCGAGGTCCACCCGGGCCAGCGGGCCGGAACCGACACCGCCGATCGCCGAGCGGACCTCGTCGGCCGTCAGCCGGTCGTCCCGCATCCCCTGCACGGAGACCGAGCGCACCTCCAGCACCGAGGAGAAGAACACCAGCCAGGACAGGACGCCCAGGAGTACCGCGGTCAGACCGCCCAGCACCAGCGCCCCCCGCCGGGAGAGCCGGAGCCGAGGAGCGTACTCCTCGGCCTCGAACTCCTCGTCGAGGGGATCGGCGAGCCGGGCGTCAGCCACGACGACGGCCGCCCCGGGCGGCCTCGATGGCCTCGTAGACCATGCCGACCAGCAGCTCGTCGGCGTCCCGGCGGCCGAACTCGGCGGCGGCCCGGCTCATGTCCCAGAGCCGCTGCGGGTCGGTGAGCACCGGCAGCACGTTCTGCAGCACCCAGTCCGGGCTCAGCTCGGCGTCGTCGACCAGCAGGCCGCCGCCGGCCTTGACCATCGGCTGGGCGTTCAGCCGCTGCTCGCCGTTGCCGATCGGCAGCGGCACGAAGGCGGCGGGCAGACCGACCGCGGCCAGCTCGGCCACCGTCATGGCGCCGGCGCGGCAGAGCATCATGTCGGCCGCGGCGTAGGCGAGGTCCATCCGGTCCAGGTACGGCACCGGGCGGTACGGCGGCATCCCGGGGATCTCGTCCACCTGCGGCAGCTCGTTCTTCGGGCCGACCGCGTGCAGGATCTGCACCCCGTACTGCTGGAGCCGGGGGGCGATCGCGGTGATCGTCTCGTTCAGCCGGCGGGCGCCCTGCGAGCCGCCGGTGACCAGCAGGGTGGGCAGCCGCTGGTCGAGGCCGAAGTAGTGCCGGGCGTCCGGGCGCGCGGCGCCCCGGTCCAGGGTCGCGATGGTGCGGCGCAGCGGGATGCCGATGTACCGGGAGTCGCGCAGCTTGCTGTCCGGCGTGGAGACGGCGACGAAGTCGCTGTACCGGGCGCCGATCTTGTTGGCCAGGCCGGGCCGGGCGTTGGCCTCGTGCACCACGATCGGCACACCGGCCCGCTTGGCGGCCAGGTAGGCGGGCATCGCGACGTAGCCGCCGAAGCCGACCACGGCGTCCGCCTTGACCCGCTCGATGATCTCCTGGGCGGCCCGGACGGTGCCGCGCAGCCGGCCCGGGACGGTGATCAGCTCGGGGGTGGGCTTGCGGGGCAGCGGGACGGCCGGGATCAGCTCCAGCTGGTAGCCGCGCTCGGGCACCAGTCGGGTCTCCAGGCCGCGCTCGGTGCCGAGGGCGGTGATCCCGATGGACGGGTCGTGCCTGCGGAGGGCGTCCGCGAGGGCCATGGCCGGCTCGATGTGACCGGCGGTCCCCCCGCCGGCGAGTACGACATGCACCGAAATTCACCGCTCCCTGCGTGCCGGCCCGCTGGCCGGGCGCGCTGTGGTTCGTCGTCGTGGCAGCACCCGGGCCAGCTGCTTCCTGATCCGGGAGTTCTTGCTCCGGGCGGCCAGGGCCGCCTTCGCTCCCGAGCTGCTGCGTGCCAGGCAGAGCAGCACCCCGATCGCGGACATGGCCGACAGCATGGCGGAACCGCCGTAGGAGAACAGCGGGAGCGGGACGCCCGCGATGGGCAGCAGTCCCAGCGCCGACCCCAGGTTGATCACGGCCTGCGCCATGATCCAGGTGGTGGCGGCTCCCGCGGCGTACCTGACGAAGGGATCCTTCGTGCCGATGGCCACACGGATACCCGCGTAGCCTAGTGCCGCGAAGAGACCGATCACCGACAGCGTCCCCACCAGACCGAGTTCCTCGCCCGTGGTGGCGAAGATGAAGTCGGTGTGCGCCTCCGGGAGCTGGCCCCACTTCTCCACGCCGGCGCCGAGGCCGGAGCCGAACAGACCGCCGAGGCCGAACGAGTACACGCCGTGCAGGGCCTGGAAGCAGGTGCCGGCGGCGTCGAGCTTGGTCACGCCGATGCAGGAGAGCCGCTCGGCCCGGTGCGGGACGGTGACCACCAGGGCGGTGCAGACCACCACGGCCACGCCGAGGGTGGCCACGAACAGCCGCAGCGGCGCGCCGACCATCCACAGCAGGCCGAACAGCATCGCGACCAGGATCATCGAGGTGCCCATGTCGCCGCCGAGCATGATCAGCGCGAGCAGCAGCAGGGCGCCGGGCACCAGCGGGACCAGCAGGTGCTTCCACTGGTCGAGCGTGCCGGTCTTCTGCTTGCGGGCCAGCAGGTCGGCGCCCCAGAGCACCAGGGCCAGCTTGGCGAACTCCGACGGCTGGAACTGGAACACGCCGAAATCCAGCCAGTTCCGGTTGCCGTTGACCTCCATGCCGATGCCCGGGATCGCGACCAGCACCAGGGCGCCGATCACGATGAGCATCACCGGGTAGACGATCACCCGCAGCACGGCCACCGGCACCAGGGCGAAGCCGAGCAGCAGCACGAGGCCGAGCACCACCGCGAGCAGCTGCTTGAAGAAGTAGAACTGGGTGGAGCGGTGCTGGCCCAGCGCCAGGATCTGGGAGGCCGAGAAGACCATCATCAGCCCCAGCACGACCAGCAGCAGCGCCGTTCCGGCGATCAGCAGGTAGGGGGTGAGCGGCCGGTCCAGGGCGTACCGCACGCGGCCCCGGAAGGCCTGCAGACGGGCGACCGGACCGGCCGACTTGTAGGCGGTGGTGGTGGCCGAGATCACCCGCAGGGACTCGGCCGGGCCGCCTCTCTCCGGCGTGCTCGAACCACCCGCCCTGCCCTGCCCGGCCACACCGCTCCCCTTTTCGTGCTTCAGGGCCGGAGCCCGTCCATGTCCGCTACCGGTCCGCCAGCTCCCGCACGGCCGCGGCGAACAGGTCGCCGCGCTCGCCGTAGTTGGTGAACATGTCCATCGAGGCGCAGGCCGGGGCCAGCAGTACCGTGTCACCCGTTCGGGCGAGCGACGCGGCCGCGCGGACCACCTCGGTCATCGCCACCGCGCCAGTCTGGCCCTCGGCCGCCTCGATCACCGGGACATCCGGGGCGTGTCGCGCCAGCGCCTCGCGGATCAGCGCGCGGTCCTCGCCGATCAGCACGGCGGCCCGCAGCCGCTCGGCCGCGCCCCCGACCAGCTCGTCGAAGGTCGCGCCCTTGGCCAGGCCGCCGGCGATCCAGACGACCGGCCGGTACGCGGCGAGCGAGGCCGCGGCGGCGTGGGTGTTGGTCGCCTTGGAGTCGTCGACGTACGTGACGCCGTCGACCACCGCGACCTCGGCGATCCGGTGCGCGTCCGGGCGGAAGGCCCGCAGGCCCTCCCGGACGGCCTTCGGCTCCACGCCGTAGGCGCGGGCCAGCGCGGCGGCCGCCAGGGCGTTGGTGATGTTGTGCGGGGCCGGCGGCCTGACGTCCTCGACCGAGCCCAGCTCGGCGGCGTTCTTGGCCCGGTCGGCCACGAACGCGCGGTCCACCAGCAGGCCGTCGACCACGCCGAGGTTCGACGGGCCGGGTGCGCCGAGGCCGAAGCCGATCGCCCGGCAGCCCTCCTCGACGTCGGCCTCGCGGACCAGCGCCTCGGTGGCCGGGTCGGCCAGGTTGTACACGCAGGCGACGACGTTGCCCTCGTAGATCCGGCCCTTGTCGGCGGCGTACGCCTCCATCGAGCCGTGCCAGTCGAGGTGGTCGGGCGCCAGGTTGAGCACGGCGGCCGCGTACGGGCGCAGCGAGGGCGCCCAGTGCAGCTGGTAGCTGGAGAGTTCGACGGCGAGCACGTCGTACGGCTCCTCGGCGAGCACCGCGTCCAGCACCGAGACCCCGACGTTGCCGACGGCGGCGGTGCGCCGGCCGGCGGCGGTGAGGATCGAGGCGAGCATCTGGACGGTGGTGGTCTTGCCGTTGGTGCCGGTGACGGCCAGCCAGGGGGCCGGCTCGCCGGTGGCGGGCAGCGGCCGGCGCAGGCGCCAGGCCAGCTCGACGTCGCCCCAGACCTCGACGCCGGCCTCGGCGGCGGCGGCGAACAGCGGGCTGCCCGGCGGCCAGCCGGGCGAGGTGACGACCAGTCGGGTGCTCTCGGGCAGGGTGGCGCCGTCGCCGAGGCGGACGGTGACGCCCAGCGCCTCCAGCTCGGCGGCGCGGGCCCGCAGGCCCTCGCCGGAGCCGCCGTCCACGACGGTGACCTCGGCGCCGAGGCCGCGCAGGACGCGGGCGGCGCTGATGCCGGAGACGCCGAGCCCGGCGACGGCGACCCGGAGTCCGGCCCAGTCGGGGCCGGTCGGTGCGGGGGCGGTCATCCGGTCACCCATCCCGCGTAGAAGAGGCCGAGGCCGACGGCCACGCACAGGCCCTGGATGATCCAGAACCGGACCACGACCAGGACCTCGCTCCAGCCCTTGAGTTCGAAGTGGTGCTGCAGCGGGGCCATCTTGAAGACGCGCTTGCCGGTCATCCGGAACGAGCCGACCTGGATGATCACCGAGAGGGTGATGATCACGAAGAGGCCGCCCAGCAGGACGAGCAGGATCTCGGTGCGCGAGCAGATCGCCAGACCGGCCAGCGCGCCGCCGAGGGCCAGCGAGCCGGTGTCGCCCATGAAGATCTTGGCGGGCGAGGTGTTCCACCAGAGGAAGCCGAAGCAGGAGCCCATCAGGGCGGCCGCGACCACCGCGAGGTCCAGCGGGTCGCGGACGTCGTAGCAGTTGGAGGTGGCCGAGGCCACGTAGGCGCAGCTCTGGCCGTACTCCCAGACGCCGATGAAGGTGTAGGCGCCGAAGGCCATCACCGAGGCACCGGTGGCCAGGCCGTCCAGACCGTCCGTCAGGTTGACGCCGTTGGAGGTGGCGGCGATCAGGAAGTACGCGAAGATGACGAACAGCACCGGGCCGATCGCCCACTCGAAGTCCCGGACGAAGGACAGGTGCTCGGAGGCCGGGCGACGGCCGGCGTTGTCGGGGAACTGCAGGGCCAGGACCGCGAAGGCCAGGCCGACGATGGACTGGCCGGCCAGCTTGGCCTTGGCCCGCAGGCCCAGGGAGCGGCGCTTGACGACCTTGATGTAGTCGTCGAGGAAGCCCACCAGGCCCAGACCGGTGGTCAGGAACAGCACCAGCAGCCCGGAGGCGGTCGGGCTCTCGCCCGTTATCGCCTTGGTCGCGAAGTAGGCCACCAGGGTCGCCAGGATGAAGGCGATGCCGCCCATGGTGGGCGTGCCCTTCTTGCTGTGGTGCGCCTTGGGGCCGTCGTCGCGGATGTACTGGCCGTAGCCCTGCCGGGCCAGCAGCTTGATCAGCGCGGGGGTACCGGCCAGCGACAGGATCAGGCCGATCATGCCGGAGAAGAGGATCTGCTTCATTACTCGGCCGCACCGTCCGCGAGGAGGGCCTCGGCCACCTTCTCCAGCCCCACCGAACGGGAGGCCTTCACCAGCACCACATCCCCCGGCCGCAGCTGACTGCGCAGCAGCTCGACCGCCGCGTCCGCGTCGGACACCAGCACCGACTCCTCACCCCACGAACCTTCGTTCCTCGCGCCCAGTTCCATGCAGGCCGCCTCGCGTCCGCCGACCGCCACCAGCTTGGTGACGTCGAGCCGGACGGCGAGCCGCCCGATGGCGTCGTGCTCGGCCAGGCTGTCCTCGCCGAGCTCCCGCATCTCGCCGAGCACCGCCCAGGTGCGACGGCGCTCCGGGCCGCGACCCCCCATCGAGATGAGCGCCCGCAGCGCGGCCCGCATCGAGTCGGGGTTCGCGTTGTAGGCGTCGTTGACGACGGTGACACCATCGGCCCGGTCGACGACCTCCATGCGCCAGCGGGACAGCGCACCCGCCTGGCTCAGCGCTTCGGCGGTGTCGTCGACGGTCATCCCGAGCTCCATCACCACCGCGGCGGCGGCGAGGGCGTTCGAGACGTGGTGCTCACCGTACAGGCGCAGCTGCACCGGTGCGGAACCGGCCGGGGTGCTCAGCGTGAAGGATGGACGTCCGGTGGAGTCCAGGCGAACGTCCTGTGCCCGGACGTCGGCCTGCGCGGACTCGCCGAAGTAGACCACCTTGGCCTTGGTGCGCGCGGCCATGGCGCGCACCAGCCGGTCGTCCGCGTTGAGGATCGCCGCGCCGTCGGCCGGCAGGGCCTCGACGAGTTCGCCCTTGGCCTCGGCGATCGCCTCCTGGGAGCCGAACTCGCCGACGTGCGCGGTGCCGACGTTGAGCACCAGGCCGATCCGCGGCGGGGTGATCGAGGTGAGGTACTCGATGTCGCCCTTGTGCCGGGCGCCCATCTCCAGCACCAGGTGCCGGGTGGCGTCCTCGACCCGCAGGGCGGTCATCGGGTGGCCGATCTCGTTGTTGAGCGAGCCGGGCGGGTAGACGGTGTCGCCCAGGCGCTGGAGCAGCTGGGCGATCAGGTCCTTGGTGCTGGTCTTGCCGGCCGAGCCGGTCAGCGCGACCACGGCGGCGTCGGAGCGGCCCACGACGGTGCGGGCCAGCTTGCCGAGCGCGTCCACCACGCTGTCGACCAGCACGGCGGGCACGCCGACCGGGCGGGAGGCCAGCACCGCGACGGCGCCGGCCTCGACGGCGGTGACCGCGTAGTCGTGGCCGTCCACGTGCTCGCCGACGAAGGCCGCGAACAGGCCGCCGGGGCGGACCTTGCGGGAGTCGACCTCGACCGGGGCGGTCACCAGGACGTCGGGGTCGGCGCCGGCCAGGGTTCCCCCGACTGCGGCGGCCACCTCGGCGAGGGTCAGTGCGATCACGGCTGCTCTACTCCTCCGGTGCCCCGGGCGGCCGTGGTCCGCGCGATGGATTCGCGCAGCACCTCCCGGTCGTCGAAGGGGCGGATCTCGTCTCGTACGTACTGGCCGAGCTCGTGGCCCTTGCCGGCCACCAGCACCGTGTCGCCGGCCTGGGCACGGGCGACCGCCAGCTCGATCGCCTCGGCGCGGTCGGGCACGACCAGGACGGCGCCGCGCTCGGCCTCGGGCACCGCGGCGGCGCCGTTCAGCATGGTGGCGAGGATCGTCAGCGGGTCCTCGCTGCGCGGGTTGTCGCTGGTCAGCAGGGCGGTGTCGGCCAGCCGGGCGGCGATGCCGCCCATCGGGGCCCGCTTGTGCGGGTCGCGGTCGCCGCCGCAGCCGATCACCACGTGCAGCCGGCCCTTGGTGACCTCGCGCAGCGAGCCGAGGACGGCCTCCAGGGCGTCCGGCTTGTGCGCGTAGTCGACCACCGCGACGTACGGCTGGCCGGCGTCCACCCGCTCCAGCCGGCCGGGGACGCCGGGGACGGCGGCGACGCCGGCCACCGCCCGCTCCAGCGGGATCCCGGCAGTGGCGAGCACGGCGATCGCGGCCAGCGCGTTGGCGACGTTGAACGGGCCGGGC
The DNA here is from genome assembly GCF_042800875.1 of Kitasatospora sp. NPDC057595. Lineage (NCBI taxonomy): Bacteria > Bacillati > Actinomycetota > Actinomycetes > Kitasatosporales > Streptomycetaceae > Kitasatospora > Kitasatospora sp. NPDC057595. Next base: position 11,223 of record NZ_JBHVGL010000004.1, on the reverse strand, counting down.
AGCGGGACGGAGGCGTCCGCCTCGGCGCCGCCGGGGCCCAGCACCCGGAAGGTCGAGCCGATCGGGCCGAGCTGGACGTCCACCGCGCGCCAGTCCGCCCCCGGGGCCCCGGTGGCGGAGAAGGTGGCGACCGGGATCTTCGCCTCGGCGGCGAGCCGGCGGCCGTAGGCGTCGTCCACGTTGACCACTCCGGCGCGGGACTTGCCGGGCTGGAAGAGCCGGGCCTTCGCCTGGAAGTAGTCCTCCATGTCCGGGTGGAAGTCGAGGTGCTCGGGAGTGAGGTTGTTGAACAGCGCGACGTCGTAGGACACGCCGTCGGTGCGGCCGTAGACCAGGGCGTGGCTGGAGACCTCCATGGTCACCGCGTCCGCGCCGCGCTCGCCCATCACGGCGAGGATCGCGTGCAGGTCGGTGGCCTCGGGGGTGGTGCGCTCGCTCTTGATCCGCTCGTCGCCGACCCGCATCTCGACGGTGCCGATCACCCCGGGGTGGCGGTCGGCGCCGCGCAGGCCGCCCTCGACCAGGTAGGAGGTGGTGGTCTTGCCGTTGGTGCCAGTGAGCCCGATCATCAGCAGCCGCTCGGAGGGCCGGTCGTAGACCGCGGCCGCGAGCTCGCCCATCCGGGCCCGGGGCCGGTCGACGACCAGCAGCGGCAGGCCGGTGCCCGCCGCCAGCTCGGCGCCGGCCGGGTCGGTGAGCACCGCGACCGCGCCGGCCTCGGCGGCCTGCCCGGCGAAGGAGGCGCCGTGGTGGTTGGCGCCGGGGAACGCCACGTACACGTCGCCGGGGCGGACCTCGCGGGCGTTGTGGGTGACGCCGGTGACCTCGGGCCCCTCGACGGGGTCCAGGCCCAGCAGGCGGGCGACCTCGGCGAGCGGCCGGGCGCCGGTCCGGGCGGGGCGGGGCGGGCTCACGGTGATTTGATCGGGTTTCGGCACGGCGGAGAGGCTATCCGCCGAAGGGCGTCCAGGGCCAAACCGGCCCTTTTCCGCACCGGCGGCCGCACCCGCCAGGTTGTTGCTCATGGTCGATCACGGCTTCCACTCGACGGGCAGGTTGGGCGCCTCGCTGCCGCTCGGCGGGACCTGGAGGGTCTTGAGGGTGAACTCCATCACCTGCTTGAACACCGGGCCGCACAGCTGGCCGCCGAAGTGGCCGTTGACCGGGTCCTGGATCACGCAGGAGACGGTGACCCGGGGCTGGTCGGCCGGGGCGAAGCCGATGAAGGAAGCGGTGTACCCGCGGTAGCCGCCGGCCTTCGGGTCCACCCGGTTGGCGGTGCCGGTCTTGCCGGCGACCCGGTAGCCCGGGATCGCGGCCCTGCCGCCGGTGCCCTGCTCGTCGGAGACGACGGACTCCAGCATCTCGGTGAGGGTCTTGGCGGTCTGCTCGCTGACCACCCGGGACTGCTCCGAGGCCGGGGCCGCGCTGTACTTGCCGTCCGGCGCGGTGGTGCCCTGGACGACGCTGGGCGCCACCCGGACCCCGCCGTTGGCGATGGTCGAGAAGACCGAGGTCGCCTGCAGCGCGTTGACCGACAGGCCCTGGCCGAACGGGATGGTGTACTGCTTGGACGCCTTCCAGTCCTCCGGCTTGTCGAGCAGCCCGGCGGTCTCGCCGGGGAAGCCGAGGCCGGTCTGCTGGCCGATGCCGAACTTCCGCAGGTAGTCGTAGAGCACCCGGTTGGCCTCGGGCTGGGTGTCGCCGAGGGTCTGGGCGGCCTCGATGGTGCCGATGTTGGAGGACTTGGCGAGCACGCCGGCCAGGGTGAGGTACCAGGTGTCGTGCTCGATGTCGTCCTTGAACGCGACGTCGCCGCGGACCAGCGGGTACGGCACGGTGACCTTGGTGTCCCAGGTGGCCTTGCCGGTGTCCAGGACGGCCGCCATGGTCATCAGCTTGGCGGTGGAGCCGGGCTCGTAGGCGTCCTGCAGGGCGGCGTTGCCGAGCTGCGAGTTCTTGGCGGTGCTCAGGTCGTTCGGGTTGAAGCCGGGCGAGGTGGCCATCGCCAGCACCTGGCCGTTCCGCACGTCCTGGACGATCACGTAGCCCTTCTCCGCCCCGGCGTTGGTGACCTGGTCGGTGATGGCCCGCTGGGCGGCCCACTGGATGTCGCGGTTGATGGTCAGCCGCAGGTCGGTGCCGGGCACGGCGGGGTCCAGCGAGCCGCCCGCGGTCGGCACCAGGCGGCCGCCGGCCTGGGCGTAGCTGCTGTGGCCGTCCTTGCCGGCCAGCAGCTTCTGGTACTGCTGCTCCAGCCCGCCGGCGCCCTCGCCCTCGGCGTTGACGAAGCCGACCAGGTTGGCGGCCAGCCCGTCGGACGGGTAGACCCGCTTCTGGGTGTCCCGGTTGAAGACGCCGGCCAGCGGGTTGACGCACTCGTTGTCCAGCCGGGTGCGGCCGCCCTCCTCGGCGGGCTTGTTCAGCAGCCGCTTCTGCGCCTGGCAGGCGCGCGATCCCGCCTGCTTCTCCAGACCGGACTTGAGGTCGCTGATCTGGTTCTTGACGTCCGGGCTCTGCTGGGCGGCGAGCCGCTTGTAGCGGGTCTTGGGGGTGTGCAGGTCGGCCGCGATCTTCTCCTTGGGCACGCCGAGGATCGGCGCCAGCAGCGCGGCGGCCTGCTCGGGGGCGTCGGGCAGACCGGTCGCCTCGGGGGTGAACATCGCCGGGTCGGCGGTGATGTCGTAGGCGTCGACGGTGGTGGCCAGCGACACCCCGTCGGAGGACGTTATCGAGCCCCGTTCGGCGGTGATCGGGATGTTCAGGTAGCGGTTGGTGTTGGCGTCGGCGGCCAGCGCGTCGGAGTCCAGCAGCTGCAGCTGGACCAGCCGTCCGGCGAAGATCGAGAACACCACCGAGAGCACGATGGTGATCACCCGCAGCCGGCGGCGCGGGTCGGCCAGCCGGATGCCGCGGGAGGCGGGGCGACGGGTCGGCGGGCGGCGCTGGGGGCGCGGCCGGGGTGCCGGGGGGCGCCCGTCGGAGCGGCGCTGCTGGGGCGCGCGCGCCGGGCGCGGACGGCCGGGCTGCTCCTTGGCGGCCGACGGCTTGGCGGGCTGGGCCTTGGGACTCTGCGGCTTCGGGCCCGGTGCCTTGGGACTCTGCGCCTTGGGGGTCTGCGCCTTGGGGGTCTGGGCGCGGCCGGCGGACTGCCCGCGCGGGGCGGCCGGACGCGGCGCGGCGCCCTTGACGGGGCGGCGACCGCCCGCGCCGGCGCCACCGGAGGGCTGGCGGGGTGTGCTCATCGGCCGGTACCCCCGCCCGCGTGCGGCGACGGCTGCGCCGTGCCCGGGTTGACCTGGACGGTGACGTCACCGCCCGACACCGGGCCGGTCGGCGACGCGGCGGCGGTGGACGGCGGCGGCGGGGCGGCCGGGGTGGTCCCGCCCGCGGTCGGCTGGGCGGTCGGCTGCGCACTCGGCTGAGCGGTCGGCTGGGTGCCCGGCGCGGGCTGCTTCGCGGGCCACGGTTCCGCGGTGGACCGTTTCACCGGAGGGCTGTCCTGGGCCGCCTTGGGCGTGCCGACCACGGCGCCGCCGTTCGGCAGGTCGAGGAAGGCCATCCCGCCACCCGGCACCATGCCCAGCTCGCCGGCCCGGCGGGCCAGCGCGTCCGGAGCGGAGTTCTGGTCGATCTGGCGCTGCAGCCCCTGCTGCTCGTCGGTCAGCACGGTGGTCTGCCGCTGCAGCCGGGACAGCTCGAAGGAGCCCTCGTTGAGCGCGGTGTTCAGCGCCAGCAGCCCGAGCAGCCCGGCTCCGAGCAGCACCACCACCAGCACGGCGAACGGTGTCCGCCCCCGTACCGGCCGCCCCGGACGCACGGTGATCCGCGCCCTGCCGCTCTGCCCGGGGAGCAAACGACTCCCCGCCCCGCCTCCGGCCACCGGCCCCACCACTGTTGTTCCTCCGCCCTTCGGACCGCCCCGGTGCCGGTCAGCGCCGGGTGCTTCGGTCCCTGATCCTCTCCGCCACCCGCAGCCGCACGGGCGCGGCGCGCCGGTTCTCCTCGATCTCCTCCTCCGTGGCCAGTTCGGCACCGCGAGTGATCAGCTTCAGCCAGGGCTGGTGCTCCTCGGGTACGAACGGCAGCCCCGGCGGGGCGGTACTGGTCGCACCGGCCGCGAAGTACTGCTTGACCAGGCGGTCCTCCAGCGACTGGTAGGACATCACGACGATCCGCCCGCCGAGCGCCAGCACGTCCAGCGCTCCGGGGATCGCCCGGTCGAGGACCTCCAGTTCGCCGTTGACCTCGATCCGCAGCGCCTGGAAGGTCCGCTTGGCCGGGTTCCCGCCGGTGCGGCGGGTGGCGGCCGGGATGGCGTTGCGCACCAGATCGACCAGACGCGCGCTGGTGGTGAACGGTTCCTTCTCACGCTCCCGGACGATGACCGAGGCGATCTTGCCGGCGAACCGCTCCTCGCCGTAGAACTTGAGGATCCGGGCCAGCTCGCCGTGGCTGTAGGTGTTCAGCACCTCGGCCGCGCTGATCCCCCGGGTCTGGTCCATCCGCATGTCCAGCGGCGCGTCCTGGGCGTAGGCGAAGCCGCGGTCGGCCTCGTCCAGCTGCATCGAGGAGACCCCGAGGTCGAACAGGACGCCGTCGATCCTGGGGACGCCCAGGCGCTCCAGCACCTCGGGGATCTCGTCGTAGACGGCGTGCACCAGGGTGGCCCGGTCGCCGAAGCGGGCCAGCCGCTCGCCGGAGAGCTTGAGCGCCGCCGGGTCGCGGTCCACCGCGATCAGCCGGACGTCCGGGAACTGGGTGAGCAGGGCCTCGCTGTGGCCGCCGAGGCCCAGGGTGGCGTCCACCACCACCGCGCCGGGCCGGGAGATCGCCGGGGCCAGCGCGTCCATGCACCGCTGCAGCATCACCGGGACGTGCTTGGGTGCCGGATCGTTGGTGGTCATGCGCTGTGGCGCCCTTCCTCGGTGCGAAAGCCGCCCGACGTCCGGGGAGCTCCGACCATTCTCTCCCACCACGCCGCGCAGCCGTCCCGCGGGCCGGGCCGCGCGACCCGTGGTCCCCGCCCGCTCCTGGGGAAGGTCGTGACCGCCCGGCGCCGGGGAAGGTGCGCCAGGTGGCACGGAGAGCGGGTGGAGGCCACGGGCCGCGTCGGTCACCGCACGGCCGGAAAGGCCCGGTTGACGGGCCCCGGCGGGTGTGCTCCACTGCGCCGCAACTCTATCGCGCACGCCCCGTCAGTCAATGGCCCGCTCCGGCGCACCACCCGGGCGGCGGAAAGGATCACCGCAGGTCGCGACGGTGCTCGTGGCACATGCCAGAGGCCCGGCGGGGCACCCGGACGGCCGATCGCCCATCACTCCCGCATTGTGGAAACGCCTTCGGCCACAGGCGTCCGCTCTGTCGCAAACAGCCCCACCGCGAGCGGATGAATCGCACTAACGTCTTCCCCATGACAGTGACTCCCGACCGGCCCACGCCGACCGCCGCTGCCGACCCCATCCCGACCATCATCGACCGCTTCGTCGCCGCCAACCGCGAGTACGCGCTGACCTTCCGCGACGGCGGCATGGACGCCCGCCCGGTGCAGAGGATCGCCGTGGTCGCGTGCATGGACGCCCGTCTCGACCTCTTCGCCGCACTCGGCCTCGAACTCGGCGACGCCCACGTCATCCGCAACGCGGGCGGCGTGGTCACCGACGACACCATCCGCTCCCTGACCATCAGCCAGCGCGCCCTGGGCACCCGCTCGATCGCGCTGATCCACCACACCGGCTGCGGCCTGCTCGGCCTCACCGAGGACTTCCGCCGCGAGCTGGAGGCCGAGGTCGGCCAGCGCCCGCAGTGGGCCGTCGAGGCCTTCGTCGACCTGGACGGCGACGTCCGGCAGTCGATGCAGCGGGTGCGCACCTCGCCCTTCCTGCTCCACACCGACGACGTGCGCGGATTCGTCTTCGACGTCCACACCGGTCTGCTGCGCGAGATCGACTGATCTCCCGCCCCGCCGAACGGCCCGGCCGAGCAGCCCGCCCGAGCGGCCCGGCCGACGCCGTCCGGGCGCGCCGGGCACCCGCGGTGCCCCTTCCGACCTGGGCAGCCCTTCCAAGTGGTGACTTCTGACCTCCCCAGGGGGGAGAATGCGCCTGCCGGTCTGACCTCGAACCACCTGGGGCGGCCAGCCGCAGGCCGTACCCCGGCACCGGCTCCCGCACACGGAACCGCTCCCGGAGGGGCCGCGTCCAGCATGGGGTGGGGCCGGGCTCGGACGGAGCCGGTCGTGGTGTGCCAGGGAGCGAACGGGTGACGAGCTACAGCGATCAGGCCGGTCTCGACGGTCGTGCGGGGAGCGACCAGGGCGCAGCCGGGTACGGCCCGGTCGGCCTGTCGGAACTCGCCGCCGTCGTCGACCGGGTCCGGGCCAACATCGAGAGCGTGATCGAGGGCAAGCCGGAGGCCGTGCGGATCGCCCTGACCGTGCTGCTCGCCGAGGGCCATCTGCTGCTGGAGGACGTTCCCGGCGTCGGCAAGACCATGCTGGCCAAGGCGCTCGCCCGGTCCGTCGACTGCACCGTGCGGCGCATCCAGTTCACCCCGGACCTGCTGCCCTCGGACGTCACCGGCACCAACATCTTCGACCAGCAGCAGCGCGACTTCGAGTTCCGCCCCGGCGCGATCTTCGCCCAGATCGTGGTCGGCGACGAGATCAACCGGGCCTCGCCCAAGACCCAGTCCGCGCTGCTGGAGTCGATGGAGGAGCGCCAGGTCACCATCGACGGCACCAGCTACGTGCTGCCCTCGCCGTTCATGGTGGTCGCCACCCAGAACCCGGTCGAGATGGAGGGTACCTACCCCCTCCCGGAGGCCCAGCGGGACCGCTTCATGGCCCGGATCTCGATGGGCTACCCCAGCCCCGAGGCCGAGTTCGCCATGCTCGACGTGCACGCCGGCGCCAGCCCGCTGGACGACCTGCAGCCGGTCGCGCACGCCGCCGACATCCTCAAGCTGGTCGAGCTGGTCCGCGCCGTGCACGTCGCCGACCCGGTCCGCCGCTACGTCGTCGACCTGGTCGCCGCCACCCGCAGCAGCCACGAGCTGCGGCTGGGCGCCTCGCCGCGCGCCACCCTGCACCTGGTCCGGGCCGCCCGCGCCGCCGCCGCCCTGGACGGCCGCGACTACGTCACCCCGGACGACGTGCAGCGCCTCGCCGTCCCGGTGCTCGCCCACCGTCTGATGCCCACCGCCGAGACCCAGCTCAGCCGCCGCACCGCCGAACAGATCGTCACCGACCTGGTCGCCCGCCTGCCGCTGCCGCGCCCGCAGCAGGGCGGCACGGCCGTCCGGAGGGGCTGAGGTGGGCCCGTCCGACGAACCGTCGGGCCTGCGCGCCGGCCTGCGCGGCCTCACCACCCGCGGCCGCTCCTTCCTCGCCGCCGGACTGACCGCGGTGGTCTGCGCCTACCTGCTCGGCCAGGACGCGCTGCTGCGCGTCGGCGTGCTGCTCGCCGTGCTGCCGCTGGCCGCCGCGCTGCTGCTGGCCAACACCCGCTACCGGGTCGCCAGCGGCCGCCGGCTCTCCCCGCGCCGGGCGGTGGCCGGTCAGGAGGCCCGGGTGCACCTGCGGGTGGACAACGTCTCACGGGTCCCCACCGGTCTGCTGCTGCTGGAGGACAAGGTCCCGTACGTGCTCGGGCCGCGCCCTCGGTTCGTCCTGGACCGGGTCGAGCCGCGCGGCCACCGCGAGGTCTCCTACCGGGTCCGCTCCGACCTGCGCGGGCGCTACCCGCTCGGCCCGCTCCAGCTGCGGCTCTCCGACCCGTTCGGGATGTGCGAGCTGAACCGCTCCTTCGCCGCCTCCGACGTGCTCACCGTCGTCCCGCAGGTGCTGGCGCTGCCGCACGTGCGGCTCAGCGGCGAATGGGCCGGGCAGGGCGACAGCCACACCCGCTCCCTCGCGCTGGCCGGCGACGACGACGTCATCCTGCGCGAGTACCGGGCCGGCGACGACCTGCGCCGGGTGCACTGGAAGTCCACCGCCCGCTACGGCGAACTGATGGTCCGGCGCGAGGAGCAGCCCCGCCGGGCCCGCGCCACCGTGCTGCTGGACACCCGCGAGACCGCCCACCGGGGCAGCGGCCCGGCCTCCTCCTTCGAATGGGCCGTGAGCTGCGCCGCCTCCGTCGCCGCGCACCTGCTGGAGCGCGGCTACCAGACCCGCCTGCTCACCGACACCGGCCACGCCGTCCCCGGCCTCGGCGTGGACGGCGGGCACGGCGCCGCCGACACCTCCGGCGTCATCCTGGACGCGCTCGCCGTCGTCGACCTCTCCGACGGGGCCGGGCTCTCCCGCGCCGAGGACCCGCTGCGGGCCGGCGGCGAGGGCCTGCTGGTGGCCGTCCTCGGCGAGCTCGACGAGGAGCAGACCGCCCGGCTCGCCCGGCTGCGCAGCCGCACCGGCGGCGCCGTCGTCTTCCTGCTCGACACCGGCACCTGGGCCGGCCTGCGCATGCTCGCCCCGGACACCGGCGGCGAGGAGTTCCGCGACCGGGCCCGCCGACTGCGCGAGGCCGGCTGGACGGTGCTCACCGTCCGCGCCGGCGACTCCGTCCCCGAGCTGTGGCGGGCCACCGAGGGGACCGAGTCGCCCTCCCCCTACCGAGAAGAGGCCGGCGCGTGACCACCCGGGCCAAACTGACCGTGTACTCGGCGCTGGCCACCCTCCTGGCCGCGCTCTGCCTGACCCCGCTGCTGACCAGCAGGGGCTGGATCGGCCACGCCCTGCTCGTGGTGACGGTGGTCGCGGCCGTCGGCGCCGGGCTGCGGCGCACGCCGTTCTACCGGTGGACCGTCCCGGTCGGCCAGCTGCTGGCGCTCTTCGTCATGCTGCTGCTCGGCTTCGCCTCCTCCTCGGCGGTCTTCGGCGGCGTCGTGCCGGGCACCGAGTCGGTCCGCGCCCTCGGCCGGGTCCTCGGCCAGGGGTTCGCCGACGTCCGCGACTACGCCATCCCCGCCCCGCCCAACCCGGGCCTGCGGCTGATCCTGGTCGCCTCGGTCGGTCTGATCGCCGTCGCCGTGGACACCGTCGCGGTCACCTACCGCCGCTCGGCCCTGGCCGGACTGCCGCTGCTCGCGCTCTACTCGGTCGGCAACGGCCTGGCCGGCGGGCAGGGCAGCTGGCTCTGGTTCGCCACCGCCGCCACCGGCTACCTGGTGCTGCTCTTCGCCGAGGGCCAGGACCGGGTCTCCCGCTGGGGCCGGGTCTTCCGCGGCGCCGAACGCGGCGAGGGCGGCAACGGCCTCGGCGCGCTCGGCCAGAACGGCCGCCAGGTCGGCGTGGTGGCCCTCGTGCTCGCCCTGCTGCTGCCCGCCTTCCTGCCGCGCTGGAGCACCGGACTGCTGCACACCGGCCCCGCCGCGGCCTCCGGCCGGCACGGCGGCGCGGGCGGCGTGAGCAGCCTCGACCCGATGGTCGCGCTGACCGGGTCGCTGCCCAACCCGCGCAACGTCGAGCTGTTCACGTACTCGACGGAGAGCCCGTCCGCCGGCTCCACCTACCTGCGCACCGGCGCGCTGGACGCCTTCGACGGCACCGCCTGGAAGCGCGGTTCCTCGGACACCGAGCCGTTCACCGGCGTCCTGCCCGCCCCCGAGGGGCTGGGATCGGTCGACGTGCCCGAGGCCAAGACCGAGGTCATGATCGGCAACCGGCTGGAGGACGCCTGGCTGCCGCTGCCCTACCCGGCACGGAACGTCAACCTGCGCGACAACTCCGCCTGGCAGCTCGACCGGGTCACCGCCAGCGTGCTCCCCGCCAAGGAGAAGGCGATCAAGGGCCTCAAGTACACGGCCACCGGGATGGACGTCCAGCCCACCGCCTCCAGCCTGCGCAGCGCGCCCAAGGCACCCGAGCGGATCACCCGGCAGTACCTGGCCGTGCCCTCCGACCTGCCCGAGGTGGTCCGGCAGACGGCGGCCAACATCACCAAGAACGCGCCGACCCCGTACGACAAGATGGACGCCCTGCGCACCTGGTTCACCGGGCCGGACTTCACCTACGACACCACCATCAAGCCCGACAACGGCGGCGACGCGATGGCGGACTTCCTGGCCCGCCGGCGCGGCTACTGCGTCCACTTCGCCTCCACCATGGCGGTGATGGCCCGCACCCTGGGCGTCCCCGCCCGGGTCGCGCTCGGCTTCACCCCCGGCAACACCAAGGGCGGCAACGTCTACTCGGTGACCGACGCGATGTACCACGCCTGGCCCGAGCTCTACTTCGAGGGCTACGGCTGGCTGCGCTTCGAGCCCACCCCGAACCGCGGCGTCCAGCCCGACTACTCGGACCCGATCTCCTCCCCGGCCACCCAGCCGACCACCGCGCCCGCCCCGCAGCCGCAGGCCACCACGCCGGTTCCGCTGCCGTCCACCAGCGCCGACTGCGACGCGAAGCTGCGCCGCACCGGCGACTGCGGCGACCGCAGCGACCACGCGGCCGGCGCCGGCGGGCAGTCCGTCTGGCCCTCCGGGAAGACGCTGGCCGCCCTGGCCGTCGCCGTGCTGCTGCTGGTGCTGCTGCTCACCCCGATGGTCTGGCGCGCGCTGCTGCGCCGGCGCCGGCTCGGCACCGCCGGGCGTCGGCACCCCGGCGGACCGGGTCCCGGCGGGCTCACCGACGCGCAGGTGCTGGCCGCCTGGGACGAACTGATCGACTCCGCCTGGGACCTCGGCATCCCGCCGGACGAGTCGCGCACTCCGCGTGCCGCCGTCCGCCGGATCACCGAGACCGGCGAGCTGGACGAGGCCTCGGCGGCCGCCGCGGGCCGGGTGGCGCTGGCCACCGAGCGGGTGCTCTACGCCCGGTCCGCGCAGGTCGGCGAGCCGCTGGCGGCGGACGTCCGGACCGCCCGGGACGGCCTGCGGGCGCGGCTCGGACGGCGGGAGCGGATCAGAGCGCTGCTGCTGCCGCCGTCCTCCGCCCAGCTGCGGTGGCGGATCTCGGACGCGCTGCTGACCGCCCGGCTGGGGGTCGGCGCGCGGCTGGCGCGGGCGGCCGGGGCGGTCACCGGCCCGGTCCGCCGGGTGCTGGGCCGGCGCCGGTCGCGCCGCGGGGGCGGCGGCAAGGAGTCCTGACGGCGTACGGACGTGACGAGGGCGGGCAGTCGTTCGACTGCCCGCCCCCCGGCCCGCCCGGCGGGTGGTGGGGGGGTTTGCCCGGGGGTGCCGGTGGGTGGGGGGCCGAACCCCGGGGGGTATAAAACAAAAAAC